>JBBTRZ010000001.1:0-41914 GCA_038064935.1 Patescibacteria group bacterium
ATTTATTGTCTAACCGTGGACCGCTTGGTAACAGTTTCAAGTGGCTAAAGGGGGGTGTTTGACTCCCCTTGGGAAGCAAGCTATGATGGTCGGAATTATGGAACTAGAGAAACATTATTTGAGCCAGGAGAAGTACAATGAGCTCCAGCGTGAGCTCACTGATTTGAAGAAGACCAAACGCCGTGAGATCGCCGAGCGCCTTGAGTTCGCCAAGTCGCTCGGCGATCTATCTGAGAACGCCGAATATCAAGCCGCGCGGGAGGAGCAATCGAACACCGAAGAACGGATTACCCAGCTCGAGGCCATTCTTAAAATTTCTCAAATCATTTCCCTCCACCATACTTCACAAGTGGAAGTCGGCTCAACGCTCGTGGTAAAAAAAGGGGATGGTAACGAAGAAACTAAATATCAGATTGTCGGCCCCGAGGAAGTGGATGTTTTGGCTGGCAAAATTTCCTATCTCTCGCCGCTCGGCTCGAGTTTGCTCAAGAAGAAAAAGGGCGACAGTGTGACCGTCTTGACGCCCAAGGGCAAGATAACTTACGAAATTGTCCGTCTCACTTAAAGAATGGCCTCCCTTGATGATTTGCGTCATGAACGGATCCAGAAACTCGCCCGACTCCGCGCGGCGGGACGCAATCCTTATCCCATTAGCACCGGCCAAGATATCACGATCTTTGCCCTCCTACGCCGTTTCCCGACGCTCGTCAAGCGACGCAAACCACTAACCGTTGTTGGGCGAGTACTCGCGCTTCGACATCAGGGTGCCTTGTGTTTCGTTGATCTCGATGATGGGACAGGGCGAATTCAGACTTTACTCAAATCGGACGCGGTCGGCGAAGCTGATTTCAATTTGTTTATTGAAACCATTGATCGCGGCGATTTTATTGGTGTCACCGGGCATCTCGGTCTGACGAAGCGAGAAGAGCGGACGCTTTTCGCCGATAATTGGCAGATCCTCGCCAAAGCCCTCCGACCTTTACCGGACAAGTGGCATGGTCTCACTGACATCGAGGAACGCTTCCGCCGGCGTTACCTCGACAGCTTGATGGACATAAGTGTCAAACAACGCTTCTTGACTCGCTCGACGATCATCACGAGTTTGAGGGAATTCCTCAACGCCGCCGACTACCTAGAAGTTGAGACACCAATTCTCCAACCCCTCTACGGCGGCGCGAGCGCCGTACCCTTCCAGACGCATCACGCGGCGCTTGATCTGCCGCTTTACCTCCGTATTTCCCCCGAGCTTTATCTCAAGCGTCTGCTCGTCGGTGGCTTCCCGCGGGTGTATGAACTCTCGCGCTGTTTCCGGAATGAAGGCATTGACGCCACGCATCATCCGGAATTCACTATGCTCGAATTTTACGCCGCTTACAGTGAGGCCTCGACGCAACGAGCGTTCGTCGAGCAGTTGGTGAGAAAACTGGTGGTTAAGATCGCTAAAGCGAGTCGTTTAACTTTCGATACGCAAGTCATCAATTTCAGCGAGCCGTTTAAGGTCATTACTTATTTCGACCTCCTTAAACGGCAAGCCCTGATTACTAATCCAGAAACGGTTGATCTCCGCGAACTCACGCTCAAGGCCGCGCAATTCGCGATCACTTTACCCGCCGGCGCTAGCCGCGAGACGGTCTTGGATTATATTTATAAGAAAGTTTGTCGGCCGAAATTGATTCAACCGACTTTTGTGATTGATTACCCGAAGAACGCCCTGCCGCTCGCCAAACTTCACCCCGACAATCTTCCGCCAACTGGCGGACTCGTTGACGCTTTCCAACTCGTAATTGGCGGCCTCGAGATTGCTAAAGCATTTTCGGAATTGAACGATCCGCTGGATCAAGCCGAGCGCTTCGCCGCTCAAGAATCGGCCAAGGTGGCGGGGGATAGTGAAGCCCAAGTTAAAGACCAAGATTTCCTCGAAGCTCTCGAGTACGGCTTGCCGCCCGCCGCCGGCGTCGGCATCGGTGTTGACCGCCTCGTTATGCTTCTCACTGACCAGACCAACATCCGCGAAGTCATCTACTTTCCCACCTTGAGACCAAAATAAAATTAGGAGGTATAATAGAATCACTATGCCTGAAGGGATGAAGCCGGGGGTGACTTACTTCGCCGAGACGGATTTTCGCGCCAAGCGGACGCGCTTTGGTATTAAAGATGAAGATCGTTCACGGCATGTCTATGTGATTGGGAAAACTGGTATGGGTAAGTCCACCGTTCTCGAGAATATGGCGATTCAAGATATCCAGAATGGCCACGGGATCGCCTTCATGGACCCGCACGGCGGGACGGCGGATAAACTGCTCGATTATGTCCCGCCGGAACGGATTAAAGATGTTATTTATTTTTCGCCCTTCGATCTCGAACACCCGATCTCTTTCAATGTCCTCGAAGATGTGGGTAAGGATCAACGGCATCTCGTGTCGAGCGGTCTTATGAGCGCCTTTAAGAAAATTTGGGTAGACGCTTGGTCGGCGCGAATGGAATACATTCTTCAGAACACTCTGCTCGCTCTCCTAGAATACCCCGGGGCAACTCTCCTTGGTGTCAATCGAATGCTCTCGGACAAGGATTATCGAAAGAAGGTGGTGGATAATGTCACCGACCCGGGCGTCCGCTCCTTCTGGGTGGACGAGTTTGCTAAATACACCGAACGGATGGCGGCCGAGGCCGTGCCAGCGATTCAAAACAAGGTTGGCCAATTCACTTCCAATCCGCTCATCCGCAACATCATCGGTCAACCGCGGTCGTCCGTTAATTTCCGCCGGATCATGGACGAGCGGAAAATCCTCATTATTAATTTGTCGAAGGGGCGAATGGGTGAGGGAAATGCTAACTTGATCGGCTCGATGCTCATTACCAAACTCTATCTCACCGCGATGTCGCGCGCCAATCTCTCCGGCGCGGAAATTAGGACCTTGCCGCCCTTCTATTTTTTCGTTGATGAATTTCAATCTTTCGCCAATGAATCTTTCGCCAACATCTTATCCGAAGCCCGAAAGTATAAATTGTCGTTGACTATTGCTCATCAATACATTGAACAGATGGCCGAGGAAGTGCGAGCGGCTGTCTTCGGCAATGTCGGAAGCATTGTCACTTTCCGCGTTGGACCTTTTGACGCCGAAGTGCTCGAAAAAATATTTTTCCCAACTTTTACCAAAGAGGACATTGTCAACCTCGGTCTCTATCAACTCTATCTAACTCTGATGATCGACGGGATTGGGTCGCCACCCTTCTCGGCTGTGACTTTGCCTCCGTTACCCTTGCTCCAAGATTCCCGCCGCGCCGAGATTATCGAGTACTCGCGGCGAACCTACGCCGAGCCGCGCGCCGCCGTGGAGGCAGAGATTGCGAAATGGCACAGTGAGGCGGGGGTTCCGGTGGCGAGACCGGGGAGTAGTCCGGGCGCTTCCCAACCAACCTTACCATCGCCGCCACCGAGTGTTCAAACTCTCAAATCAAATGTGAAGACAAACAGTTATCCAGCTCCTAACTCCGTACCACCACCGCGCTTAGCTGTATCGCTTGCCGCGCTTCGGCCGATGCCGGGCAGTAGCGGTCGGAAGGTGGTGAGCGAGACGGAGAAAGTCAAATCCAAAGAAGAACTTCGTCACTCGCTCGAAAAAATTATGTCGAAGGCGCCAAAAATGTCGCCCATTCAGCCATCACCCGCGCAGAAAAAAGATGAAGTGCCGAGGGAAGTGCTCGAAAATCTTTTGCAGACAAAATAAAAATGACATGACCCGTCCGCGGATTCTAATTTTTTCTTTGGCTTATTTGCCGTTTATTGGCGGAGCGGAAGTCGCGGTAAAAGAAATTACCGATCGCTTGCCGGAGTTTGATTTTGAAATTGTCAGTGCCGATGTTCGCAATTTTTGGTCTAAATATTTTTATCCAATTTGGGCTTATCGCCGCGCTGCCCGACAGCATCAAACTAAAAATTATGATCTAGTCTGGGCGATTATGGCCAATCAAGCGGGGATGGCGGCGGCACTCTTCAAACGCCGATTTCCGTCCGTGCCATTTCTACTCACTTTGCAAGAAGGCGATGATCTAAATAGTTGGGCGTATCGTTTGCGTCTTTGGGGGCCGAGGTTATTCCGAGTTTTCCAACTAGCTGATCGGATTCAAGTGATCTCCAATTATCTCGGTGCGTGGGCGCAAGCGATGGGAGCGAAATGCCCGATTACGGTGATTCCTAACGGAGTTGATATGAGGAGCTTTCAGCTTTTAGGTTCTAGCTTTCAGGAAAAGAGAAAAGAGAAAATAATTATTCACACGGGACGGCTGGTTAAGAAAAATGGGGTGGATATTTTGATTGAAGCGATGAGGTTTTTACCAGAAAACATTAAACTTCAAATCTTGGGTACTGGCCAAGAAGAAATGTCTCTTAAGCAACTCATGTCAAGGTTTAACCTTGACAGTCGGGTTGAGTTTTTGGGTCAGGTACTGCCGAACAAGGTTGTCGAGTATTTGACTCAAGCTCTTATTTTTGTTCGACCATCAAGATCGGAGGGATTAGGCAATTCTTTTCTCGAAGCCATGGCGGCGGGCTTGCCGGTGGTTGGGACAGCGGTCGGCGGTATTCCCGATTTTCTTAAACAAGGGCAAACGGGTTGGATTTGCGAAGTGAATAATTCACAAGATGTAGCCGAGAAAATTAAATTTATACTAGACCCTAATAATGAAAGTTTAGTCAGCCAAGTGGTGGCCCGAGCTCGCCAAATGGTGTTAGATAAGTACAATTGGGACACCATCGCCCGCGCCATGTCTCACTTATTAAACCCATGAAAATCCTTATCGCCACCGGTATTTACCCGCCCGACATCGGCGGCCCGGCGCAGTATGCTTTTAATCTTGAGCAAGAATTTATTCGGCTCGGACATGAAGTTAAGGTAATTAAATTCTCGGCCGTGCGTCGTTTGCCGAGTTTCATTCGTCATTTAGTTTACTTTTTTAAAATTCTGTTTGTCTTACCGCGTGCTAATTTTGTTTTAGTTCTAGATACATTTAGTGTGGCTTTGCCTGCGGTTGTGGCAAGTAAGTTATTTAACAAAAAAGTAATTATTCGCACCGGCGGGGACTTTTTATGGGAAAGTTATGTGGAGAGAACAGGGGACTTAGTTTTGCTTCGCAACTTCTATCAAACCACGCGACACGACTGGAATCTCAAAGAAAAAATAATTTTTAAATTAACCCGCTGGATACTTAATCGTGCCTCGACAGTTGTCTTCAGCACCGACTGGCAGCGGCAGATTTGGCGTGAGCCCTATCAACTTAATCTCACTAAAACCAAGATTATTGAAAATTATTGCGGCGGGAAAGAAGCATCCGTTGCCCCGACCGTGAAGAATTTTGTCGGTGGCACGCGGCAGTTGAAATGGAAGAATCTAGATATTTTACAGCGAGCCTTTGCTCGCGCGCGAGAAAAAAATCCAGAGTTGATCTTAGATTTAGAAACTTTACCCTATGACAAATTTTTAGAGAAAATAAAAAGTTGCTACGCGGTGATTTTAGTTTCTCTTGGCGACATCAGTCCCAACTTGATTTTAGATGCCCTTCGTTACAATAAACCCTTTATTTTAAGCCACGAAAACGGTTTATTCGAACGGCTGAAAGAGGTTGCCATTTTTGTTGATCCAAATAATTCAGATGATATTGAAACAAAGATTAAGTGGCTAGCGGATGAGAAAAATTACGAGATCATCAAGGAGAAAATTAAGAATTTTAATTTTACCCATCTATGGTCGGATATCGCGCACGAGTTTCTAGAATTATGAAAGTATTAATGTTATCAACCGATCGTAAGATTCTTGAACCGAAAAGCGGGGTTCATAATCGAATGCTTGGTTATGCAAAAGGTTTAGATGAGTTGTTTATCGTTGTTTTAGGTATGGATCGAGATTTAAAAATTGAAGGGAAACTCAAGTATGTTGGTTTGACTAGATTTAGGGCTTTATTTTGGCGGCCACCGGGAAGGTTCGACCTAGTTACCGGTCAAGATCCGTTTGAGACTGGCCTCATCGCTATACGCTTGGCGAAAATTATAGGAGCTCAACTGGAGCTTCAGATACACACTGATATTGGGAGTCCGTATTTCCAATATGAATCATTGAAAAATAGGGTCCGATATTTTTTATCAAAATTTTTGTTACCCAAAGCGGATAGGATAAGAGTAGTGAGTCAGAGAATTAAAGATCATCTAGTTTCCGATTTAGGAATTGTCGAAGATAAAATTTATATCAAACCAATTTTTGTTGATATTGAAAAGATCAAAAATACACCAATTACCGTTGATTTGCATAAAAAATATCCGCAATTTGATAAAATTATTCTCATGGCTTCGCGTTTGACTAAAGAAAAGAATATTGATTTGGCTATCAATGCGATGTCTCCTCTAATTCGCGCGAATAGGAGAATAGGGTTGGTGATTGTTGGTTCTGGACCTGAAGAAAAAAAGCTACAATCCGCCAGCTGGCGGATACAAGCTCATATAGTTTTCGAACCGTGGGTTGACCAAGAAACTCTCTATTCTTATTATAAAACTTGCGATCTATTCCTCGTAACTTCGTGGTACGAAGGTTACGGCATGACCTTGGTTGAAGCGCATGCCGCCGGTTGTCCGATTGTTTCGACTGATGTTGGTGTGGCTCGGGAAATGGGAGCGCGAATTGTGGATCTAAATTATTCTAGTGTCGCCAAGGGAATTATTGAATCGTTATGATAAGTGTGATACAATACCATGTACATATAAGTACAGGATAAATTAACGATATGAGTATAAAAAACAGGGATATTAGGAGGTCAGGAGGTGAGCGTCTTGCCCAAATTGCCGCCCTTGGCGAGGTGGTTTTTCATACTAGCGATATGGCAAATTTGTGGGGGATTACCAATAAAAATACTTTAAATAAGACGCTCTCAAGATATGTGGCGGATGGTCTCATTTATCGTGTCTATAAGGGACTGTATGCGATCAAAAAGCCGGGGGAGATTAACCCTTTTCTTTTGGGTGTCAAAGCTATTCATGCGCCAGCTTATGTATCTTGTGAGTCAGTGCTATATCAGAATGGTATCTTGAATCAGCCGCCACAGATGATTACTATCGTGAGTCAATTTTCCAGACATTTTTCTATTGCTGGCACCCATTATAGATCAAGGAAAATGCGCGACCTCTTTCTTTTCAATGATGCCGGAATAGAGATAAAAGATGGGGTGCGCGTTGCTTCCATTCCACGGGCCGTCGCCGACATGCTTTATTTTAATCCCCGAAAATATTTTGATGCCGGAAATTCAGCTTTAATGCAGTGGGATGAGGTGAGGAAAATTGCTGATGCGGTCGGATATGTTATAAAGGGTATTAAATTCTGAAAGTATGATGATAGTACCAAATAGAAAAGAGGCTGTTCATAAGGCATGGCTCTATCGAATTATTGAAGCAATTGCCGATGATCGGTACTTAGCCAGCGTCCTGTTTTTCAAGGGTGGAACCTGTGCTTCAATGCTTGGCTGGCTTGACCGGTTTTCGGTTGATTTAGATTTTGATTACGCCGGCACAGAAAAACATATTGAAAAAACTCGCCAAACCCTTGAGATCCTGTTTATACAGCTTGGTCTTACCATAAAAGACCAGAGCAAAAAAGGAATTCAATATTTTTTAAGATATCGTGGCGACGACAATTCGACAAGGAGGGTTTTGAAATTAGACGCTTCTTTCCCGCTCTTTTCCACCAGTAAATACGCGCCGATAAGATTTCTGGAAATAGACCGTGTTCTAACCTGTCAAACCAGAGAAACAATGTTTGCTCACAAACTCATTGCCGTGATGGGTCGGTTTGAAAAAACCGGAACCATCGCTGGGCGAGATATCTATGATGTTCACCATTTTTTTATGAATGGTTTTGAATACGACGCCAGTATCATAAAGGAAAGAACTGGCTTGGAAACGAAAAAATTTCTTTTAGATCTCACTAATTTTATAGACGAGCAAGTAACGGAAAAAATTATTTCTGAAGATCTCAATTTACTTTTGCCTTATGATGCGTTTGTCGCTACTCGTAAGATATTAAAAAGGGAAGTCCTTGGATTGATAAAAGACGAGATAAAAAGATTGGAGCAATGAAATTACTCATCTTAACTCAAAAAGTTGATCGCAATGATCCAATCTTGGGGTTTTTTCATCGGTGGATTGAGGAATTTTCTAAGCATTGCGAACAAATTATTGTTATCTGTTTACAAAAAGGGGAATTTGATTTACCAAAAAATGTTCGTGTACTTTCATTGGGAAAAGAAACTGGTCGGTCAAGACTAAAGTATATCTGGAGATTTTATAAATATATTTGGACGGAAAGAAATAATTACGACAAAGTGTTTGTCCACATGAATCAGGAGTATGTAATTTTGGGCTGGAAATTATGGAAGATATTGGGCAAGAAAATATATTTATGGCGGAATCATCATGCTGGCAACTTTATTACTGACTTAGCCGCTCTATTTTGTAGTAGAATTTTCTGTACTTCCAAATACTCTTATACAGTTAAATTTAGGAAGACTGAATTAATGCCGGTGGGGATTGACACCAACCTCTTTTACCCCGGAAGAGGAGATAAAAAAATTCCTCACTCAATTTTATTTTTATCCAGAATGGCACCGGTTAAGAGACCAGAGATATTGATTGAAGCCCTGAAAATTTTGAAAAAAAACGGAATTAAATTTATCGCCAACTTTTACGGTAATCCACAGCCGCAAGACTTTGCTTACTATCAAACATTGAAACAGTCTGCCGCGGTTAATATTTTTTTTTATCCCGGGGTACCAAACGAAAAAACAGTAGAAATTTACCGAAGTCATCAGATCTTCGTTAATTTGAGCCCGAACGGAATGTATGATAAAACTATCTTTGAGGCAATGGCTTGTTGTGTGCTTTCGCTTTCCTCCAATAAGAATTTGTTGACCGAGGTTGACACTCGCCTAATTTTTAAAGAAAATGATCCTTTAAATTTGGCCGAAAAATTACAACTACTTCTTAATCTGTCGGGAAATGAAGCAGATGAGATAAGGGTAGAGTCGAAGAATTACATTGTCGCCAAACATTCCCTAAGGTTGTTGGCCCAAAAACTTCATGACTCTTTTTAATACCTAATCTTTTTTCGGTGTCGAAGAAAATGAAAAATATCTTTTTAATTTTTCACGGACGGTTCCCGAGTGAGAAAGCCGCTTCTCTTTTTACCGCTAAGAGTTGCGAGTCATTTGCTAAGCAGGGGATCATTGTGACGTTACTTGTTCCAAGGAGAAGGCAGAGAGAAATGGTTAATCCTTATTCGTATTATCATGTTCGGGAAAATTTTAGTATCGTATATCTGCCCACTTTGGATTTGCTAGGTTTACATTTTTTTCAAAAAACTGCTTTCCAAATAAGCTTTGTAATTTTCTCCCTTTCTTCTTTCTTCTTTTTACTTTTTAAAGCCAGTAAACAAGATATTATTTATTCAAACGAGTCATTACCTATTCTACTCTGTTCTTTCTATTTTCCGCGAACATTTTATGAGACGCATGATTTTCCGGAGCAAAAATTATTTTTTTACAAAATGCTTTTTCGTCAGGTGCGACAACTTTTAGTAACAAACATGTGGAAAGTCAATCAAATTGAACAGATTTTTGGTCTTTTTCGGGATAAGATTCTTTGCGAATATAATGCTGTCGATATTGAAGAATTTGATATTCCAATAACGAAAGAAGAAGCTCGCAATAAACTGAAACTTCCTCTAGATAAAAAAATTGCTTTATACACAGGTCATTTATACGGATGGAAGGGTGTTAGTACTCTTGCTGATGCCGCCGCTAATTTTCCCCCAGAATACCTAGCTGTTTTCGTGGGAGGAACCTCTAAAGACATTGAGAATTTTAAAGAAAAATATAGCCATAATCCTCAAGTGTTAATTGCTGGGCACAAAAAACACGATGAGATTCCAATTTGGCAGAAAGCCGCTGATGTTTTAGTTCTTCCCAACACCGCGAGGGAGAAAATTTCAAAATATTATACTTCACCCATGAAGCTTTTTGAGTACGCAGCAAGTCAAAGGCCAATTGTAGCTTCAAGTATCCCTTCAATCATGGAACTTTTTGACGATCGGGCTGTTTTTTTTGTTTCGCCTGACAATCCCTTAGAATTAGCAAAAGCTATAGAAAAAGCTTGTAATAATGAGCGTCTTTCTCGAAGTAAGTCTGCGTGTGCCTATAATTGGGTTAGAAAACACACTTGGGAAAGAAGAGCTACACGGATAATTTCTTTCATGGGTGTTTAAAATTTTATGGTACAATAAACATTCATGTTTAGTTTTCTTGTGTCCCAATTTAAGGATTATAGACTGATTATAAAATATATTGTTTCTGGAGCTTTTGCCGCCGTAGTCCAATTAGGGGTACTCGTTTTTCTAGTTGAGCATTTTTATTTTGGGCATATAAAAGCCGTGGTGATCGCTTTTTGCGTTTCAGCTTTTACGGCTTTTTTTCTTCAAAAATTTTGGACTTTTCGTGATAGATCAATGTACCAGGCCCATTCCCAAGTTAGTTCTTATTCATTACTTGCGATCTCATCTCTTTTTTTGAATGTAACTTTGATGCACATTTTTATTAGCTTTTTCCATTTTTGGTATTTTATCTCTCAAATGATTACAATAGGGTTCGTAACCATGGTTACATTTTTGTGCAATAAATATATTATTTTTAACCGAGAATCACTCATATTTACTGGTAAGTAAAGACAAATGAAATTATCGATCACCATAGCAGCTTATAATGAACAAAACACTATTCTAAGGTGTCTTGAGAGTGTGAGTACAATAATTTTACCCAATGGTTTTGAAAAAGAGATTATTATTGTTGATGATGCCTCAACAGACAAGACTAAAGAAATACTCGATACTGTTAAAGGTAAATATAAAGTATTCCACCACGAAAAGAATCGTGGCAAGGGTTCAGCTATACGAACTGGCATTTCTAAGGCAACAGGAGATTATATAGTAATGCAAGACGCTGATATGGAACTTAACCCAAATGATCTTTCAAAGATGCTCAAGAAAATGCTTGACGAGAATTTAACAGTTCTTTATGGCTCACGATGGCTGGGGAAAGAACAAAAAGACTATTCTAGGTTTTCTTTTTATCTTGGAGGTGTTTTTCTTTCGATCTTGATTAATGTTTTATATTCTCAAAACATAACTGATATGTTAACTTGCTACAAAATGTTTAAGTCGGATTTTCTTAAATCACTCCCACTTAAAAGTGAAAGATTTGAGTATGAGGCAGAGGTTACTGTACTGACGGCACTTCGTGGGGTGAAGATAAAGGAGTTTCCTATATCATACTTTCCTCGAAGTATCGCCGAAGGGAAGAAGATAAGATGGCATGATGGTTTCAAAAATGCTCAAACAATAATCAAACACAGGTTCATATGAATTTTTTTAAAAGTCACAAAATCGAAATATTCATTTTTCTACTAGCAGTTTTTGTGAGAATTGTTTTTCCCCTCATATGTTTCTTCCAGAATGGTGGAAGTATAGAAAATACACTCCACGGCCAAGATGGTTACTTCGAAATAAGTCGTAATTTACTTCTTGGTAATGGTTTTAGTATTAATTCTTCTATACCTTTTGCTCCATATTCTTACGGTGTGCCAGGATATCCGTTTTTTTTATTTTTCCTTTTAGCATTAACCGGAAGTTATCTAGGAACGGGAATGATACAGCTTTTGCTTGGTGCTACAATCCCTTTGATTGGAATGCGCCTTACTCGGTTTATACTGCCGTCTTCTAAACATATACCGATTATAGTCGCGGTTTTTCTTGCCCTTTCTCCGTATCAGATTTTGTTCTCCTTTGTTTTTTCTACTGAGATTTTGTTCAGTGTTTTGTTTGGAATATTTCTTATCTTCTTTTTCAATTTTTTAAAAAGTTTTTCGACCCGCAATGCTGTTTGGGTTGGTATGTTTCTCGGATTGGCCACTCTTGTAAAAGCAACTACGCAGTATTTATTTTTAGTAGTAATTATATTTTTGCTTTGGCATTTCGGGTGGAAAATTAATAAAAATATAGTTTCAAAACTCGGTTATTTTTTCCTAGCGTTTCTTTTGGTTTTGTTGCCCTGGCTTTATCGGAATTATATGACTTTTTCGGAGATAAATCTAAGTTCTCAGTTGCCAGTTAATCTCTATTTAACACTATTACCTTCTGTCCTTGCGATACAAAACAATTCTAGTTTTGCTGAAGAACAGAAAAAATTGGTGAAGATTAACCCACTCAATCTTGAAGATCAAAACTCTCTAACTTTGTCAAAAACTCTTGCCGGCAAAGCGGTGGCAGAAATATTGGAGCATCCGGCCGCTCTGATTAAACTTTATATTATAAACACTATAACATTTTTTACTCATGACGGCATGTTAACATTTCTTCAGGCGGCGGGCATAAAACCAGTAGCTTATCTTGAGAAACCAGCCATCGTACTTTTTGCTGAATCGCCAAAAGAATTTGTTATGATGATGGGAGATTATCTAAAAACTAGTATGGCCCTGGTGTTTTTTGCTCGTCTATTTTGGATTATACTAACCGCTTTTTTCTTGCTCGGTTTATATAATATTTGGCGTTCTAAAAATTTTTCCAGAGAATTTATATTTTCCATTATTATTATTTTGTATTTTATGTTGACAACCTTAGTAATTGGACTGGCTGTCAATGCTAGGTTTAGAATGCCAGTTGAACCCATAATTTTTGCTGTTTCTATTGCCGGAATGTCTATTTACTGTGGCCGTCTTAAAGAAAAATTTACACAAATAAAGAAACACAGAATTAATAGTGAACCATCGTGCAGTATTTAGTGGGGAAATACCTTATTTTTCCTTGATAATAAGCCCAGTCAATCGGTTCTTTGGTTATAACAACATGGGGAATGTTGCCAAAGTATGCTGCCAGATTTCCGAAACTACTGTCTGATCCGATGACAATATCCGTTGCCGCAAGGGTAAAAAGATCTTGTGCGGCATTGCCGCGGGCGTGAAAAATATTG
The DNA here is from genome assembly GCA_038064935.1 of Patescibacteria group bacterium. Lineage (GTDB taxonomy): Bacteria > Patescibacteriota > Minisyncoccia > Phycocordibacterales > JACOZG01 > JAGVGK01. Next base: position 13,054 of record JBBTRZ010000001.1, read on the forward strand.
AGACCGGGAAAATCATTAATATTGATATCGCCGTCTGAAGTGACAACAAATACCGTTTCCGTTTCTCCCTTCTTGGTTTCCTTAAGATACTCTTTTAATACCTCAAACATGCGAGAATGCTCAAGGGCATACTGGCCATTTTTAAAAGTCGCATAGTCTTCTTGCCGAAGATGAACCCCTACGATATGGTTAAATCGTTTTCGGAGCGGGACGATAACCGATTTAACCTTATAGCGAATGGATTCCCTGGGTATAAAGTAGTGAATGATGGCATCGCGATATTTTTTAATACCCCCGGGATTTCTGAAAAGCCAGCCTTCAAAATAGAACACCTTATTTTCTTTTTCAGTTTTAAGAAAATGTTGTCCAGATAAGGTTGGGGGCAAATAGAATGGTTTATTGTTGCTATTTATTGAGGAAATAATTGAACCTCGTTTTCTTGAATATTCAAAGAACACATAGGTTTTATAAAGTGTGCGAAAAAAACGTGTCCGGAAAGAATTTCGCCGGCCGATGTAATTGTGGAAAGGACCAAAAAATAAAAAATAAAAAATTTTATTTTTTATTGAGGGAATATCGAAAAAATGAGCATACTCAAAGAATGAATAATTTTCACACTCAATCTTTTGTTCAAGGCAGTACGCGTAGATACTTATGTAATTCCAAAGTTGATTGGCAAGTTCTCCGCCGCCATGTTGTAGAATGATTGCTTTTTTCATACACCTTTTCTTCTTGCTAGATAATTTGTAGTAAAGAGAAGCTCGGTAATTTTTTCAGGTTTTTTAATCTCATAGAATCCATCTTTTAGTATACGATAGATTTTATAGTCAGAAAGAAAATTAAATATGTCTCTAAAATATGTTCGTGAATCTCTACTGGGAGCACTAAACTCGAATTGAATATATTTAATATTTGGCAGCATTTTTTTGGCCCCCCTTAGGCAGGCCAACTCATTGCCTTCGACATCAAGTTTAAGAAAAGTAATATTTGTAATGTTATTTGCTTCGCAGAAACTATCTATGGTTTGAATTTTTACCTCTTCACTCTCAACAAACCCATCGTGAGGTTTATATAGAGAACTCAATCCGCTGACATTATTCTGATAGTAAAGAATCGCTTTTCCGTCAATGTCTCCCAAAGCGCTTTTTATTATTGTTGCCTTATCACCAAGTTCTTTTTCAAGAATTTGATAATCTCTCAATCGTGGCTCAAAAGCATATATTTTTACTTCGTCTTTTAGCAGATTAATTATTTCTTTTATGTGATCCCCGCCCTGTGCGCCTACATCGAAAATTATCGGATTTCGTACATTATTTAAAACATGCTTAATAATAAACATTTCACCATTTTCCTCAAGATTACGCCCACCAGTTCCTATATTCATCCCTTCTATCGAAATATCAAAAAGGCGTCTAAATATGGCCTGAAACATTTTTTTCCCAAGAAAAATTCTTTTAATAAATTTTCGCATAATTTTAAATAAAATATGATCGCGTTTCCTTTATAGCTGAAGCACTTTTGCTCATGTGAATATATTGCTTTTGTCGATCTTTGAACAGGTGTGGGTAGATAAAAACCCAGATCGTTTCTAGGTGATTTAATTTTTTACTAAGCCAAAAAAAGAATTTAATTTTATTCTCGAACCAGCTGTGCACAGGCGGTATTATTTTTTCTTGTTCCCTTCGGTACTGCAATCCATGGTCAATATTACTGAGACTGGTGGACACCCGACGGAAGCAGCTAACCTCCTTATCGATGGTATAAAGGGGTGTGTGACGTGCAAATTGAGCCCAAAGCCAATAATCACCAGCATGAGTGTGGGCGATGAAATGGAGAGAATCTATTTTGTCCCACAAAAATTTTCTCCAAAAAACACTTTCTTGTTGGATGAAATATGCGTAACGGCCGTATATACCAGACTGGATCCATTTTTGATTAAAAATAAAATGGGAAGCGTGTCGTATAAGTGAGCCATTTTCATTTATGATGCATGACCCCCCTTTTACCCAGAGTAAACTTGGAAAGGCCATGAATGTGCGTGCGATAACGGAAAACGAATTAGGGAGATAGTAATCATCGGCATTGATATATGCATAAATATCGCCGGTAGCACCGATAAACCCCTTGTTGATGGCATCATACATCCCCGCATCTTTCTCCGAGAAGTATTGCATGGTTACCTTTTTGCAGTGGATTGGATATTTACCGGCGTTTACTCGATTGGCGTATGACTTAACGATCTCAATCGTCTTGTCGGTCGAGGCACCATCTTGGACGAGATATTCAATCTCAAAATCGCCTTCTTGTGAGAGAACGCTTTCTATCGTTTCAGCAATATATTTTTCACCATTATAGACCGGAGTAACAATTGTAAATTTCATGTTTTTAAGTATGCCAAAGATAGAGGGGGATTGGGAAAAAATAGCTGTTTTTAAAAGTTTCGGCAACCTGGAAATTAAAATCTCGATCAGCCCCACGGCCCATAAAGGATGGCCAAATGCGGTCGGCTAGTTTTCTGAACTTAATTTTATCGATAACTTCACGTTTGAAAAGGGGGCTATTACCAGCGCCGGGATAAGGGGTAAGTGAGCCGAAGAAAAACTTGTTGATAATAAGAAGACGTTTGTAGTGGAAGGGGATGAGCGAATTGAACGAAGGGGAAACTTTTGCAACAAATCCTTTGGTTTTTTGCGAAAGTTTATAGATTTTGTCGGGGTCGCTAAAAGATTTGTTCATTTGCGGATTTCCCTTTGTGCCCAAAAGCTTTTCGGAAAAGCGTAGCCAATTTGTGGTGATGTGTGTTGCCTGATGCCTGCTTAGTAAATCATACTGGACTTCGATGCGGTTGAGAAGTGAGGCGTCGTCAGCGTCCTGAAAGGTCAGTAGCTCTCCCCTTGCCTGCTCAAAGCCAAAATTTCGCGCCGCATACCCAGCATTAATATTGCGTTTGAGGATAGGATCAAAGCGCTCGCTATCGTTTTCTGGTAAAGAATAATATTGAATACGCGTGTCCTGTTGGGCCATAGACTTAACAATCTTTCTCGTTTCGTCGGTGCTGTTATCGTCAATAACAAGGACTTCAATATTTTTGTGGGTTTGTTGAATAATTGAATCAACCGCTATCTGAATCGTATCTGCGTTGTTGTGTACCGGCATAATGACCGATATTAGAGGATTGTTCATAAGCAGAGGATGTTGTCAATAAAATGTGCGTATGCCTCACTAAAAGTTTTTTGGGTATGATGAGTACGAGCATAGTTCCACACTTTATGCGCTTGTTTATAGAGTATGGTGGGGTTCATCGTGGCGATTTGTTTGGCAAAATCTCTGATTGATTCTACGGTGGGTGAATCACAGATAACCACTGGTGCATCTTCGGCGATCCCTGTTTCTTTGGTTATGAACGGGATGATACCAGCGTGCATCGCTTGCACCACAGCCCCGGAAGTGCCTTCCGAAGCCGAGGGGTAGATGAGCGCGGCACATTTACTCGTGATCTCAAGGAAGGAGGTGTCGCCCACAGTCATTATGCGATTTGTATTAATACGCGGTCGAGGATAGCGATGAATATTGGTCAGAGTGAGTTCACGAGCGTATTCTTTCTCAAATTCTTTTTCGAACGCTGCTGGTCCAATAATATGAAGCTGAAGGTCTGGTAATTCAGCAAAGGTTTCAATCACGAGATCAAGGCCTTTTAGAATTGCCCCCCCACCACCAAACCAAAGAAAATGTTTCCTCGCCCGCGCGAAATCTTTGTCTTCAGGGAAGTCGAATTCTTGAGCCACTGATATAGGAATGGGGTAAATCTGTTTTTTAAATTGAGCGTAAGTTGCATGAATGGTTTTATTTCCTAGTCCCCCGAGAAAGTCTGCGTATTTCGGATTGTTTGAGACAATTTCTGTCCGCCGCGACTTGAGGGAGATGTTCTTTCGACCCTTTAATTCATCAAGTCGCCGCGTTTCAGCGGCGTTCTGGAATTCGCTGTAAGCAGAAGTAATGTGCATAACCTTTTTGCAATCACGTGGTAGATATTTGGTTAGACGCTCAAGATTTTGCGCAATATCTACACACACCACATATTTTTTTTGAGGGATAAATTTGATATTATTAAAATTAATAATATTAACTGCGTATCCCCGGCGAGCAAACAAGCGGGCAATCTCGGCGCACTCCCATTTATTAGTGTGCGGGTCACTAAAGCATTCTCTCGGTGTGCAGGTAAACGGCTCGGTCAGGTAGGAAAGAAGAATCTCACCTTTTTTCTTGCCGGTAGCTGGCAGGTGGATAACGCCAAAAAGCTTATTCGTGATTTTATTATAGTAGGCACTGGTAATTTTAGTTAGAAAGTTCATTTTTTAGAGATAAACCCTGCTTAATTTTAACCACAATTCCAAGCATAAGATAATCCAGACTTTCAAGGCAAGTCGGTCATTATTTTTGTCGTAGAATCTATTAACCAAGAAATCAATTGCCACCGGGTTAAAGAGGTTTTTTACCCGCGCTCCTTTTCCCAGGTTAGAAACAACATAATCGCGCATTTTGGGCTCTCGAAGCCACCTTCCGACTGGAGCGCCGAACCCCTGTTTGCGTCGATGAACAAAAGCTTTTGGCATAAATTCTGAAAGCAGGTCTTTCAAGATTATTTTACTGCTATCCTTATCAGACTTAAATTTCGTCGGTAGATTAATAACAAATTCTACAAGTTCTGTATCAAGAAAGGGCGAACGGACTTCAAGTCCATGCATCATGCTTATCCTGTCTACTTTGGATAAAAGTTGCCCAGGAAGATATGTGGTTAAATCAAATATTGTGATTTTTTGCATCGCGTTTTCATTATCTGCGTAGGCACCCGGCGCGAATATGTCATTGTTGATATATTGGATTCCGCCCCAAAGTCTGATTCTTTCCCATGTAGTAAAGACGCGGGTTGAGCGAACGCGACCCTGAAAGTGATTAAGGAATAATTTTTCAAATGGGTGAGCACGGTATGAAAGATTGAGATGGCGAGTATGCCACCCATATCCCATAAATATTTCGTCCCCACCATCACCCGATAAGGCGACTTTCACTTTGCTTGCCGCGAGCTCGGATATCAGGTGCTGAGGAAAATCGGACGAATCGGCGTGCGGTTCATCAAGGTAAGTAATTACTTTCTCCAGTTCTTTTACCATGTTTCCGCTGGCCTCGACGGTATAATGTTCGCTTTTTATAAAATCGGCTGCTTCTTTGGCGTAGGGGAGTTCGTTTACATAATCTCCATATCCAAGAGAGAAGGTTTTAAGCGGACGGTCTAAATATTTGCTTGCCAATATTGATACGATGGTGGAATCTACTCCGCCAGAGAGAAGTGCTCCGATCTCAACATCGGCCGCCAACATTCTTTTCTTCACCGCTTCATCTAAAAGCCGCCCGACCTCCTCCCTGGCTTCTTCATAATCTATCTTTATCGGTCGATGGGGGAGATCCCAATATCTTTTGATGCTCAGATTTTGGTTTTTGTAAACGGCACTATGGGCGGGAGGTAATTGAGAGATGTTTTTGTACACAGATTTCCATGGGGATATATACATGAGCTGAAGGTAATTATCCAGCGCTTCTTCATCAAGCACACCAGTGATGCCTGCGCTTATAAGAGCTTTTATTTCAGAAGCAACGAACAAATTATTATTTTTATCAAAAGTATAATACAGCGGCTTTTTACCAAAGCGATCGCGCGCCATAAAGAGAGTTTGTTTTTTCTCGTCCCATATCGCGAATGCGAACATACCATCTAGGTATTTTGGGCATTTTTCGCCGTATTCTTGGTAGGCCTTGAGAATAACCTCAGTGTCTGAGTTTGTTGTAAATAAATAACCTTTTGCTCCCAGTTCCTTCTTCAGTTCGCGGTAATTATATATCTCACCATTGAAGGTAATCGCTATGTCATGTTTGTTGTCACGCATGGGTTGATGACTGCTCTTAAGGTCAATGATCGAGAGGCGTGTGTGACCGAGGAGGCATTCGGTAAATCGCATCTCTCCGCGATCGTCCGGCCCTCGCCTCGCAAGAGCGTGAAGACCTGCGTTCACCTTCTGTGTATTATGCTTTTCGATATTTTTTCCGGCGATGGCTAAAATTCCGCACATGATAGTGAAAAGAAAACGTGATAATCTCTCTCCTAGAGATTATCACGTTTTTAAAGTTTTTACTCGTATCCGAGCCTCCTTGCGTATTCGATCATCTTTTTTTTTGGCCGATATTTTCTTGGTTTAGCGGGAACACCGAAGTAAACAGTCCATGGTTCAGTGCTCTTTGCTACGAGGGAACAAGACCCAACAACAGAACCCTCCCCCAGAACGACGCCGGGCATAATGACAACATTTGTCCCGACACTCGAAAATCTTTTTAGGGTAACGGGGGATAGTGTTACCTTGTCCTTGTATGGGTCGGGGATCGTCGGACCAACTAACCCTTCTCCCATATGTTCGTCGCTACCACAAATGATTCTGCTACCCGCTGCAATCGTTGTAAAATGCTCCATGGTAAACTTTGTGTCTCGGCCGCCTATTATTGTGACATATGGAGCAACGTGAGTATAATCACCAATATCGGCTGCGGTAGTTAGGTAGAACCCGGTGTCAATTGCTACGTGGTTGCCCATGATCACCAACTGTGGTCGTCGTATCTCCACACCAGCACTAATAAACACATCTTCCCCCGCCCTATAAAGCAATGATTTGTCGTATTGTTGTGAACCCAATATACACTCTCCTTTCGTTCATGTTTTTATTGTTCAAGGTTCAAGAATTAGACTACTACTTACTAATGGACAATGATACGCAACAATTTAACGGTGTCAAGCCCCCGCAATGGTTCAATAGCTTGGCATCACCCGAGAGGTTAAGATTCGAGCATTATGGCATACACCAAGAATCCCAATCTGCCCCGGGTGAGAGGGCAGGCTGTTGAGTTAATTCGACGGGGTAAGAGTACGAGAGAAGTTGGCCGCCACTTTGGTTTCAATCAATCAACCATTGTTCGGTGGATGAAGAAAGCCAGACAGACTTGGGGTTACGGGTTGATTCCCACTTTGTCCTCGCGACCTAAGAAGCATCCGCGATCTTTGTCTCGAGAGGTGGTGGAGGCAATCATTAAGGAACGGATCGGCCGTCGTCGTTGCGCGGAACATGTCCATCACGCACTGAAGAAACACGGAGTGATAGTGTCCTTGTCCTCAGTCAAACGCACTCTTGATCGCTGCGGGTTAAGAAAGAAACGCAGTCCTTGGAAACGGCCGCATGATTATACCGAGCGACCAGAACCGGCCTTTGTTGGAGCTCTAGTTGAGGTCGATACTATCTTGATCATTGCTCCCGATGGTTCAAGAATTTATGTCTACACCTTGATTGATTTGTTCAGTCGCTGGGCTTACGCCGAGGTGGTGGAAAAGATTGGGGTCGTGGCCAGTGTTGAGTTCATTGGTCGTGCCAAACAAGTGGCGACTTTCAGCTTCGAGCCGATTCAGACCGATCACGGTAGTGAGTTCTCAATCTGGTTTACTCATGCCTTAACGGCAATGAAAATCAAACACCGACATTCTCGCGTAGGGCAGAAGGATGACCAAGCTCATATTGAAAGATTTAATCGGACAATCCAGGAGGAGTGTTTGGATCGGATTGTTCATAGTCTCGACTCATTCAAATTGGCGGTTCCTAAATTTCTGCACTGGTACAACACCGAGCGCACGCACATGGGAATTAATTATCAAACTCCGCTCGAAGTGATGCAAAGGTCTTGAATTCTTTACGGTACTTCCCCTTTTTTAAAAAGACTGCTAAACTAAAAAAATAAAATGAAAAAAGCCTTAATTACCGGTATCACTGGCCAAGACGGCTCTTATTTGGCCGAACTCTTGCTCGCAAAAAACTATGAAGTACACGGTATAATGCGCCGCCTTTCCTCATTTGCTTCTGCAAGAATTGATCATCTCTACAACACGGGAAATTTTTATACGCACTATGCAGATCTCACCGACAGCCCATCTCTCTCGGCAATAATTTCCGATCTAAAGCCCGATGAGTTTTATAATCTCGGAGCAATGTCCCATGTAAAGGTATCATTCGAAGTTCCTCAATATACACTTGAGACGAACACCGTCGGTGTTTTAAATGTACTCGAGGCCATACGAAAATTGTCACCCCGCACTAAATTTTATCAAGCATCCAGTTCTGAAATGTTTGGTGTTCCAGGAGTATCGGCTCCGTATAATGAGAATACTCCCATGATGCCACAGAGTCCGTATGGTGTGGCGAAATTAGGTGCTTACCATCTTACTCGGCAGTATCATGATGGCTACGGTTTATTTGCTACCACAGGAATACTGTTTAACCACGAGAGTCCAAGAAGGGGCGGCACTTTTGTTACGAAGAAAGTTACGAAGGGGGTGGCAAGAATTAAAAATGGGTTACAAAAAGAACTTGTTTTAGGAAATCTTGACGCCAAGCGAGACTGGGGGTGGGCTCCTGAATTCGTGGAAGCTATATACCTCATAATGCAACAAAAAACTCCCGATGTGTTTGTTGTGGCCACTGGCGAAACCCACACAATTAGAGAGTTTGTGGAAGAAGCTTTTTCTTACATGGATCTAAATTGGCAGGATTATGTCAAAATAGATAACAAATTTAGACGCCCCAATGAAGTGCCGTTGCTTTTAGGTGATTCGTCAAAAATAAAAAAGATTGTGGGCTGGGAAGCAAAAATGAAATTTAAAGACATTGTCCATACAATGATGGATTATGATCTAGAACACCTCCATGATAATTGAAATTAAACTAAAGGCCAAAGTAATAGGGCTTCACATAGACAATGCTGACATAGAGGATGGCACACATCCGGTCACTCCTTCAGACTGGCCGCTTCAACTTCTTATGATGAAGCGAAAAGAAGGTCATATTTTTGCCAAACATACGCATAAAATTATGGATCGACAAATACCCATGTTGCAAGAAGCGATCGTGGTCAATAAAGGGAAACTTTTAATAACCGTGTGCGATAGGAATGGTATCGATATTGGCGGGTATGAAGTATCTGCAGGGCAGTGTTTGTTTTTGGTAGATGGGGGGTACAAGGTCGAGGTCATCGAGGACGCTGCTTTTTATGAATTCAAAAATGGCCCTCATTCTAAAGTGAGCGACAAGGTGTTCTTGTGAACATTAAGATACCACAATACGACCTCGATGGTTTGGGCGGCGAGTTTCTCGTTACTCAAGGTTTAGAAAAGTCGATTGCGGAATTTTTTGGCATAAAGCATTGCGTGATAGTGAGCTCCGGTACTGTCGCACTTTTTTTAGCACTTCGCGCCACAGGGGCCAAGAAAGTCGCTATACCATCCTTGACCATGATAGCTACAGCTACTGCCGCAGAGCTTGCGGGCTGTGAAATCGTACTCACTTCAAATAATGAGATCCCAGAAGGTTCAGATACTTATGTCCACGTTTCATTGAATGGACGAGATTGCGGCATAGAGGATGTGATACACTCACACCCAACATTGAATATCATTGAGGATGCCTGCCAGTCTTTTGGCTCAAAACATAATGCAAAATATCTAGGTACTTTTGGAAAAGTGGGATGTTTTTCGTTCTCGCCACACAAGATCATGTCGGCGGGAAATGGTGGATGTGTCGTTACTAATGATGACGATATCGCGAGAGAGGTAAAAAAGTTAAAGAATTTTGGTAGAGAATCTGGCGGAGCCGATCAACATGAGTCGATTGGGTACAACTTTAAATTTACTGATATTCAGGCAAATTTCATGCTCCCCCAGTTTGCCGATCTTCAGTCTCGTCTAGCAAAGAAGGTCCGTATTTATCAGAGATACTATGATGTACTACACGATATTATGCGCCCACACACTGGGGTCCCATGGTTTGTAGATGTGTATGTTGACGATAGAGATACATTGACGAGTTCACTGGCCGAAAAAGGTATTGGCACGAGAAAGATGTATCCGCTGATTTCAACACAAAAACCTTTTGATGGCGTTAAAACATACGGAGATTTTACAACGGATGAATCCTACTCGAGGAGGGGACTCTGGCTACCGTCTTCGCTTGGTCTCACAGAGGGACAGATCGATTGTGTGATCAGAGCAATTCGATCTTAATCCTAGCCAAAAGGATAGTTGTTATCGCGTGGGCGTTTTCGGGAAACCAAAGAGATAACGATTGTTGGGGAATATCTCTATGGGCATATCTGCCCACTCCAGTGACGGATAGTTGGCGGCGAGATTTTTGAAGTATTTACTGTTGTCGATCCCCCCAAAGGAAGGTTGGTAGGCGATCAAAAAGTATTGAGGATTGATGGCGGATAGGAACTTCATACGAAGAGCCAAACCAACTTCGCTCAATGACCATGTGGCAATAAGGAGTCCATCCTGTGTACCAACATTCTTGATGTCACTTACAAAGAAGATGTTTGAGATATCCACATTGTGGAGTTTGAGATAGAACTCTTGCAGGAGTAAAAATTCCGGCAGATCAAAGATTGTGTACTGGCCCTTGAAACCTTGCTCGTACACAACACGACACATAGCTCCAAATCCTCCACCAAACTCTATAATATTGTCCAGACATATCAGCTTGTCTTTGAATTGATCGAGATGGTACTTGAATGGTTCAAGATCACCATGACCCATGTTGTAACGGATGACATCCCAAGAAAGAAAAGCACGAGGATCTTCGATAAGTACCTTAGTGCGAAATTCGTTCTTTCGTGTTATCCATTTCATCTCCGCCCTCGGGATAGATGGGGTCGGTTGCACTACTGGCAACTCTTTAAGTTTTGTTCTGAACTCTTCAATGAGATCAAGCTCGCGTTTTGTTGGAGTGTCCAGATTTATTTCTGGTTCTTTTGATCTCGGGATGCCTTGAGTACTAAGACGTAACTTTCGAAATATAAAACGACGCATTCTGCCGAGAATTTTTTCATATTGAATATTCATTTGGTTATAAAACACGGTTCGACCGTGTGCCAGTTTTCGGGAACAATATCCTTCGTATCACACTTTGGCGAATTGGCAAACCACTTCGAGGGTGCAACAACGATTTTATCATTGTTTTTATTTAGCCATGCTCCCCACCAGCCAAGCGTACTGTTGGAGATGATATTGTGCTTGCAGAGGCTCATGAGCCGCACGTCCTCATGAGCCGCTTCCATAGCGTTCCAACCGGTATATACTGTCTCGAACGGGAAACGCATGTTATGCTTCACCCATTCAATGTCATCGGAAAAAATGAACAAGGTTGGTCGAGGAATCTTTGTGGTAATGATAACGAGTGCATTATCATAGTACGCCCTCGGGAGCTCACCATGGTAGTATCGGGTTTTCGGATTTGCTACATAGTCGGCTCTTCGTATATGAATACCTATTGAGTGAGTCGTGGCAATTTTTTTAGCCACCTCTTTGTTTTTATCGAGGGGGTGTCTTTGGACGGTAAAGTCTTTCAGGATAATCTCGCGGATGTCTTTGAAATATTTTTCAGTTTGAAACCAGCCGTGGAGGTAAAAACTTCCTTTTATCTCGAGGACCATCGGGTCGAACGCAAACCCTTTTTCTCGTACATATTTCGAAGGGCTAGCCATCAACCAGTTGTAGAGGAACCACTTTCCTCCTGGTCTTCTATCGTATTTTTTGAATCGCTGTATTTCATTTTGAGTTGCAAGGTTTGTTTTGATATCTATGCCAAACCCTTCAAGCCAAAAACTACAATCACCCAAGGGGTTTGTTTGATAAGAGCCGATATCAAATTTTAGCTCCATCTGATTTTTTAGTGCAAGATGACGACCCAGAGCATACTGAAACATAAGGTTACCGAGCCCGCCTTCTAGTCGTAGTATAATCATTTGATTGTTTCTTTTATTTTTTTTGTCACATGGTCAAGGATAGAAGCAATTTGGCCAGAATTTTTATCGGGGAAGAAGGCGGAGCGCGGGTTGTTTATGTCAGTGATTTCAAAAAAAAGTTTCTGTACATGGTCAAGGCCAAGTGTCATTGGTTTATGAATGATAATATCAAATAGATATTCTCCCACATTAAATAAAAACGAAGGCACACTGATTTGTGTTTCGTATGAGCCCACCTGAAAATCAAATAGTTGGCCATTTTTGTCTGATCCGGATGATAAAAGGAGAAGCCCTCCTTCTCTATAGATTGCAAGCGACACCTCCGCGCTTTTTGTAGGTATTGTTATTTTATACTCGATTTTTATTGAAAAAGGTTCACTTACTGGGATTTGCGTTGAGGGTATATTATTTTCTCGAAGTATTGATACTCGGGTTACTTTTACTCCTTTATCTTCTCGGTTTTGCGTGTTGCGCAACTCGGTTATCGCCTCGCCCCTAGATTTATTTAAATATTCACTGATAACTTTTTTTGTCAGACCTATTTTTTTAACCACTCCCCCTTCGATTAGAATTGCTTTATCACATAATTCTTGAATTGCTCCCATATTATGACTGACAAATAAAATTGTTCGTCCACCCTGTTTTGTGATTTCCCCCATCTTGCCAAGACACTTTTTTTGAAATTCGGCGTCGCCGACGGCAAGCACCTCATCAACTAAAAGAATATCTGGTTCCATATGGGCGGCAACTGAAAAGGCGAGGCGGACATACATACCACTGGAGTAATGTTTTACGGGTGTGTCTAAAAACTTCTCAATGCCAGCGAATTCAACAATCTCGTCAAACTTGGTGGCAATCTCATGGTGCTTCATACCAAGGATTGCCCCGTTGAGGAAAATATTTTCCCGACCAGTGAGTTCCGGGTGAAAGCCAGTGCCCACTTCAAGGAGAGAGCCCACGCGTCCGCGTAAAATTATTTCACCGGTCGTTGGCGGTGTAATTTGTGATAATATTTTTAATAGTGTTGATTTACCGGCACCATTTGGACCAATAATTCCGATCACCTCGCCCTTTTCCACAGTGAAATTTATATCTTTGAGAGCCCAAAACTCTTCTTTTTTTTCTAGCCCAACCGCTTTTTTAGCTTTGTTCGCCAAGAAAGACAAAGGGCTTTTTGCTACATTAGTTAAGACATCGCGTAAGGCGACATAACGCCCCCGCTCATGTTGAATGTCGTACTTTTTCCCAATATTTTTTACTTCAATAATCGGTTTTTTCATAAAATTAAAAGATGTCGGCAAAATATCTTTCGGTCTTTTTGAATACATAAATCCCGATGATCAGGATGATTAGACCACCGACAATTGAAGTAGCAATTAAAACCCAATTTATCGGTCCAGTGCCCAAAAGCGCCGCCCGCGCTGATTGAATTACCCCCATCATTGGATTAAGTGCTAAGAATTTGGAATATTTTCCAGCAATACTGGCGGGGTAGATAACCGGGGTAATAAAAAGCATGATTTGAATAAAGAAAGGTAGAGCATATCTAACATCGCGATACTTGATGTTGATTGCCGAGAGAAAGAGACCACCACCGACGGAAGTCATGAAGGAAATAATTAGAAGGAGTGGCAAAATAAATAGTCCACTAATATTTGGTAAATAACCATAATAAGCCATCATTCCTATCAAGACAATCGAAGTGATAGCAAAATCAATAAATTTTCCAATGACCGAAGAAATTGGTAATATCAGTCTGGGAAAATAAACTTTGGTGATGATTGTTTGGTTGGCAATTAAAGCGTTGCTAGTTTCACCTAAAGCGCTAGAGAAAAACTGCCAAAACAGAAGTCCAACATAAACAAAGATTGGGTAGGGGATATTGTCGGAAGGAATTTTAGCTAGTTGGCCGAAGAAGACACTGAAAACCACCATCGTTAAAAATGGTTGAAGAATTGACCATAAAACACCGATCGCAGTTTGCTTATAACGAACTTTGAAATCGCGCCAGGTGAAAAAATACATGAGTTCGCGATAATGCCAAAGCTCGCGTAGGTCTCTAAAGCTAAAGACTTTCTTCGGCCGGATAACAGTAATTTCATTCATATTTTTTCTTAAACCAATCGTAAGTTGCCTTGATACCGTCTTCTAATTTTATCTCGTATTGCCAACCGAGCACACTAATTTTTGAAATGTCCAAAAGCTTTCTCGGCATGCCGTCGGGTTTAGTAGTGTCCCAAATTATTTTACCTTCATAGCTAACAACCTTTTTTATTATATTGGCCAACTCTTTGATAGTAATATCCTTCCCGATACCAACATTGATTATCTCCAAATCATCATATTTATTCATCAGAAATAAAGCAGCTCGAGCTAGATCATCAACATGTAAAAATTCGCGGCGCACTGATCCCGTTCCCCAAAGCGTTACTTCTTTTTGCTTATTAATTTTAGCGTCGTGAAATTTTCTAATTAAAGCTGGGATAACATGAGAACTTTCGGGATCAAAATTATCGTTTGGACCGTATAAATTAGTCGGCATCAAACTGATAAAATTAGTGCCATACTGCTGGTTGTATGATTGACACATGATGATCCCGGTAATTTTAGCCGTGGCATAAGCTCGGTTGGTCGGTTCAAGTGCCCCGGTCATCAGATATTCTTCTTTAATGGGTTGCGGAGAATTTCTAGGATAAATACAGGAGCTACCGAGAAACAATAATTTCTTTACTCCAGATTTATATGCATGGTGGATGATGTTAGTTTGGATCATGAGATTCTGGTAAATGAAATCGACCGGGTAAGTACTATTGGCCATAATGCCCCCGACTTTGGCGGCGGCGAGGAAAACATATTCCGGTTGCTCGGTGGCGAAAAAAGTTTCTACCGCTGATTGTTTTAACAAATCAAGTCCTGTCCTAGTTTCTAGAATTAAATTTTTGTAACCTCGTTTCTCTAAAGTTCGAACCAGTGCCGACCCGACGAGGCCTCCGTGACCGGCGACAAAAATTTTTGACTCTAGATTCATGATTCCAATTTCAGATCAGCTTCGGTCATTAGCTTGGCGAGTTCACGAAAAGTGACTTTTGGTGACCAGCCTAACTTACTTTTCGCCTTAGAATAATCGCCGAGCAAAACATCTACCTCGGCTGGTCGGAAGTAATAGGGATCAATCTCAATAATTATTTTGCCAGTTTTTTTATCAAGACCCTGTTCTTTAATACCTTTTCCTTTCCAAACTAGCTCCATCCCTAGATTTTGGGCCACAACTTCAGCGAATTCTCGGACGCTGTGAGTCTCATTGGTCGCGAGGATAAAATCGTCCGGTTCGGAATGTTGAAGCATGAGCCACATTCCTTCTACAAAATCTTTAGCATAACCCCAGTCACGCGTGGCATCTAAGTTGCCCAAATAAATTTTTTTCTCTTTGCCTAATTTAATCTTTGCCAGGCCACGGGTGATTTTCCTAGTAACGAAAGTTTCACCTCGCCGTGGCGATTCGTGGTTGAAGAGAATACCGTTGGTCGCGAACATCCCATAACTTTCACGATAATTTCTGGTGATCCAATAGGCGTAAACTTTAGCACAGCCGTATGGTGATCGGGGATGGAAAGCGCTGGTCTCCTTGAGCGGGAGTTCCACGGCTTTCCCAAACATTTCGCTCGACGAGGCTTGATAGAATCTAGTTTTGATTTTCGTTTCTCGGATCGCATCGAGAATTCTGGTTGTACCTAAACCGGTGACATCGCCGGTGTATTCTGGCAAGTCGAAACTGACGCGGACATGACTCTGGGCGCCGAGATGGTAGATTTCGTCGGGTGCCACTTTCTTTAAGATTCGATTCAGATTACTGCCATCAGAGAGATCCCCGTAGTGTAGTTGCAGCAGTCCATCTCGTTTGCCTCGATCATCATGAGGATCGTGGTAGATATGATTAATCCGCTCGGTGTTGAACGAGCTCGAGCGACGGATAATACCGTGAACTTCATAACCCTTCTTAAGAAGGAGTTCCGCTAAATACGAACCATCCTGACCCGTGATGCCGGTGATTAAAGCTTTTTTCAATGGAATTAACTTAGCACGATTTAGTAGTTTATGCTAGAATTCTCGCGTCATGGTATCGAATAAAATTCTGAGCTGGGCGATAAATCTTGGCCTGCTTTCGGTTTTATTTGTCCCTCTCTTTATTTCTCGTTCCCTCTTCTTTCCCTTCATCACCGGCAAGAATTTTGCGTTTCGGATTATTGTCGAGATTATTTTTGGTCTCTGGATTTGGCTCGCGCTTCGCGATCCAGCGTATCGGCCGCGCAAGCACTGGTTTAATTGGGCGGTACTCGCTTTTTTTGCCATTCTCACTTTGGCGACGATTACGGCGGTCAATCCCTATCGCGCGCTGTGGTCGAATTACGAACGGATGGAGGGCTTGATCGGTTTGCTTCATCTCGGTCTCTACTTTTTGGTTTTAAGCACAACTTTGAAAACCATAAAAAATTGGTTTTGGTTTTGGCACACTTCCATCGGCGTGAGTGTCTGGCTCGGAATTTATGGCCTCTTCCAACTGGCGGGGAAGCTCGAGATTCATCAAGGTGGCGAACGGCTCGATGCGTCGTTCGGCAACTCATCTTACTTCGCCGTCTACTTGCTCGTCCACATTTTTATCAGCGGCTATTGGCTAGTGAAATATCTGCGTGAGAAAAAGGCCGGGAAAAAAATAGGGCCGTGGTGGGTGGCTTATCTCCTCATCATTTTTCTCCAGCTCATTAATCTTTATTACACCGGAACGCGTGGCACGATCTTGGGTCTGCTCGGCGGCTTGGGGCTAACCGCCGTTCTAATTATTTGGCAGGAAAAAAGTTGGCTTAAGGCGCGCCGGGCGGCGCTTGGTGGACTACTTCTGCTTGGTATTTTAGTCGGAGGATTTTTAGCCATTAGGCAAAGTGACTTTGTGAGTAAGAGCTCCACTCTTAGCCGACTGGCGAGTATCTCCATCGCCGGTGGTGTCAATGCGCGTCTTCTTATTTGGGACATGAGTTGGCGCGGGTTAGAAGAGCGGCCGATGTTGGGTTGGGGGCCGGACAATTATATGTATATTTTTAATAAATATTACAACCCCAAGATGTATAGCCAAGAGCAGTGGTTCGACCGCTCGCATAATGTCTTCTTGGATTGGCTCGTGTCAGCGGGAATTTTGGGCCTATTATCTTACCTATCGCTTTTTGGTGTCGCTTCGTATTTCATCTGGCGGAAAAATCTGTTTGACGGCGCGGTCGAGAAAAGTTTATTGACTGGCCTTCTCGCCGGCTACTTCATCCATAATTTTTTCGTCTTCGATCAGCTCACTAGTTATATTTTGTTCTTCTCCCTCCTCGGCTACTTCACTTTCCTTTCTCGCGAGAGGGTGAGTAGTGTAGGGGAGAAAAAATTTATTGTTAGGACCAAACTCTCGGTTGGTCAAATAAGTTTGGCGGGAGCGACGACACTTGGCCTGGTTCTCGCACTTTATTTCGTCAACTTTAAACCGATTCGGGCTTCTAGCACCCTGATTCAAGCGTTGTCGAGAAACGACACTACTGGCTACACGGCTAGTTTTGCTAATTTCCAAAAAGTCTTTGATCTAAAAACTTTTGGTTCAACCGAGGCCTCGGAACATATTGTGGGTGTCACCCTCACGGTTCTTAACGAAGATAGATATCCAGCCGATTTCAAACAGAATTTTCTCAAGTTAACTAAAAGCGAACTCGAGAAACAAGTTTTAGCCGATCCGCTCGATGCTCGTAAGCATTTAATTTTTGGGAGCTTCCTTGGTGTGGTGTCTGATCCGCGAGCCACAACCGAACTCGAGACCGCGGCGAAATTGTCGCCCAACAAACAAACAATTCTCTTTGAACTCGGCCGACAGTATTGGCGGGCCGGTAAAGCCGATCAGGCGCTGGAAGTCTTTAAGCGGGCTTACGAGCTTGAGCCGTCGTTCGACGAAGCGGCTAGATTTTATTCTTTAGCTTTAATTTACGGGAACCAGGTCAAGGCGGCTCCAGCGGAATTGTTTGCCCGGGCGGTGACTCTCTGGCAACAGAAAGTCAACGGAAATCAAACCGATCCCACCCCGCACTTTTCCTTGGGACTGATTTACATTGCTTTAGGGCAAAAAGCTCGGGCGATCGCGGAGCTTGGGACCGCGGCGAAACTAAATCCAGCCTATAAATCAGAGACTGATCGAATTCTCCGAGACCTTCGCGCCGGTCGGGAGCCGTAGTAGTTATTCCCGCTCGCGCTTGACAAGAAGTAGGGTAGGTGATAGTCTCCTTGCATGCAGGCCGGGCGATGTTCGCTTGGCGAGTGGGAAGTCCTTTGAAAGGGATTATACATGAAAAAGTCGTGTTGGGGGTTGTATTTTGGGGTGTTTGCGGTTGGACTGGCGGGTTGTGGTAACCTCCCCGTCTTCAAACGAGCGGAAAACCAGGAGTTCATCAATGACGGTGACGGCACCGAAAAGGAGAAATCCTTTCTCTTGGCCGAAAGAAGCGTTGATGAAAACGGCGAAGAAACTGTCAGGATGCATAAAGTGAGCTCCTACAGCTCATTCGATGCCTTTGGCGGCGGTTCAGCTTCGTTCAGCGGCGACACCGTTGTCGTCGCGGGTTACTCGAGCAATTACTCGACTTGGATCGATGACAAGGGCAAGATTCGGTTCTCTATCAATCTCTACTTCAGCGGACTCTTTGTCCCCGAGGACGAGATTCTAACTGAAGAGATGGAGAAGTTGGTGAACGAAAGATTGATGGTGAGCGGTTGTCAGGGGCTGAACTCCTGGGATCTCCACCCCCCAGTGCCGGGTTGCGAGAATGGGGTAATCTTCAATATTCTAACCGGTGAACCTTGCTATGCGGATTACAATCGGGACCCAAATCTCGTTCTCACTTGGCAAAGTGATTCGCAGTTTGGGGAAAACCACTGCACACCGCCGGTTGACCTCCCGAATTTCTGCGATCAATTCCCCCCATTCTACGATTACTCTAACTTCTCCGTGAAAATCTATGGCGGTATCATCACCGCGGTTGGAATCTCGATGGAGGAGAATGTGTGGGAAGATTCCGCGCCGCAACCGGAATGGTGGAGACCGTGGAACGGTCAAGTTTCATTCCAAGGCGTGATCACTGCCGATTACGCGCCAGAGCCCGATGAGTATCTACCCAGTTGTGGTGGTGGCCGAGGATAACCCCATCAATTAGCTAGAGAGAAGCCACAGTCTCTCTAGCCCGAGCGCGCCGGATCATTAAATTGGTCCGGCGCTTTTTTTGCCTTAAAAAATCAAAATTGCCGATTACTCCGGCGCGGCGTCGAGTTTTATCTTGACGATTTTTCGCTCGCCGCGATGGAGGATGGTCAAGGTGACGGTTTGCCCGACGGTTTTGGCGCGGACGATTGAGGCCAAACTATTTTTATCATCCAATTTTTTGCCATCAATTTCGAGAATAATATCGTTCTCGACGATACCGGCTTTGTCTGCTGGCGAACCGGGAATGACGGCGAGATCATCCATCGCCTCGCCGCGGGCGACAAGGACACCGTAGTCAACCGGTAATTTATTTTTCTCCTTGAGAGCTGGGGTCACTTTCACATAACGGACACCGAGATAGGGGCGGACAATTTTGCCCGTCGTGCGGACGGATTCAATCACTGATTTTACCGCGTCAATCGGTAGGGCGAAGCCGATATTCTCCGAGCCGCGCGCCATGGCGACATTGACTCCGATCACTTGACCCGAGAGATTGAGAAGTGGACCGCCGGAATTGCCCGGGTTAATCGCGGCATCGGTCTGGATCACTTCGTCGAGGGCTTCGACTTCACCCAAGCCATCGCCGGCGACAATTGAGCGATAGAGACCGGAGACGACACCGACCGAGACGGTGTTCTCGAATTCGCCAAGCGCGTTTCCGATCGCGATCGCCGTTTGCCCCACTTTGATTTGGCCTGAATTTCCGAGAGTAAGAAAAGGATACTCGCCGCGACCTTTGAGTTTAAGGATGGCGATATCGAGAACCGAATCCTTCGCCACCACTTCGACTTCATGTTTCTCGCCGTCACTCGTGAAAGCGGTGTAATCGGCCGCGGCATCATCAACGACATGGCGGTTGGTCACGGCGTAGCCGTCTTTCGAGACGATGAAGCCGGACCCACCGCCAACTTCGCGGCGCTCGGTGCCCCGTTCGCGGCGTTGGGGGACAGGGAGAGGACTGAAGAAAGATCCGCCCCCGAAGAAGTCGCTGAAAGGGTCGCCACCGCGGAAATATTCCTCGATAATCGGCACATCTTTTGTTACGACAATCGAAATCACGCCCGGATTGGCTCGCTCGACGACGCCAGTCACCAACGCCTCTTGGGGGAAAAGGGGAGTTGGGGTAGACATCAAGCTCAAGCTCGATGTTTCGGTGACCGGTAATGGCGAAATAGTAAAAACTAGGGAAACAATCAACGCTCCGCCTATCGCGCCAGCCACGATCGCCATGATTAAATTTCTTATTTGGTTCATAGCGTTAGTATAAAATAGTTTTGGTTTTTTAGGCAAGCCATGCTATCCTTGAGATAAATAATATGCACACTTTACCTAAGTTACCCTACGCTTACAACGCCCTTGAGCCCCATATTGATGAGGCGACCATGAAATTGCATCATCTTAAGCACCATCAGACCTACATTGATAAACTAAACGCGGCGCTTGAGCCATATCCAGAATTTGTCGATTGGTCTCTTGAAAAATTGATTAGAAATTTGCGCGAGTTGCCGGAAAATATTAAAGCCGATGCGGCTAATCACGGCGGCGGTCACTATAATCACTCATTTTTTTGGCAAATTTTACAGCCGGTTGGAACAGGCGGGGAAAATTTTCCCAATCAAATTTTAATGAATCTGCTAGTGCGAGATTTCGGTAGTTATGAAAAATTCAAAGATAGTTTCAAACACACCGCCCTTGCCCGTTTCGGTTCCGGTTGGGCTTGGCTGACAGTTGACGAGCAAGGGAAACTCGGCATTGCGTCTAGTCCCAACCAAGACAATCCTATTATGCTCAATACTGTGCCGAATAATCCACGGCCAATCCTCGGTCTCGATGTCTGGGAGCATGCCTATTATCTGAAGTACCAAAATCGGCGCGCGGATTACATTAACTCTTTTTTCAATATTATTAACTGGGGGCAAGTGGAGAAACTATTGACAGATAAGAAATGATTGTTGTATCCTATAAATAATGGAAGAACTAAATAAGAACCAAATTGTCCTCTTGGTCCTCCTCGTTAGTTTCGTCACTTCGATCGCGACAGGGATTGTGACGGTGACCTTGATGGATCAGGCGCCGCCCGCCGTGACGCAAACAATCAATCGGATTGTCGAACGGACGGTGGAGAAAGTGGTGCCCGGCCAACCGCCGCCGATCATTAAGGAAGTGCCGGTGATTGTCACCGAAGAAGAACTAATTGTGAAGGTGATTAACGGCGCCGCTTCCGGCATGGTCCGAATCGTTGATGCCCTCGGTGACAACGCCTTCGTGAGTAGTGGTTTCTTCATCTCGCCCGACGGGGTGATAGCGGCGAGTGGCGCTCTCGTCGGCGCGGCGGCTTCGACCACGAGTTATGAAGCGGTTCTTCGCGACGGTCGCGTCGTGCCGGTTGTTAAATTAAATCGGGTGTCGCCCGCGGCGACGACTACGCCGGAAGTTTCTCCGTTGTCTGAACTTAGTTTTTTCAAAACCCTCACGCCGCTCACTACGCTTGAGAAGTGGCCGACGCTCACTTTCGCCAAGGTGGCGCCAGCTGTCGGTCAGACGATTGTGGCGCTCGGGTTCGCCGATCGGGCGGATATAAATGTCGCCGTCGGGATTGTCTCGGGTTTCCTCTCGACCAATACTTCCACGGCTTCGAGTACGCCTCTAGTGATGACCAATGCCGCGAGCGGCGAGAATCAAGGAGGACCGCTGCTCAATATCAAGGGTGAAGTAATCGGGTTGAGTCGCCGCGCCGGTCTCGCGATCCCGAGCGCGACGGTCATTGCCGCTTTAGCGGAATTTAAATAAAATCATCACTATGCCACCACCATTCAATAATTTCACTTCAAAGGCCAAGGAGGCGATCAGGAAGACGCAGGAATTGGCAATCGAGCGCGGGCAGAGTCAGGTCAATCCGCTCCATCTCCTCGCCGCTCTGCTTCTTCAGGACGAGAGTATTTTCGCCTCCATTCTCGACAAGATCGAAGTGGATACGGTGATGCTGACCGATTATGTGATTGATCATTTAGAAGGGACGGAGGGCGGAGCGGTTATCTCGCCGAGTTACCAACTCTACTTGTCGCCAGAGCTTGTCCGTGTTTTCGACTCGGCCGGAAAGATCGCCAATAATTTGCAGGATGAATTTGTCTCGGTTGAGCACTTGGTGCTTGGGCTGCTCGAAGTGCCGAATCAAGCGCATGAATTCTTGACCCGTTTTCGCGTGACCAAGGATCGGGTTTTGCGCGTGCTTGAGGAATTGCGATCGGGGAAGATTCGCGATGTCGGCGAGATTAAGAAGTTCCGGGCGATTGAACGCTATACCAAGAATCTGACCGCGCTAGGGCGCCAAGACAAGCTTGATCCGGTGATCGGCCGCGAAGAAGAGATTCAGCGGATCATGGAGATCCTCTCGCGCCGGACGAAGAATAATCCGATTCTGATTGGCGAGGCGGGGACCGGTAAAACAGCGATTGCCGAAGGACTCGCGATCCGGATTGCCAAGGGCGATGTGCCGGAATCACTCCGGCAGAAAGAGATTGTGGCGCTCGACATTGGGCTCCTCGTCGCCGGCACCAAGTATCGCGGCGAATTTGAAGAGCGACTCAAGAATATTGTGAAAGAAATTGAACGGGCCGAAGGGAAAATTATTCTTTTTGTGGATGAGATTCACACCATCATTGGGGCCGGCGCCGCCGAAGGCGCGATCGATGCCTCGAATATGCTAAAGCCCTCGCTCGCCCGTGGCGAACTTCGGATGATTGGGGCAACCACCATTCGGGAGTACCAGAAGTATATCGAGAAGGATCAAGCTTTCACCCGCCGCTTCCAACCGGTCTATGTCGAGGAGCCGAGCATTGAAGATGCGATCGCCATTCTTCGCGGGCTGAAGGATAAATATGAATTCCACCACGGGGTGCACATCACTGACGGCGCGATTGTGGCGGCGGTCAACCTCTCGAGCCGTTATATCACCGATCGCTTCCTGCCGGATAAGGCGATTGATTTGATTGATGAATCCGCGGCGGCCCTGCGATTGCAACTCGAGAATAAACCACCGGCGCTCGAAGAAGCGCATACGAAAATTATGCGGCTTGAAGTCGAGAAAGAAGCGCTCAATCAAGAGCTGGCGATCAAAGACGACAAGCGTCTGCGAACTCGGATTAAGGAAATCGAGAAACAAATCTCCGAACTCAAGGACCAGACCGGCGAACTCGAACTCAAATGGAAGAATGAGAAGCAAGCCATTGCGGAAATTAAGGGGTTGAAAGGGGAACTCGAGACCCTGCGCCTCGAGGCCGAGCAGGCGGAGATGAAAGCCGATCTCCAGCGGGCCGCCGAGATTCGGTATAGCAAAATTCCCGAGCTCGACCAGCAGTTGAAAGCCAAGATCGAGCGGCTAAAGAAGCTCCAGTCTTCGCGCCGGATTCTCAAAGAGGCAATTATAGAAGAGGACATCGCCGCCGTCGTTTCTCGTTGGACGCATATTCCAGTCATGAAGATGCTTGAGGAAGAGGCGGAGAAACTTAGTCGAATGGAAGAGGTGCTCGCGGAGCGCGTGCGCGGTCAGACGGAAGCAATTCGGAAGATTGCCGAGGCAGTCAAACGGTCGCGGGCGGGGATCAGCGATCCCGATCGGCCGATCGGTTCCTTCATGTTTCTAGGGCCGACGGGGGTAGGCAAAACTGAACTGGCGAAAATTCTCGCCCTCTTCATGTTTAGCGACGACAAGGCCTTGATTCGCATTGACATGTCGGAGTACATGGAGAAGCACTCGATTTCGAAAATGATCGGCGCGCCGCCCGGCTATATCGGCCACGATGAGGGCGGGTCGCTCACTGAACTCGTTCGCCATCGGCCTTACTCTGTCTTGCTCTTCGACGAGATTGAGAAGGCCCACCCGGAAGTCTTCAACCTCCTTCTTCAGGTGCTCGACAATGGTCGCCTGACCGACGCCAAAGGGCGAATTGCCAATTTCAAAAATTCGATTATCATCCTAACTTCTAATTTAGGCAGTGAATACATCAATCGGTTGGAGCAGAAAATCGGTTTCAACGGCGGTGAGGAGAAGCGGGAAGTGGCCAACTTCGAGGAGATTAAGGCCAAAATTATCGAGAGTCTGAAGAGTCACTTCCGCCCCGAATTCTTAAACCGGCTCGATGATGTTATTATTTTCAACCCGCTGTCGCGAGAAACGATTCAAGAGATTGTCGGTATCCAGCTCGGGCAAGTGGTCACGCGATTGAAGCAGAAGGAGATTGAACTCATCGTCGCGCCCGAGACGATGGTCTACCTCGCCGATCGCGGTTTCAGCGCCGAGTACGGCGTCCGGCCGCTTAAGCGTTTGGTCCAGACGAAAATTCTTAATCCGGTTGCCGAGTTTATCATCAGTCGGCGACTCCAGCTGGGCGGTGTCGTCACGGTGACGATGAAGAGCGGCGAGCCAGTAGTCGAACTCACCAAGTCCAATAATCCGGAGCGCGCGCCGCGCCGAGTAAAAAATAAAGTTGACGCCGACACCGAAGAAGCGAGAGAAGAGAAAGGCGCCCCCGCCATGGCGGGGAAGTAGGCAGGTTGCCGACCGCATTTCGATACGATACTATTGATAAATTGCGTCGGTGGCAGAGCGGTCAATTGCACTAGACTGTAAATCTAGCGCCCTTCGGGCTACGGAGGTTCGAATCCTCCCCGACGCATATGAACGAAGTGAATGCGGGAGGATTCGAAAAGGTTGAGCCAGCGGGCGAAACCTGTACCGCGCCTGTAAGGCGAGAATCCTCCCCGGCGCATTTGCTAAAACCTATAAGATAATATAGATTTAACAGTCTAATCATGTCCCAAGATCAACTCATCAGATTGGTTTGCAAGGTGTGTGAGCGCACCAATTATTGGAGCCGGAAGAACCGGAAATTAGTCGAGCGCAAGATTGCGCTCCAGAAGCATTGCCGTTGGTGCAAGAAACATACGCTTCATCAAGAGGGGAAGAAATAGAGAGCGGGCCCACCCCGACTCGAACGGGGAACTACGCTTTTGGAGAGCGCTGTTTTACCATTGAAACTATAGGCCCAAGCATATCTATCTTAACTTATTTTTTTAGAAAGTCACGCGTGAGTTGTGTCGCCTCGCGATAATTTTTTATCCAATGAATCGTCGGATCGCGCCGCCACCAGGTCATTTGCCGTTTGGCGTAATGCCAGATGTCCGTTTCTAATTTATCAATCAAGTCTGACGGTAATCTGTGCGACACCGAGTGTTGCGCAAAACGGGCAATATGAGCATACTCGAGTCCAAAACTTTCTAGACGCTTCCATGAAAGGCCATTTCGATGTAAGTTTTTCACTTCGTTAATTAAACCG
This sequence comes from Patescibacteria group bacterium, assembly GCA_038064935.1. GTDB lineage: Bacteria > Patescibacteriota > Minisyncoccia > Phycocordibacterales > JACOZG01 > JAGVGK01. The sequence goes on from JBBTRZ010000001.1 coordinate 38,548, forward strand.
GCGCGGAGACGAGTGGTAAGTCGAGCTTTAATTTTCTGCCGTAATTTCTCTGGGTCAACCTTAATGCCAATCGTCAGCCAGTGCCAAGGACGCGCCTTAGTTTCCAAAGGTGGAACCTCACCGAGCGCCGCGGCAATCTCGATCGCGCGGATGAGCCGCGGGCGATTTTTCACATCAATATTTTGGAACCTTTCGGGATCGAGAATTTCCAGTTTTTCGCCAAGTTTTTCGGTTGGTAATTTTTCTAACTTGGCTCGCAGTTTTAAATTAGGAGGAACTGGCGGTAGGGTATAATTTTTAAGCAAGGCCTCAACATAAAAACCAGTGCCGCCGCAGACAATGGGCAATTTACCTCGTTTAATAATTTGCTCGATTACCCGAGAACCCAATTTCTGATATTGAGCCACGCTAAATTGCCGGCGGGGGGAAGCGACATCGAGGAGATGGTGGGGGATGCCTTGGTGCAAATAGCTTCTAGGTTCTAGCTTGTATCTTTTAGATAGTTTGTCACGAAGAACCTTGCCGCTACCGATGTCCAATCCGCGATAAACTTGCCGCGAGTCAGCGGAGATAATTTCCCCACCAAATTTCTTCGCGAGCCGGACGGCGAGGGCACTCTTCCCGCTCGCCGTCGGCCCGACAATGGCAATTATTGGAGACGATGGCATAAACTAAACCAATTCCATCGCGATTCTGTGAACTTCGGAATAGAATTTTCCGTAATCACTCCAGCTAAAGAGTCGTTCTTTATCACCCCAAAGATCAACCAGATCGTTAGAAAGTTTTTTGTATCGTCTGGCGAGCTCGAAGACCTCCTCTTTTGTCAAATGGGCTAGCCCATCTAAATCGTCCGAAGCGGTGAGTGTGTCTGGTCGAAGTGCAGTAGTGAGGGCAAATAAAAATGTTTCAAATTTATATTGCTCGTTGGTATTTGACACCTGGACGGTAAATTTAGCAATTGGTTTAAGGTATTTTTCATCAATCCTTATTTTCAATTCTTCTTCCAATTCTCTTTTGGCGGCGATACCCACCTCTTCTCCTGGATTAATACCACCACCAACGAAGCGATATATATACGGCGGGTAAATTTTCTTAGAGCCAAGTATAAATTTATTTTCTGTATCTCTAACCACGATTAACACATGTCTCCCGCGCTTCATAATTGGCGGGATATGTGTAAATTGGTAGTTGAATGAATATTCAGGCATCCGATGCTCTCGGCAGGAATTGAACCTGCATCACCTCCTTCGGAGGGAGGCATTCTATCCGTTGAACTACGAGAGCGTTGATGCCGGAGGAGGGACTCGAACCCTCATCCCTTGCGAGACACGATTTTGAGTCGTGCGCGTATACCAATTCCGCCACTCCGGCTTAAACAGCTTTTAGCTTATCGCTTCTAGGCGGCGAAGGCAATTTTTGTTATCATTTAATCCATCATGGCCGACATTCCAAGTGATTCAATTTTCTGGATCGAGGTGGCGAAGATTAAGCCCAACCCGTTCCAACCGCGGCGGGAATTCAATGAAGATCGTCTGCGTGATCTCGCCGATTCCATCCGCCAATATGGCGTACTCCAGCCGCTCGTCCTGACGCGCCAAGAGAATGAGCGCGAGGACGGGAGTATTTATGTCGAATACGAACTGATCGCCGGCGAGCGGCGCTGGCGCGCGGCGCAGATCGCCGGTCTTGTCCAAGTGCCGTGCGTCATTCGCGCCGGCGACAATGATAAGTTGAAACTCGAGATGGCGATTATTGAGAATCTCCAGCGCGAAGATTTGAATCCCGTTGATCGCGCGCTCGCCTTCGAGCGTCTCGCTAAAGAATTCAAATTGAAACACACCGAGATCGCGAAGAAGGTCGGCAAGAGCCGCGAATATGTGTCGAACACCCTCCGCCTTCTCGCTCTGTCGGAGGAGATGCTCGATGCCATTACGGCGGGGCACATCAACGAGGGTCACACGCGGCCGCTCCTCATGTTGATTGATCGGCCGGAGGCCCAACAGAGTCTCTTCCGGGAAATTACCGTCAAGCACTTGAATGTCCGCGAGGCCGAGCAGATTGCCCGACGCATCGCCAACGACCGCGTGCGCAAGAAAGAATATATTCTCGACCCGGCGACGATGGAGCTCGAGCAGAAGCTTGCCGCGACACTCGGCGCGCGGGTCTCGGTCGAGCAGCGAGAGTCAGGGGGTAAGGTGACGATTGATTTTTTCACCACCGACGATTTGCGTAACTTGCTTGACCGTCTCGCCGCCGGCGAACTGGGTTCAGCCTTCATTGCGGCTGTTCCAGGTCAAATTGTTTCTCCCGAACCAGCCGCCGAAATTATTCTCGATCCTGAATCGGAATCCGATCTCTACAACATCAAAAATTTTACGGTTTGATGATAAAAGATATGGATGAGACGCCTAAGGGCAAAAGATTCCGGCTTTATATTGATGAGTCCGGAACTCACAACTACCCGACACACGACGACATAAAAAGTCGTTACCTTGGCCTAACTGGGATAATTATAAGTGAGGAAGCTAATGTCGGCATCTTGCAGCCCAGATTACTGGAACTAAAGAGAATTGTGGCGAACGACCCAGATGAATTGCCCGTTTTGCATAGAGAAGACATTGTGAATAAAAGGGGTGTTTTTGCAAAATTAAGCGATGGGGGAACAGAGAAAAAGTTTAACGAGATTTTTTTGGGTTTATTAAAAAATCTGGATTATGCCGTGCTGGCAGTGGTTTTAGATAAAAAGGCGCATTTAGAAAAGTACCAGAAGGCCGCTTATCACCCCTACCACTATTGCACCAATGTTTTATTGGAGCGCTATGTATTCTATCTTCAAGAAATTGGCGGCCGAGGCGATGTACTCGCGGAAGCAAGAGGAAAGAAGGAAGACCAAGCTCTCAAAGAGGAATATCGATTTTTTTATGAAAACGGGACTAATTTTTGCAAGGCCGAAGTTGTACAGAGATTTCTGACTTCAAAAGAGATAAAAATTAAGCCGAAGAGCAGAATGTTTACTGGTTTAGAGTTTGCGGATTTATTATCTCTGGCAACCAAGTTGGACACATTACTTTCCCACAATATCTTGCCAAGTTTAACTGACAATTTTTGTAAGATAATAATCCAAAATATACAAAACAAATATCGCTCATCCAAAGGGAAAACTATTGGTTTTGGGAAAAAGCTAATTATTTGAAATAGAAAAGCCAGCTTGCGCTGGCCTTCCTACGATGCCCCAAGGGGGACATCCCCCTCCGATAAACGGATTACCTATTATGGTACCTGGTGGTGGTGAATTTTGCAATACCCCAGTTCGTAACTCCTCACCACCCCGAGTGAGTTATCCACAAAAAAGCCGTACAAAATATGG
>JBBTRZ010000002.1:0-24866 GCA_038064935.1 Patescibacteria group bacterium
CTCAAAACAACAACTAAAAATTGAAAATACTTTGAATTTTAAACTGTTATTTTGCACTTTGCGTTTTACATTTTAAGTTACTTTTATGAAATTTAATTTCCAAGCGCGGGATAAAGAGGGGAAAGAGATTGCGGGCGAGCGCGAGGCCGTTGATCGTTTCGCGCTCGCGCGCGAGATGCGCGCCGAAGGCGCGACGCTTCTTCTCGCTAAACCGGTGGTGGAGGGGGGCGCCACTACAGCTTTTAAGCATCTGCTCTCCGGTTCGGTTAAGATGCATGACAAGATTGTCTTTGCCAGCAACTTGAGCGCGATGGTGAGCGCCGGCCTCTCGCTCTCGCGAGCTTTCACCGTGATGGAGCGGCAGACCAAGAATAAACGATTCAAGACGGTCATTGCCGGCCTCGCCTCGCGTTTGAGCGGCGGCAGCAGCTTGGCTGCGGCGCTCGGCAGTTACCCCGATGTGTTTCCTCCCGTTTTTATGGCGATGGTCGCGGCCGGCGAAGAGTCCGGCAAATTACCCCAATCCCTTCAAGTGGTCGCCGATCAACTGATGAAGAGCTATGATCTCCGGCGCAAAGTGCGAGGCGCCATGATTTACCCGGCAATCATCATCGTGGTTATCATCGCGATCGCCATTCTCATGATGATTTTCCTCGTGCCCAATCTGACCGCCATCTTCACCGAGATGGGGGCGGAGTTGCCACTCTCGACGCGGGTGGTGATTGCGATAAGCGATCTTCTCTCTCAACACACCTTCATTACCCTCGGCAGTTTGCTCGTCCTCGTGATTGGCGGAGTGGCTTTCTTCCGTTCGGCGCGGGGGAAGAAAGTGGCCAACTATTTGGCGATTCACTTGCCGCTCATCCACCCGATTGTTCATCAAGTCAATGCCGCGGTGACGATGCGAACACTCTCCTCGCTCATCTCCTCCGGGGTGGGGATGGTGGCGGCGCTCAATATCACCGCTCGAGTTATTCAGAACCACTACTACCAGCAAATTATTGCCGAGGGCGCGGTGGCGGTCGAGAAGGGTGAACCGCTCTCGGCGGTGTTCAAGCAATATGAGAATCTTTATCCCGTCTTAGTCGGCGAGATGATCGAGGTGGGCGAAGAGACCGGCAAATTATCCGAACTTCTCTTGAAAGGGGCACTCTTTTACGAAGATGAAGTAACGCAAGCCACCAAGAATCTCTCGACCGTGATCGAGCCCGTCCTTATGGTGATGATTGGTATTGCCGTTGGCTTCTTCGCCGTCGCCATGATCGGCCCGATTTATTCGCTAAGTGAAGTGCTATGATGAAGCTAAAAGCTAAAAGCTATAAGCTAAAAGCTATCCAGGGGTTCACCGCGCTCGAGATTCTAATCGTCGTCAGTATCATTGCGCTTGTCTCGACGCTCATAATTATTCCTTTTGCCAGCTTTAGGAATAATCAACTCCTCAAGGGCGCCGCCGAGGAAGTGGTCGCCCTTCTCGCCACCGCGCGGTCCAAAACTTTGGCCTCCGAAGCCGATTCGCAATATGGTGTGCACTTCACACCTTCGAACATGGTATTATTTAAGGGGTCAACTTATAATTCGGCAGATCCGACGAACCAGGTGGTGAACTTCCATAATTTAATCAGTTTATCGGACATCTCCTTAACAGCGGGCGCGGTGGATGTCGTTTTCCGGCGTTTAACCGGCAAGGCGACGGTGAATGGGACGCTGACGGTTAGTCTGCAATCTGACAGCGCCGAGAATCGGGTGATCACGATTTATTCCACTGGCCTCGCGAGTTTGAATTAAATGACTTCTCTTCAATTTAAATTTACCGAAACGCGATACCGTCACGGCTTCATGCTCCTTGAGATCGTGGTTGGTTCGGCCATCATACTCTCTTTTTTTATCGGGGTCATGTATGTTTTCGGACAGATGACTCGTTTGAGTACTTTTAATTTAGAATCCCTGCAAGCTAGTTTTTTACTGACCGAGGGGGTGGAAGCGGTCAAGACCATCAGGGATCTCGGTTGGCAGAGTAATATCGCGCCGCTCACTTCCGGCACCGACCACTTCTTAATCTTTGATAGCGTCAATAATACTTGGCTCACGACGACGGATAATCTATATATTGATAACAAATTCGAGCGTCGTTTTACTCTCGACGATGTTTATCGCGACGGCAATCAAGATATTGCGGGAAGCGGTACACTCGATCCCGAGACGAAGAAATTAAGTGTCAGTGTCGCTTGGTCGAATCACGGGGCGACGACTACGAAATCAATCTCGACTTATCTCACCGATCTGTTTGATAATTAATTTATGATGATTAAGAAATGGAACCGTGGTTTGTCTCTCGTCGAAACCCTAGTTTATTTAGCGGTGGTGGTGTCAACTTCGATTTTGGTGGTAAATCTGCTGTTAATTATCGTCGGGTCATTCAACGCTTTCCGCTATAACCGAAATATAGGCAGCGCGGCGACAACAGCCCTGTCGCGGCTCGCGCGAGAAATAAGATTAGCGAACAGGGCGACCATCAATGAGGGTTTTGGCAGTATCGGGGGAGTTTTAACTTTGGAAACAGTGGATGTGGCTGGCCAGCCGACCCTGGTCGAATTTCGCGTTTTGGCTGATAACCTCGTGGTGCGTGAGAGTTCCACCGGTCCATGGGAACCGTTGGTGCCAGATTATATCAGCATCCCCGGTCTAACTTTCAAAAAAATTACGACACCGGTCGGTGAAGCGGTTAAAACGGAAATAACTTTGGCGGAAACCAGGGGTCCCAATCCGCCGACGGCTAAGTTTTATATCACGGCCGGCCTGCGCAACTCCTATTAATATGTCTTTTCCTAAAAGCTATAAGCTAAAAACTAGTTCCTATTCTTCCGGCCAAGCCATGCTGATCGCGGTGGTCTTTTTCATGCTGTTGTCGCTCGCGATTATCACCAGTCTCGCCTCACCCTTGGTGCGCGAGGCCAAGATTGCCCAAGATTTGGCGGCTTCGGAAAAAAGTTATTACGCCGCCGAAGCGGCGACTGAAGATGCCGCTTATCGGGTGATGAACGGGTTGAATTACTCGGGCAACTATAGTTTAGTCGGGGGCGATTGGACAACTAATGTCATGGTTACTGCCGCTGGTAATCAGCGAACGATTACGACGACCGGCGATTACGCCAATCGTATTCGCAAACTGGAAACTAAGTTGAACATTGAAACAGTCGACCTGGATTTTTTTTATGGCGTACAAGTGGGTGATGGGGGAGTGATGATGGATAATAATTCACAAGTGACTGGCAATGTTTATTCCAACGGCGATATTGTCGGGGTGAATGCCAACCCCGGCAATACGCCGTTGATTATGGGGGATGTCATTGTCGCCGGCGGGTTGAATCCTAGTCCAAGTGTGGAATGGACGGTTAACAATAGCGATTTCCTTTTCGCCAGCACTTCCGCTAGTCGTGATATCGCTCAATCGTTTATTGCCATGACCGCCGGCCCGCTTAGCCGTTTGTCAGTTTATTTAGGTAAGATTGGTAATCCAACCTCTGACCTCAATGTTCATATTACCACCGACAACGGTGACAAACCTCGTACGACTATTCCTGATGGCAATGGGGTGATTGTCGCCAGTTCGGTCGGCGCGACCCCATCTTGGGTGGATGTGTCTTTTTTTACTCCGCCCACTTTAACCAACGGTCTTAAATATTGGATTGTCCTTGATCATAACAGCGATTCAGCCGTTAATTATTGGAATTGGCGCAAAGATAACACTGATGGCTACGCCGCCGGTACCCCGGCGGCCACTGGCAAATACACTTCCAGTTGGAGTCCTGGCAGTCCCATTTGGAATAATGTCTTTGGCGATTTAGCTTTCCGAGTGTGGATTGGCGGTGTGACGACTAAGATTGACGGCCTCACTATTGGCGATGCAACAAGCGGCACCGGTCGGGCCAATTTATTTGTTGATACCGAAATCCACGGCGCAGATTGTCCCAATGAATATTGTATTGTTTCTAATCCGGCACGAGCCGAGTTGCCGATTCCTGATGGAATGATTGAAGATTGGCAGACTGATGCGACCGCCGGAGGCGTGTGCGCTTTGCCGGACTGCGACGAAGATGACAACTTAGTCCTCGAGGGTAATGAGGCCTTAACTATCGGCCCGAAACAAATTGACGGCGACTTGGTGCTGAAAAATTTCGCCGTGTTAACTTTAAGCGGTGTCTTGTGGGTAAAGGGCGATGTTAAGTTGTCCAATGATTGCGCCATCAACTTGAGTCCCGTTTACGGCGGTTTATCCGGGTTGATCGTCGCTAGCGGTAAGATTACCGTCAGCAATCATTGTACTTTTGCCGGTTCTGGCGAGCCGGGAAGTTATATCATGCTTTTGTCCAATAAAGACGGTTTGGTTGGTGGTGTCATTGGCGATGTCATTTCCGTCAGCAATGATTCCACTGGCGTTATTTATTACGCCAACAAAGGCCGGATCAGATTTTCCAATCACGCCGTCGCCAAAGAAGCCACGGCTTACGGTCTCACCCTCGAGAATGACGCGACGATCACTTACGAAAGCGGTTTGGCGGATCTAAATTTTTCTTCCGGCCCCGGCGGGTCTTTCATGATCAGTAATTGGCAGGAGACGGAGTAAAAATAAAATTATGAAAAGATTATTGGTCGCCAATTGGAAAATGAATCCGGACACACCGCGCGAGGCGCGCGCGCTCTATGCGGCGACAAAACAGGTGGCGAGCAAGTTGAAGCGGACGAGCGTGATTCTCTGTCCGCCGGTTGTTTTTCTCCCCTTATTAAAATCCGGTCGCAATCTTGCGCTCGGCGCCCAAGATATTTCCACCGAATTACGCGGCGCTTATACCGGTTCAATCTCGGCGCCGATGATGAAATATGCCGGGGCCGCTTACACAATTATCGGTCACTCGGAACGGCGGTTTCCGCCATCCGCCTTTGGCGGAGGCGACAGTGATGAAATAATTAATAAAAAAATTAAAGTCGCCCTGGGTCAGGGTCTGCGGGTGATTCTCTGCATCGGCGAGCGAGCGCGCGATGAGCCTGGCCAATATCTCACTGAATTACGCGCGTCGCTCGAACGAGCGGTTGATCGTCTGCCGCGCGCGGCGGCGCGCGGTCTGATTATTGCCTACGAGCCGGTCTGGGCGATTAGTTCTCAACCAGCGAATCATGGTGACGATACCCCGGCCGGTTTCCTCGAACAATCAATTTTTATCCGCAAGGTCTTGAGTCATTGGTGTGGCCGGCGCGCGGCGCTTGAACTCCCTATTCTCTACGGCGGTTCGGTTGGTCCTAAGAACGCGTCTAGTTTCATTATCGAGGGCGGCGCCAATGGTCTCCTCGTTGGTCACGAATCTTTATTCGCCGATCACTGGCGGGAGATTATGAGAATTGTTGATCGCGCTTAATATGGATTCCACCCTTCGTTTACTCACGGACCTTCCACTAACGCAGTTGCGAGGTAAAAAGGTTTTGCTGCGACTTGATCTCAATGCGCCGATTGAGGGTGGTGAGGTCAAAGATGATTTTCGCATTGTTAGCAGTTTGCCGACGATTGAATATCTGCGCGTCGCCGGCGCGCGAATTATTATCGTTAGTCATTTGGGGCGCGAGCCGAAAGAGAGTTTACGGCCGGTGGCGCGCTTTCTCGAGCGTTCTTTCCCCGTGCAATTTTGTCCCTCGGTTAGCAACCTCGCTCCGCTCGCGGCTGATTTATCAGAGAGTGGTGTGCTGCTTTTGGAAAACATTCGCCGCGAAGCGGGGGAAGAAACGAACGATGATAATCTCGCTCGCGCGCTGGCGGTTAGCGCCGATCTCTATGTCAACGACGCGTTTGCTTCCTCGCATCGGACGCATACTTCGATCGTTGGCGTGCCGCGTTATCTCCCCGGTTTCGCCGGGCTACGGCTCGCGAAAGAAGTGGCCAATCTCACGCGGGCGTTCTCGCCCGCGCACCCTTGTCTCCTCATTCTCGGCGGCGCGAAGTTTGACACCAAACTCCCGCTCATGGAACGCTTCATTTCCATCGCTGATAAAATTGTGGTTTACGGCGCGCTCGCCCATGCCTTTTTCAAAGAGTTGGGTTATGAGCTCGGTGAATCGTTAGTTGATAAAGAGACGAAGTTAGCTCGCCCCTTCCTCCATCACCCGAAAATTATTTTACCCGCCGATGTGCGAGTTAAGAATGGCGAGCAAGTGTTCATCAAAACACCAGACACCCTTGTCGCTGCAGACAATATCCTCGATGTTGGTCTAGTGTCTCTTGAACAGCTCTGGCCTGCCATCGCCGCCGCCGGCTTTATTCTCTGGAACGGCCCGCTCGGCAATTTCGAACGGGGGTTCAAGGGGAGCACCGAGGCGGTGGCGAAATTTATTGCGACCAGTAACGCCGAATCAATCGTCGGCGGCGGCGATACCGTCTCGGCCATTCGCTCACTCAACATTCTCGATCAATTTGACTTCGTCTCGACCGGCGGCGGCGCGATGCTTGATTTCTTGGCCACCGGTTCGTTGCCGGGGATTGAGGCCCTTAAAAATAGCCCTCGAGTTAAATAGCCGGACAAGCGGGCAAAACCCGAACCGGCGGATTTCTTTGGCCGTTCTGTCCGGAAAAAATATCGATAAATTTATCGTAATCAGCCCCGGTAGTTTGTCCGTCTCGGTTAATATCGGTAGACAGGTTATCATCGAAAGTATCCGACAAGAATCCGTTGGCGACAGCTAAAATTTTGGAAGCATCCGCGGACAGCATGCGACCGTTGCCATCAGCATCGCCCGGCAACACGCCGACACACACATTGGACTGGCTTGGTAAATGAATGATTCTCGTTCGACCGATTGGCAAAGGTTCGGCAAAAACCAAAACAACCACATTCGCTCCAAATAAACCAACCCCTTGCGCCCGCTCGATAGGCCAAATTTCGCCGCCGCTCGTTTTGACTAGAAAGTCGCTAGCTTCTCCACGCCAGCCAAATAAATTAGTCATGTAAAGAGTAACTGACCAGATACCGGCCGAAGGTTGCAGAAGGTCGGCCGAATAAACACTGCCGTCGGCCGGCGCGCTTCTAATAATAGACATCGCGGGCAGAACACTCTCGGCCCGCGCCAAGTTTAATCCGAATATCGCGACTGATAAAACACCGACAATAATATAACTTTTCATAAATATAAATTATTAATCATCATCTCGACCTTAGGAAGTATCCACACCCGTTAATAAAAGTCAAGGTGTCTCGAACGAAACCTTAAAGCTGATGTTATCATCCGAGGCGCTCACGATCGGTCCGATCGTGAGCCCGCTCGCGGGGTCGGTGAAAATAGTTTTGTGGTCGGCGAAGAGTACGGCTTCAATTGCGTCCTCGTACCACGGCGTCTTCGAGGGACTAATATCAAGCAGGCGAGTGTAGGGGTAAGGGTCGCCCCAGATTGGTTGCATGGCCAGATTGATCATCAAGCCCTCTTGATTAGGGGCGTAACTTTCCTCGCTTAATTTAGCATCGAAGCCGCGACCGCGGCGATACTCGATGTAGAAAGAGTGACGAGAATTAGGTAAGACAATTTTCGCGCCACGCGGCAAGGTGGTGTCAGTGACTTCGAGTGGGGCCAAGAGGTAAGCGCCGGTTCGATTGATGGTCAGGATGGAATCCGACTTAAGCCAGCCGAGGAATTCTTTGAAATAGGCGTTGAAGTGGAGTCCTCCGCGCCCCATACCCATCACATCGAATGGGTTCGAGCTCTCGAGGTTGTAGCATTTTTCACCCAGGACCACTTCACCGCAATCCCAGCCATTGGCGTGCATTAGACCAAGATTGTGACCAAGCTCGTGACTTAAGTAATAATCAATCCGGCGCCATTTGAAAGGCATATTGAAATCGTCGTTGAAGCCGGCCAAACTACCAATCGAGGCTTGGGACAGGCGATAAGTCTTGTCGCCGATAAGCATCGACACCTGCCCCACTGTTCCGCGGGCGCCAAGCATGCACGGGTGGTGGGCCATGACGATCACTCGTTGATAGCTTCCAATGTTAGACACCTGGTTCAGCAGAACTTGGTTGAGCTCGTTGCCTTTCCCGAAGGCGGGCCAACGACAAACGCCTTGCTCATCCACGCCGTTCCTCGGCAGGCGATGCCAATCGAAAACTCGGCCAACTAAATTGACTTGATTATCGGATTGTTCGTGATAAAAATTTTGGACCTGATCGTTGAAGATAAGGTTAGTGGCCTCGTCAGCCGTGAAGGGGCGATCCGGCGAATCGGCAAAATCAATCAAGAGGACGGCTAGAGTTTGATTGCCGGTCGAGAGGCGACGGGGCTGGTTGAGGAAATGGAGATTATCGACGGTCGCCTCGGCAATTATTTTGTCACCAACTTCGTAGGCTTTATCCAACTTGATCTGCGTCCCCGATGGACTGTCGATCTGCTCGGTTGGCTGGAACTCGACTCGTCGGTCGCCGAGGTTAAGGAAGTATCGATAACTGGAATTTTGGTTAACAAAATCGTCGGTGTGAAAAACTTCGAGTAGGCCGGTGATTGTGATGGCCGTCTGCTTTTTACTCAATCCCGCCAACTCTTTTTTGGTCTGCGAAAAGGATAAGAGTGGCGCGGTTGGGGCAAGAATCGGCGCGGCGAAGGCCGAATCGGCGACCACTCCAAAAACCAAGCCAACTATGGCTAAAATAGCGTATAATTTATTCATTGTCGCATTCTACCAGATCAATTACATTAAGTCAAATTTAGAACAAAAAAAGAGCCGCAGGGAAAGCATAAAACTTCCCTGCGGCACGATGCGCGCGTCCACTCCTTCTTTTTCGTTTCTATCCTTGAACGACGAAAGTCGCTTGGTGGTCTTTATTGCGACGGTAACGCAACCGTCGCAAAAACATAGCGCCACCGCCGAGAGCTACTAAAGTAGCGACCGCTGGCTCGGGGACGGGTTGACCGGTTACAATAACTTGACCAAATCGCATCTCGTCTCCCCCGCTTGACAGTCTAGCAACCCAACGAAAAGCCAGTTCTTCGTTATTGCCAGCAAGATCGTTCAGGACAAAGACATCCGGTGGTTCCCAGTCAGTTGGAGTTGAGTTGTCATAGGTTTTCAACGGTCCCCAATTTATACCGTCGTATGTTGATTCAAATTGAATTGAATCGCCATCAACTTTTTCCAATCCCAACCTTGTCTGTTGGATGGTTATCAAGGTTATGTTTTGATAACCAAGACTGGAAACCGGAAGATGGAAAACATCGCCCCCCTCTTGCGTGGGGCCGGTGATGCGGGCGAGTTGTGAACCGGAAAAAGCTAGGGTAGAATTTATCACTTCCCAGTTTCCGTCGACAGTCGCCCCGGCCGGAAAGCCACCACTGAAATTAGTGTTGACCAGTTCCTCCACGACCCCAGCCAGTGAACTACCGGCCGGAAGTACCATAGCAAAGACCAAAATCATCATCATTTTTCGCACAACTATCTCCTTCAGAAAAACCATGATTCCCCGAAGCGCACGCTTCAGCCAGGAATCTACTCCAAACCCTAGCACACTATAAAAAAAGAGGCCAGTGCAAGTCGTAAAACTTGCACTGGCCATTCGAAGGATGTCCGTGGCCCGGCGCATCAATTCATCAGCATTTCGTCATCGCTTTCTTCGGCCTCGGCGATGGCGCACATCGGGTAACCCATGATGAACAGGTGTTCTTCCAAAAGTTGCCCCGCCTTGGTAGAGAAGGGGGGAGGAAAGTGGCGAGAGACAAAAATCAGATCAAATAAACTGATTGCTCCCCGCAGGACGCTTCCGTCCCAAATCGATAAGGCCTCGCGGAATTTCTCCTGATTTTCCCGAGTCATCATTAGCAGGCAGGATAAGTGATCTTGATGATTCGGTGTGGCGACTATCGGCCGCGAAGCATAGTACTGGCTCAACCGACGGCAATACTTAACTGACATCTCAATCTCCATTCGGCGAAAAGACCGGCGATAATTCTGCCAACGATCCTAACATCTCAATATAAACCTGTCAAATTCAAATTTGGTGGACTCACCGGGAGTCGGACCCGGGTCTCGGCAATGCGAATGCCGCGTACTACCACTATACTATGAGCCCCAGGCCAATGATGATACCAACTTTGGCTAAATTGACAATGAATGTTAAAGTAGTTGGATGGAACAGACGATTTTTAGAAACTGCCGTTTGGTGTATGTCAACGGTTTGGCTATTCGCAACACGCTCGACGACGACTTCGGCATCATCCATCGTCGGTCGGTCGAGCTTAGTCATTTCGCGCCCAAGTTCTACATTCCCGAGAATGAGATTTGGATTGACGCGCCCTATCGTGATGAAACGGAGTTATTGTTAAAAATAGAATTTTTTGCCGACGATCACCAACTCGATGAAGCAATTTCCTATCAAGCCGAGCGTCAGTTGATGCGGGAGAAACTGTGTCTCGTGGACCCCCTGCCGGAATTAGTGAAGCGAAGCGAGCGGCTTGGTGATTTGAAAATCGTTTATGTTGATGGCCGGTTGGTGCGCGAATATCTTGATCCGGAGTTTATCCTCGGTGGGCATGATCTGGTTTATGATTACATTCCCGCTAAAGAGATTTGGCTTGATGCCAAAATGGATCCGGCCGAGTCCCCTTATCTTCTCGAGCATGAGAGGGTCGAGCGGGAATTGATGGTGGGGGGAAAAAGTTATGACTCGGCTCATGATTTCGCTATCGCCGCCGATAAAGAACTTAGGCGCCGCGACGGCATCGGTCATTATCCGTCCGAGTCCGGTTACCCCTTCCGCGGCTGGTCCAATGAGAAAATTATCACCACTCAATATTATGTCTGATCAACCGGCTTCGAAAATTAGCGTCAAGCAATATCTCCAGAGCGCCGGTCTCTGCGGACCGGCATCGCTCAAGATTCTGCTGTCTTATTTCAATAAAGATTATTCGGAAGACCAATTGGCGCAACTCGCCAACGCCACGCGTGAGACTGGCACCGAACATGAAGGGATGATCGCCGCGATTAAGGCCCTTGGCGGTCATGTCTTCACTAAAGAACACGGCACGATTGAAGAGTTGGAGTATTTTGTCCGCGAAGAAAAATTGCCGGTCATTATCGGTTGGTTTGATCGCGACGGGGATCATTACAGCGTGGTAGTCAATATCACGGATAAAAACATCATTCTTGTCGATCCGGCCACCAATGAACCCGAACGCTGGCTCGAACGATCAACCTTTCCGCGCCTTTGGTTTGACTTCGTTGGTCAAGACAACAAGGTGGTCTCGTGGGGTTGGTATCTGGTCGCCACTTTCGAACCGCGCCAGTTTAAAATAACTTAATGATCGGGGCACTGGGATTCGAACCCAGAGTCTCACGAACCCGAATCGTGAATGTTGCCGTTACACCATGCCCCGCCTACGCCTTAGGGCTTCGGCGAGGCAAGCCCGCTTCGTCCCTAAGACTTGTGGGCGGTATAGGATTCGGACCTATGACCTCTCGCGTGTGAAGCGAACGCTCTACCAACTGAGCTAACCGCCCTAGATCCACTGAAGGTGGATCGTCCATTAAACTTTACGCCGTTCTTTAATAATTTGCCAGACGGTGGGAAGGATGGAGACGATAATGATTGCGGCGACGACCGGCACGATGTAGCGATCGGCGTTGGGAATAGTCTGGCCAAAAATATAACCCAGCAAAGTGATGCCGCCGGCCCAAAGAAGGGCCCCGACCGCGTTGTAGATCGCGAAGACGCGATAGCGCATGCCGCCGACACCCGCCATGATCGGGGCGAAAGTGCGTACGGCCGGCAGGAAGCGGGAGAGAAGAATGGTTTTCGCGCCGTAGCGCTCGAAAAATAATTTAGTTTTCTCAATATGCGCCGGGCGGAACCAGAATGATCCGGGGCGCGAAAATATTTTCGGCCCCACTTTTTTACCGAAGAGATAACCGACGGCATCCCCCAAGACGGCCGCGGCGAAAAGGAGAATGATAAGCGGGACGATTGAGAGATAACCTTGCGCGGCGAGGAAACCGGCGGTGAAGAGGAGACTGTCCCCGGGCAGAAAAAAGCCGATTAAAATACCCGATTCGGCAAAGATGATCGCCGCGAGTCCGAGATATCCCGCACCTTCAATGAGTGAGACCAGGTCAAACATAATAACGAATCGAATGGACCTATGGGGAATCGGACCCCAACCTCATCCATGCCATGGATGCGTAATACCATTTTACTACAGGCCCTTGCGCTTGTTTGTTAAATTAGCATAGATTTGTTATCGTGGAAACCAATGTTTCAAGATTTTTTGCTCAAGCGCTTGCTCAAGTCACAGGGGGTACCCGAGGCACAGATTGAAATGGTTCTCGGCGCGATGAAGAAGAATCCCGAACTCTTCAAACAAATCGCCGCCGAGATCGAAGTGAAAATAAAAAGTGGGATGGACAAACAAGCCGCGGCGCTCGCCGTAATGCAAGCTCATGCCACGGAGTTGCAAGGTTTGTTCGGGAAGAATTAAAAAAGCAATGTGCAAAAAATGCACATTGCAAATTCAGACAAGCCGGTTGGAGTAGTTGAATGATCTAGCTAAAACCTATAAGCTAAAACCTAATAGCTATCTTTATGTCCCTATCTATCGGCATTGTAGGTCTGCCAAATGTCGGGAAGTCAACACTCTTTAACGCGTTGACGAAGAAGAGTGTGCCGGCCGAGAATTACCCTTTTTGCACGATTGATCCGTCGGTTGGAGTGGTTGCCGTGCCCGACCCGCGACTGGAGAAACTTTCGGTATTTAGCAAATCGGCGAAAATGATTCCGGCGGCAATTGAGTTTGTGGATATCGCCGGATTGGTGAAAGGCGCGGCCCAAGGCGAAGGCTTGGGCAATCAATTCCTCTCGCACATCCGCGAGGTGGACGCGATTGCGCATGTGGTGCGCGTGTTTGAGGACAAAAATATTATCCATGTGGAGAATAAAATTGATCCAGCGACCGATGCGGAAATTATCAATCTTGAACTTAAATTGGCCGATGAGGGAAGTCAAGAAAAGCGTGCCCAGCGAAACAAGAAAAGTCCGCCAGCTGGCGGATTGCCGCCACTCGAGCTTTTATCTAAAAAGCCGATGCTCTATGTCCTCAACACATCCGCCGCGACCGAGAATCTGGAGGTGACTTTGCCCGGGCCGTATGTGAAGGTGGATCCAATTTTTGGCATCGGCCTCGATGATCTGATTAGTAAGAGTTATGAATTATTGGGGTTGATCACTTTCTTCACGACCGGTCCCGACGAGACACGCGCCTGGACGATTAAGCGGGGAAGTACCGCGCCCGAGGCCGGTGCCGCGATCCACGGCGACTTCCGCGATCGATTTATCAAAGCCGAAGTGATTAATTGGGCGACGCTACTCGAAGCGGGTTCTTACGCCGCCGCCCGCGAGCGAGGATTACTCCGAATTGAAGGAAAAGAATACCTCGTGCAAGACGGCGATGTGATTGAGTTTAAGATTTGAAGAGAGTAACATAATCCAAAATGAAGCAATACAATCACCGGGCGGTGGAGAGGAAGTGGCAGGGGGTGTGGGAGAAAAAGAAGTTTTATGGAGCCGCAGACAAAAGTAAGAAACCCAAATTCTATGGTTTAGTGGAATTTCCGTATCCGTCGGGCGAGGGGCTTCATGTCGGGCATGTGCGGAGTTATACCGGCATGGATGTGATTGCGCGGAAACGGCGGGCGGAAGGTCACAATGTGCTTTACCCCATCGGCTGGGATGCCTTCGGCTTGCCCACGGAAAATTATGCGATTAAAACTGGCCAGGATCCTCGCGCCGTTACCAAGAAAAATAGTGATAATTTCCGCCGGCAATTGAAAGCGCTGGGGCTCTCCTTCGATTGGTCGCGGGAAATAAATACTTCGGATCCAAATTATTATCGCTTCACCCAATGGATTTTCCTTCAATTTTTCAAACGCGGTTTGGCTTATAAAGCAAAAGTGCCAATCAATTGGTGTCCGAAAGACAAAATTGGTTTGGCTAATGAGGAAGTAGTGGATGGGAAGTGCGAACGCTGTGGCGCGGCCGTGGAGCCGAGGGAGAAGGAGCAATGGATGCTCGCGATCACCAAATATGCCGATCGCCTAGCAAAAGATTTGGATTTGGTGAATTATCCCGAGTCCATCAAAGTCCAGCAACGGAATTGGATTGGGCGGAGTGAGGGATGGGAGATTGAATTTAAAATCAACCCCACCCCTAACCCCTCCCCAAAGGGGAGGGGGATTAATTCCCCCTCCTTTGGAGGGGGTGAGGGGGAGGTAGCTTTTGGCTACCAAACCACTGATCCTAAAATTTGGCGAGCACTTCAGGATAAGACTTTAGAAATGAGGAAAAATTCCACGGAAGCAGAAAATGTAATGTGGCAAATGCTAAGAAATAATTCTCTCGACTGTCATTTTCGCCGTCAACACATCATTGGAAAATTTATTGTGGATTTTGTTTGTTTAGAAAAAAAGCTGGTCATCGAAGTTGACGGTGACATCCACGATTATCAAAAAGAAGAGGATCGAGAAAGGACTGAATTTTTGGAAATCGAGGGATATAAAGTGATTAGATTTAGAAATGAAGAAGCCGTTCAAAATATTAGTTCAGTAAAAAATAAAATTGCTGAAATCCTTAAAGCCCTCTCCTTCGGGGAGGGTTTGGGTGGGGTGATTAAAATCTTCACCACTCGGCCGGAAACAATTTATGGAGCCACATTTGTGGCGATCACTGGTAAGACGGATCGCTTCACGGGCGAGTACGCAATCAATCCGGCGAATCAGGAAAAGATCCCAATTTGGGAAGCTGAATATGTAATGAAGGATGTCGGCACCGGTGCCATTATGGGCGTGCCGGCTCGCGACACCCACGATTTAGAGTTTGCGAAGAAACACGGTTTGCCGGTTAAGGAAGCACCAATGGCTGATCAGAAAATTTGGACTAAAATTGGAGTTAAACCCATCACCACTTACAAACTTCGTGATTGGGTCTTCTCGCGACAGCGATATTGGGGCGAACCGATCCCGATTATCCATTGCGCCAAATGTGGAATCGTGCCGGTGCCGGAGGAAGATTTGCCGGTTAAGTTACCGAAGGTAAAAAATTATAAACCAACTGACAACGGTGATTCGCCCCTGGCTAATATCGCGAGTTGGGTTAATGTCGCATGTCCACGCTGTGGCGACAAAGCCAAACGAGAGACGGATGTTATGCCGAATTGGGCCGGGTCGTCGTGGTATTATTTGGCTTATGTTGTTCATAAACCTAAAAGCTATGACCTAAAAGCTAAACGCTTATTAAAAAAGTGGCTTCCGGTCGACTGGTACAACGGCGGGATGGAACATACTACTCTCCACCTTCTCTACTCCCGCTTCTGGCATAAAGTTCTCTATGATTTGAAATTAGTACCCGGCCAAGAACCGTATCAAAAACGCACAGCGCATGGCTTCATTTTGGCGGCGGACGGCGAGAAAATGTCTAAATCGCGGGGCAATGTGGTAAACCCCGACGAAGTAATTAAACTCTATGGCGCTGACACCTTGCGTCTATATGAAATGTTTATGGGGCCGTTTGGTCAAGCCGTGTCGTGGCAGACCGAGAGCATTATCGGTGTGCGGCGATTCTTGGAGAAAGTGTTTCGATATAGTGAAAAGCGTAAAACGCAAAATGTAAAACAAGTCACGCCAAATCAAAAACTTAATTCTTTAATAAATGAAACGGTTAAAAAAGTTAGCGCCGATATTGAAGCGATGAAGTTCAATACGGCCGTGAGCCAGCTGATGATTTGTGCCAATCACTTCGCCAAAGCCGAAACTGTGGTGAAAAAAGATTGGGAGACTTTCTTAATTTTACTTGCGCCCTTCGCGCCGCACTTGACTGAAGAATTGTGGGCGACGCTCGGCCACCGCTCTTCAATCCAACTCGCGCCCTGGCCGGCATATGATGAGCGGCAAATTCAAGCCGGTGGCGTGATCGCCGTGCAAATTAATGGCAAAACGCGCGCGACGATCGGAGTGGTGGAAAAGGGGGCGGAAGGTAGAATAAAAGAGTTGGCATTAGAGAATCCAGTGATTAAAAAATGGCTGATCGGTAAGACAATCAATAAAATGATTTATGTCAAAGGCCGACTTATCAACATCGTTGTTGAATAATGATATTTTTTGATTCATACTAGAGGTTGGTTAGGAGATCCCTTTCTTTTTTAATGGAGGTGCTTGATGTCGTTGAAGATGTGGCGAGAAAATGTTTCGAGGCAAGGATCACGAAGACGAACTGCTTGCAATTTGTCAGCCAAACATGTTCCGACCAAGGAAGAGGAGTATGACAAAGACGAAGAGCAATCGAGACCACCACCAACAGAAGTGGAACAACAACCCAGACGGGAAAGCGAAATGATGGTGTAAGACCGTGATCTAGTCTTAATCACCTGACAGCTTTTCCTTTCGAACGCCAGTTTACCTGTGGGTACACTGGCGTTTTTTTTATCTCGATTTTTGTTACCCCGCTTGACTCCTTGACGACTATCGGCTAGGATGATAGAAATAAAATATGATTAAAGAAACCATCAGTTTCAGACCCAAGCAGGTGAGCAAGGCCCTGCTCGCGTCCCTGCCGGAGCGGGCCCAGGACATTATGAAGCGTCGCTATGGATTGGAAGAGGGGGAAGGTGAGACACTCGAGGCGATTGGCAAGCGCTATGGTATTACCCGGGAACGAGTCCGACAGATCGAAGAATTTTCTTTGCGGGCGATTCGCAAATCATCCGCTTTTAGCGTGACGCAAGAAGTGTTTGCTGAACTTGAAGCATCGCTTCACGAATATGGCGGGATTGTCCACGAGCGCGAGTTTTTAAATCATCTGGATAAGAATTTAGCGGTTCAAAATAATTTGCACTTCCTGCTCGTTTTAGGTGATGCCTTTACTCGTCTTAAGGAAGACGATCACTTCCATCATCGTTGGTTGGTTGACGAAACTCTTGCTAACCGGGTTCACGAATCTCTCCAGCAAGTGACGGAAGCCCTGACAGACACTGATCTCCTCTCCGAGCGCGACATGGTTCTGCGCCTGCTCGTCGCTCTCAAGGAGCCAACTGGTGATAGTCAGTTGGCGGAAAAAGCTCGCCGTTGGCTCTCAATCTCGAAGCGACTCGGCATCTCGCCGGTCGGCGAATGGGGTCTCGCCACCTCACCCTCCGTCCGCGTCCGTGGCGTCCGGGATTACGCCTTCCTCGTTTTGCGCCAACAGGGTTCGCCGATGCACTTCACGGAAGTGGCGAAGGCCATCAATACCATCTTCAGCCGGCGCGCCAACCCGGCCACTTGTCACAATGAGTTGATTAAAGATCAACGCTTTGTCCTCGTCGGCCGCGGCATCTATGCGCTCACCGAATGGGGTTACGCCCCGGGCATTGTGCGCGATGTGATCCAAAATATTATTAAAGAACATGGCCCTTTAACCGAAGCGGAGGTGCTCGCCCGCGTCCTCAAGGAACGATATGTCAAACCCAACACCGTTCTCGTTAATCTCAAAAACCCCAAATTTTTCAAAAAAGACAAAGAAGGTAAATACATAGCGGGGTAAAAATTTAAATTAACAAATGTCGGACACGCCAATTTTGGGCAAGTTTAAAAAGATAGAACTTCGAGAGGTTTGGAAACATGAAGCCTTAGATTTTACCAACTGGTTGGCTAAGGTGGAAAATTTGAAACTTTTGGGTGATGGGATCGGTTTTGATCTTAAACTTACGCAAACTGAAGCACCAGTCGGTAGTTTTAATGTCGATATTTTAGCTGAGGAAGAAAACACTGGCCGGAAAATTATAATTGAGAATCAACTTGAGGCCACCGACCACGACCACTTAGGTAAAATTATCACCTACGCTTCGGGTTATAATGCGAGTGTTGTAGTTTGGGTTGTGGGAGATGTTCGAGAACAACACCGCCAGGCAATGGATTGGCTAAACGAACACACTGACGAAGATACAGAATTCTATCTTATTCAATTGGAATTATGGCAGATTGGCGATTCCCCCTATGCTCCCAAGTTTGAGTTAGTATCAAAACCCAATGATTGGGCAAAAGTGGTTAGAGCATCTAGAGACACTACCGAATTAACAGAAACAAAATTGAAACAGCTAGAGTTTTGGGATCAGCTCAAAGAATATGCCAAGAAGAATAATTACAAACTTCGTCTTCAGAAAAGTTATCCTCAATGTTGGACTAACATTAGTATAGGCAATAGTGACGCCTATATTTCGTTGTCAATAAATTCTCGAGACAATATTTTTGGTGTAGAGATATATATTCCCGATAACAAGGATTTGTATCAGCATCTGTTTGACCAGAAAAATGAGATTGAAACTATTTTAGGAGAACCATTGGAGTGGATGGAGTTACCCAACAAGAAAGCCAGCCGAATCAAAGTGTCCATTCCGGGTGATTTTGACGATCGAAGTGAGTGGGAAGATTATTTCGAGTGGATGCTTGAAGAAGCTGAAAAGCTCAAAAAGATATTTCCAAAACACTGGCAAGGCGACGCCTTGCCGTAAACTGCGGGGTAGTTTCCCTTTCTCTAATTCGCGCGAATGAACGAATAGAAGCGGCTTGGTACCGGTGTGTTGGCAAGGTAAATACACAGCGGGTTAATCGAATTGGGAAATTGGCGGGGGGAGGTTTTTATGGAATGATATTGGGGTATGAAATTAATTGATGCTCACGCGCATTTGCCGTTTCCCCAATTTGCTGGGGATCGGGAAGAAGTGATTGCGCGGGCGCGCGCGGCCGGAGTGGGGATGATTAATGTCGGGACTGATCTCGAGATTTCGCGCGCCGCGGTTAAGTTAGCTGAGCAAAATGATGATATGTGGGCGACAGTCGGGGTTCATCCGACAGATTTACCTGCGGCGGACACGCTCGCTCAAACCTTGGCTGAACTAGAGAAATTGGCGAAACATCCCAAGGCGGTTGGTATTGGCGAGTGCGGACTCGACTATTTCCATGTTTCTAATGAGTCTGAAAGACAAAGGCAAGCAGAAATTTTCAATCACCAAATTGAGCTAGCGTTAGCCGTAAATAAACCCTTGATGATTCATTGTCGTTTAGCTTATCAAAATTTACTCGCAATTATAAAAATTTTCCCGACAGTTAAAGGTAATGTTCATTTTTTCGCCGGTGATTGGGCCACCGCGCGGCAATTCCTTGATCTCGGCTTCACCCTGTCTTTTACCGGGGTGATTACCTTTACGACGGATTACGACGAAGTGCTGAAAAATATGCCACTCGATCGAATTTTAGTCGAGACGGATTGTCCGTTTGTCGCGCCAATGCCTTATCGTGGGAAGCGTAACGAGCCCGCGTATGTAGAAAGAGTCATGGCGCGGCTCGCCGAGATCAAAGGCTTCCCCTCGGCAGAAGTGGCCGCGGCGACACTCGCGAATACCAAACGGACTTTCAACCTTGCCGCTTTTTAATCCTTCTGCTAGTATGCGAGGCATGAAAGATGTGTTGATTGACGACGAACACGAACTGCGCCGTTACGAAATCGGTTATCTTTTGGTTCCCATTATCGGGGCTGAACAAGTCGGAACGACGGTTGACACATTGATTCGAGGACCGATCATCGCCGCGGGTGGTCAGATTCTGGGGAGTGGCGAGCCCAAGCTTATCTCGCTTGCCTATTCGATGCGAAAAACCCTTGATAATAAAAATCTTCGTTTCAAGGAGGGCTACTTCGGCTCACTTTTTTTCACCGCCTTCCCTCACCAGATTTCGTCTCTCGATCAGACCTTTCGTTCCTCGCCGGCGCTCCTTCGTTTCCTCATCACCGAGTTGCCGGCCCGTGCTGAAGAACCGGTCCGGCGGCCTAAGGAGATTGTCTCCCCGACGCCGCTCGATCAAGTGTCTAGACCCGAGTCCGGGCCAGTTCCACACCCCATGAGTCAAGCGGAAATGGATCGAGAAATTGACGAATTGCTTGTATAAATATGTATCTCAATAAAGCCATTCTGGTCGGCAATCTCACTCGTGATCCGGAGTTGAAAACTCTGCCCTCGGGGGTGAAGGTGACGACTTTCGGTTTGGCGACTAACAGTGTCTGGAAAGATAAGTCGGGGGTGAAAAAAGAAGATACCCAATTTCATAATATTGTCGTCTTCGGCCAGCAGGCCGACATCGTGGCTCAATACTTGAAGAAAGGGCAGTCGGCGCTCGTCGAAGGCCGGATTCAGAATCGAAGTTGGGATGCGCCGGATGGCGTTAAGAAGTATCGCTCCGAGATTGTGGCCGATCGGGTGCAGTTCGGGCCTAAGGCCGGCGGGGTGGGTGGTGGCGCGCCGTCCGGCGTCGATACCGGTGACGCCGGCCCCAATCCGGCGACGGAGTCGCTTAAGACGATTCAATATCCGGATGAACAAATTAATCCCGCCGATATTCCTTTCTAACCTCCAACATTCAACTATGAAATACTGTCATTTCTGCAACAACAATATCAAACAGGTTGATTACCAGGACATAGAGACCCTGCGACGATTTTTGGATACCCACGCGCGGATCAGCAATCGTCGGCGCACCGGCGTTTGTGCTTCTCACCAACGCCAACTCTCCCTCGCGGTCAAGCATGCTCGCTTCCTCGCGCTTCTGCCCTTCCTCGCGCGGTAGATTTTCTATTTTGCCGGCTCGTCTAATGGTAGGACATCGCCCTCTGGAGGCGAGTATTGGGGTTCGAGTCCCTGGCCGGCAGTTTGTCTTGAAAAATTACGAGCAATAAAGTAAAATCACGATATCGCAGTATGGATAGAAAAAAATTGATACAACAAATTGAAGAATCGCGGGAATCACGAGTGATTACCTATGTCACCAGTGATCGGCAGGGCCCTTTTAACGCGCGGATTGCTATGGATGTTATCCCATTGATTAGCAAGCAGCTTCAAGCCATAAGAAAGACACAAAATATTGACCTTCTCTTGTATAGCTCAGGTGGTGATACGATGGTGCCGTGGCGTCTAGTCTCGATGATTCGGGAATACTCTAGTAAGTTCTCCGTTCTTATACCATATAAGGCACATAGTGCCGCGACAATGATTGCTCTTGGGGCGGATGAAATCGTGATGAGCAATCTAAGCGAACTTTCACCGATTGACCCGTCAACGGCAAATGTTTTCAATCCGACTGACCCCACGAATCCGCAAAATCGAATTCCGATTTCGGTGGAGGATGTGATGGCCTATTTCGATTTGGCCAAAAACAAATTTGGTATTAAAAACGATGAAGAATTGTCGCGCGTATTTCTAAAGTTTGTCGAGGCTAATCCCCAAATTCACCCGTTGGCTTTGGGAAATGTAAACCGGATTCATAATCTTATTCGCATTTTGGCGAAGCGTCTGATTAAGAGTCATAAGACACTGGTCAGAGAAGAGGAGATTGAAAAGATTGTTGATTACTTCACCGAAAAGTTATATTCCCATCAGTATTTTATTGGTCGGAAAGAGGCCAAAGAAGATTTGGGGTTGAGAACTGTTGTAGATGCGGACGAGTCTTTATCCAAAACGATGACTGATCTATACGAAGAATATAACAAGGAGTTGGATTTCGGTAAAATGTGGAATCCGGAAAACGAGCTTGGAGCAAACGCCATGCAAAACAAGAAGGATTATAAAATTGCCTACATCGAAAGTTCCCAACTTTCAAATTATTATGATATTTCTGTTGAATATCGCAAACAGCAAGTGAATAATACGGAACAAGTCGGGTTCAAGATTATCGGTCAGGGGTGGAAGTAAAGTGATATGACCCTATTTGAAATCAATATAAATAATTCTTTCAATAAAAAGGTTGACGATACCCATAATGAAACGGTTGTTGGGAACGACTCAACTTTGAATAAAAATCTAGGCAATAACACGGAGATTAGTGCCCTCAATGTCGCGTCACTTACTAGTTCCGTTGTGGGTAACCAAACAGGTTTTACTATCGGGGATATTAAACGCAAAACATTAATTCGCGAAATTTTAGTTGGGGCAACAGGAAGTGTTATGGGGTCTATAATTACGCTTATAATAACTAACTTTTTGAGATAATCGAATATGCATTTACTAAACTTGGCTGGAAAAAAATATGAAGAAAACCTTTAGAGAAGAAATCATAGATGATATTTTTAAGTTTAGTGGTGAGAAAAACGCTTTTGAATTGATTGAAAATAAATATCGTTCTATAAATAAAAAGACGCTTACCGAAGAACTCATACAGGTTGGTATAATGCCCGAAGTTTTTGACCACGATAGCTCGGAGGAAAAATTGTGGTCCAAGTTCTCTGATCTTATCCTCTCTAAGTCCTTGGGTTATTTAGGGTTGCCATCAGAAGTATTGAGAACGAGAGGTAATTCGGCAGATGTTTATTCAAAAGCTAAAGAATATACATTAGTTAGCGACGCAAAGTGTTTTCGTTTAAGTAGAACGGCAAAAAATCAAAAAGATTTCAAGGTAAAAGCATTGGATGATTGGCGGAGAGAAGATACTTACGCGCTTTTAGTCTCCCCACTATCCCAATATCCAGCCGACCAGAGTCAAATATACCCACAAGCATTTTCGCAAAATGTGACCCTTCTTTCCTATCTCCATCTTCAATTTCTCATTAAAAAAGGCGTCAGCGGTAACCTAGAAGATCTGTGGAAACTGCCAGTGTACATTAAAAAGAATTATAAACTTGAAGACCAAAAAAGGGGATATACATATTGGCACGCAGTTGACACGGTTGTTTGTAAAATTACAGGGCAAACAATCGAAATTCTCAAAAAGTATAAACAGCAAGAAATAGAAAAGACTAGGGAAGTTGGGCAAGAAGGAATAAATTACTGGATTTCAAAAATAGAAGAATTCAAGAAACTCTCTCGAGAACAAGCAGTCAAGCTGCTTATTAAAGCACAAAAGATTGAACAAAAAATCGAGACAATCAAAAAGGCGATTGAAAAGGCCTTTGTAGAAAAACTATGAGTACTAAAGATTATAAAAATAAAATAATGCAGGGGGATTGTCTTGAAGTGATGAAATCATTTGATGATGGGTCGATTGATTTGGTAGTTACATCTCCGCCTTATGATGGTTTAAGGAACTATAATGGATATTTTTTTGACTTTAAAGCTGTTGCTAAAGAGTTGTTTAGAGTTACTAAGCAGGGTGGTGTAGTGGTCTGGGTAATTGGTGATGCCACAATTGATGGAAGCGAGACCGGAACAAGTTTTAAACAAGCCCTTTATTTTCGGGAAATTGGGTTTAATCTGCATGATACAATGATTTTTAAAAAGATAAACCCTGTACCACAAATTTACAGAAAACGATATAACAATCAATTTGAATACATGTTTGTTTTTAGTAAAGGGGTAGTGAAAACTCATAACCCAATTATGGTGGACTGCTTGCATGCTGGCCTGCAACTAAATGGAACGACATATAAAAATTACTCAAAAAACATACAAGAAAGGGGTAAAATGGCAAAACCAGTAAAAGACAAAAAGGTAAAAGGAAACATTTGGGAATATGTGGTTGGGAAAAATAAGGAGGACCAGGAAGCAAAAGGACATCCAGCCCCATTTCCTTGCGAATTGGCGCAAGATCATATCCTGTCTTGGAGCAATGAGGGCGATTTAGTTTTAGATCCAATGTGTGGGAGTGGTACAACTTGTAAGATGGCAAAGAGATTGGGTAGACATTATATAGGGTTAGATGTAAGTTCGGATTATTGTAGAATTGCCGAAGAGAGGTTGAGAATGGAAAATAATTTTAATTTGTGGACAGTAACTTTGAGAGATGAGCCCACGACATTTTTCAAGCCGATTACATTGCAGAAAAATTGATTTCTAATTTACCAAAATATAATTACAAAAATGTCTCAAGATAACAAAAACTTTTACCAATTCAAGATAAGTTTGAATTATTCGAAGCCGTTGATTTGGCGGCGGATTCAAGTTCCGAGGACTTACACTTTTTGGGAATTTAGCTGCGCGATTTTGGATGCGATGGGTTGGAGTGGCGGACATCTGCACGGTTTTACATTTTCTGACAAGAAAAATAATTGGCGGATGATTAATATTATGGTTCCTTCGCCAGATGACGAAGAGTACATGGATAGAATAATTGATGAGCGAACGGCGAAGATTGCCGATTATTTTGAAAAAATTTCCAAACAGTGTAAATATGAGTACGATTTTGGCGATGGGTGGGTGCATACTGTTTTGTTAGAAAAAGTGTTGCCAATGATGCCTGGCCAAAAATACCCGAAGTGTCTCGCGGGCAAGAGGACTTGCCCGCCCGATGATTGTGGTGGAATTGGCGGCTATGAAAGATTGATTGAAATTCTTAAAAAACCGAAACATCCGGAACACAAGGATATGATGGAATGGCTTTGTCTCGACTTCGTCAATGAATTTGACCCGGAAGAATTTGATCCAAGCAAAATTTATTTCAGCGATCCCAAGGAAATGTTGAAAGAATTTGAGGATTACACAAAACAGAAATGAATTTCTAAAAATCTTTGTAATGTGTTAGTTTAATTAAATTGGAGGAGTGCCGGAGCGGTTAACGGAACGGTTTGCTAAACCGTGGGCCTCTTAAAGGGTCCCGTGGGTTCGAATCCCACCTCCTCCGAAAAATAACGAACGAAGTGAGTATATTTTACGAGAGGAGAGCGAGCGAACTGCTTCGCTCGCTGGTGGGATTCGAACGCCGGAGCGATGTTCCGCCAGCAGGCGGAAGCGCGAGGTCCGACTAGCAAAAATTTTGCGTCGGCAAAATTTTATGCGGAGCCGAACCCACCTCCTCCGCCAAAATTGAAAATCGGAATTGAAAGCTGAAGCGGGGGGGCGCCACACGC
>JBBTRZ010000002.1:24876-44763 GCA_038064935.1 Patescibacteria group bacterium
CGGGCCCCCCCCCGCTTCGTCCGTTTCTTCTGATTCCGAATTTTGGCGGAATTCAGGGACTAATCAAAGAGCGATGACTTTATTCTGGGTCTACCAATCAGTTTGTGTATATCAAGCTGCTTAAGCAAATCGACCGTATACGGACGTTTTGCATCAACGAAGGTCATCGCCCTAAGGAAACCAAGAGCGGAGCTTGAGTTAAGAATGCCCGCCAATTCCTTTGCATCCGTCGCGCTTTCAAACGAAACAAAATTGACAGTATCGTCCGCAACTATTGGTTTACCAAAATAAGCGCCGAGTATTCTGAAGCGCGGCTCTTTATATAGTCCAGAAATAGCAACTTTCCACGGACTAAAAGAATAACTGCCAATTCCAAAAATAGAAAATGGCGGGCGGTTCTTATAAATACTACTAGCTCGTCTAGCAAGGTCGTCTTGGTTGGATTTTAGATATGCCCACGTTTTTGGAGCTGATTTTTCGATGGTCGAGGTATCATCGTCAATTTTCTTTTGCGTCACAATTACCCATCTACTAGGTTCTCTCTCGTTAAACAAATCGGAGCTTTTGACCATCGGGTAGATATATTCCTCTTCAAGCTCAATTTCTTCACCCAAACCATTTCGATAAAGATTTTCGCCAACACGGTGTAATTCCATGATTTTACTGCAATCATGCTTGATTCCACTTCTCCATGTATACTCCTGTTCCGTTTGAGAAAGTAAATGTTTCCATTTTTCGTACAAGACAACATCTGAAACTGCTCTCCCATTTCTGAATCCAATTATTCGATTGGGCTGCAAATTGGAATCTAGCGAAGTATACCAAAGGCATTCTTTGCTAATGACATTTGGCGAAAATTTTACTACCAAAAGACATGCTTCAACTGACGCATCAAAATCTTCTTTTGCGTCTATTTCATAAATGGCAGAGTCGCCTATATCTAGTCCGTTTTTCCATGCGTAAGTCAAAACTTTTCTAGCGACCGAAAGTTTGCAAAGTATAGCAAGCGTTGCATTTCTATCAGTCAGAGCATCAAACAACTTAATCATCATCCATTCTGAAATATCAAAATTGCTTTTTCCGGTGAGAGCATCCATCCCTTTTAATTTTTGGGAATTGTTCTTTATGGGAATATTTGTACCCTCGATTGAGCTAATTTGTGAGTTAGTAACCCATGGTGGATTTCCGATTACAAGTATCGGCTCCGGTAAATTAGAAATATACTTATTCCAATTGAATTGGAAAAAATCCTCGGTTTGTATTTCAACCTTGCTCTTATCTTTACCCATACCCCTTTTGACCATTTGCGTATAGGTTGGGTTGATATCTAACGCGATTCCTTTTTTAATTGAAGGGAAAAATTCTAATGCAGAAAAAACGAAGTTGCCAACCCCACAAGTTGGTTCTATTAGAGAAACTGGATTTGCGCCGTTTTGTTTAATCAAATTGCAAACGCGGGACGCAAGCTCCGCTGGGGTCTGAAAATCACCGAATTCAACTTTGTTTTTTGATCTTGCCATCTTATTGTATTAAGTTTAGCACTCCGTTCACTTTTCCTGCTTCTTGAATAACCCTGCCGTATTGAAGTCGCCACTGGAGAGCGTTGGAGATTGTTAGATATCCTTGCTCCGGTCGTTTCTTTAATACTTCTTCAGCAAGCTTGGTCGCCTCTATTTCTTCTACTGGCAAATTTTTATCCATCATAAACGCCATTAAATCGTCCACGTTACCTTTGTTTTCAAGAATTTGAAGCAATCCTGTTGTCATCTGAAAATCAGCCGTTTGTTCTTTTTCTACAAAAACGGTATGTAGAAAATTCAGCACGGCTGACTTCGATTTTCGGTCATCGGCTTTTTCGTAAACAAATACGAGCAAGCAGTAGCCGAGCCCGAAAATCTTTTGCCGGGCAGATTTAAATGGACAAGAAGATTGTGGCTGTTTAATACTGGTAACTTTTATATCAACACCTATGTCGGGGAAATCAATCCCATTCGCAGAGTTGCCTGGGGCAAATGAATATTGTGTCATCAAATGTGCCCTAAATTTGTGCTCGATATAAGTTCCGACCGCCTTTCCATCAGTAACGCCGTAAAGTTCAAAAAGTTTTTCTTTCGACTGTTTTTTAGAAAAAATCGCCGCCTCTTTTTTCAAGATGCCGATTGTAAGTTTTGGTTTGTTCTTCATAGTAATTATGTTATACCCTTCCGTTAAGAAACGTTTCTGCCTTTTGACGACCGAGCCCACGCAATTTCCATACTCCATTATCGTCATCAACTAAACTTTTTAGCCGATGAGCGGCAACCTCTGCTGCATTCTTTTTCGGTCCGTGTCGTTTTATTGCATCTACCAGCACTTGCCGTTCGATTCGATGTGGATATTTAAAGTATAGCAACAACAAGCCAATTTCGGGAGCACTAAGACGATCAAAATTGATATATGGCCGTCCATCAATCTCCTCAAACGAGGGATATATTTTCTCCGAAAGCGATTCAATCAATGCAGAAATGTCGGCGGGGGTTGTAGTTTCGGCATTACTGAATCGCACTATTTCCGCAACCACCCAGGACATGAGAGGAATGACGGCTTTTGCATCCATTTCGTTCGCGTCAACATCATCAGCGTCATGCCTGCCACCTCGATTACTCGCAATTTCGTAGAGGAAAAGGCATGATTTGGGAATAACAATGCGAACCACTTCTGAATAAGAAGAGTTGAGCGTCTCAAGGTTTTTCAAGGCAACCCCCGCTTTAAATTTACGAGCGGCAGGAACAGATTGACCACAATAAATCATCAGGCATTTCACGACTGCCTCCACAAACTTTCCTGCCTTAATTCCAACGCCCTCCCAATCACCACTTCTATATTTCTTTGCTCCATCCAAAAAATATTTTAGTAATGAATCAACCTGTTTTGCTGAAAAGACGGTTATGAGTATTGACCTGATTTCCTTAATTCCTGTTTTTGGAGTTGATTTTGACATAGTGATTACCAGACATATGCTTTCAACTTCTTATTACCGGAACCTTTCGAGGTAACCCGTAGAAGTTTCCTTTTGAACAGACGGAGAAATGCCATGACGACTTATCCACTTCGCACGCATACACGGACTGAAGTTTCGTCTGGACTTCTGGTGCGGTTTTCGGTTGTTTTAAAAAGCCCGTATCGCGCAGAGTGAGAATCCTATCAGGCAAGCTATTGCCCCTGTCCTTACCACTGACCTTGGATTTCCGCGACTTTGACTTGCCGGATTCAAACACCGCCGTTTCCAGTTTTTCTATTCGCCGCGCCATGTCATTGAGATCGTTTTTCATATTCTTCTAGATTAGTTGCCGTAAACCCATTTACCATCAACTTTTTTCCTGCCAATAAATCTTTTCTGTACGAGACCAAGAACGACACCCGAAAGCGTCGTGGTGGGGTAAATAAAACCCTTTTCCTCAATGGCATGAGCAATTTCTCCAAGAGTTTTCGTCTTTTTGAAAAACCCCTCCTCTTTCAGAGCTATTACCAAGTCAGACGCACCCGCCCTCTTTCGTTGTTCTTTCTGGGCTTGAGTATGACCCTTTTTAACCTCTTTTGCCTTATGGACGGAAGCCGCCGTCTCAAATTGAGAAAGAATACTGGTTACTTCTGCCTCGGTTCCCTCGACCGTGATCACCGTCCCAGTTTTTGATTTGATAGTTGCCTTTGCCATAGTTTTGTTATTATGATTCTATATTGCGTATTCTACACCAATGTGAAATCAGAAGTCAAGTATCTTAATAGTCGCCCGCTTCCCCGCAACCGCGAGGGCATAGCGGAAGGGGGGTGGGGGGAATTCCGCCCGCCGAGTCCAGCCAGTTCCGTTCGGATTTTTTCAAATACACACCGCCAAAATTGAAAATCGGAATTGGAAGCCGATTCAGAGTCCAAAAGGGTTTTCCACGGCGGTATTTGAACATACCCCCTAGTGGGTATATAATGGCAGTATATGAAATACATAGATGATAAAAACAAGGTAAAAGTTATTCGCCGCCTCAAGCTTCTTGAGGGACAATTGCGCGGACTTCAAAAAATGGTCGAGAATGACACTTACTGCATAGATGTGATCACTCAAACATCAGCGGTGAAGCAAGGTCTCTCCAATGTCGAGGACTTACTTCTGGAAAATCATTTAGACCACTGTGTCCATCACCAGATGCGAAGCGGACAGACCGCCAAAGCCAAGGCAGAGATTATCAAGGTATATAAGCTTAAGAGAAAATAATATGCAGACACAAACATACAGAATAAGAGGCATGCATTGCGCTTCCTGCGCTAGTATTATTGAGAAAACCTTCAAGAAAACTAATGGAGTTCACGCGGCGGAAGTTAATTATGGCACTGAAACAGTAAAATTAATGTTTGATGGATCAGAGACAAGTGTGCCAGAACTTTCAAAAAAAATCGAACTACTCGGCTACTCTCTGGCCTTGGACCAAGGGACTTCACGCGGTCATGGTGGTCAATCGGCCGAGGAAATGGGCATGTCGCCGGATGAGCATGCCGCCCATCTCGGGCTCAATCAGTCAAAAAAAGAAAAGCTTGCCGAGGTTGCGGATATGCGGACCAAAGTGCTTTCGGCCATCCCTCTGGCGATTTTCGCCGCCCTGGTCATGGCGTGGGATATTTTCACTCAATATGGCTTCGTGTCTGAAATGAGCAATGTGGTGAAGGAATTTTTTCATCATCTCCTCCCTCTAATGGCAACTTATACGCTCTTTGTGGTCGGGAAGCCCTACCTTCTCGGCTTTTACAGGTTCCTCCGATACGGCAAAGCCAATATGGATACGCTGATCGGTATTGGAACTGTCGCCGCTTTTCTATACAGCTTTGCCGTCACCGCTTTTGAGGAAACACTCCGTCCGTTTATCAATATTGATTATCAATACTACGATGTGACGATCGTAGTTATCACCTTTATTGCGCTCGGCAAATATCTTGAAGCTCGATCAAAAATAAAGACCGGCGACGCAATCGAAAAACTGCTTAATCTTCAAGCCAAAACCGCTTTGGTCATTCGTAACGGCAAGG
Organism: Patescibacteria group bacterium; assembly: GCA_038064935.1. Classification (GTDB taxonomy): domain Bacteria; phylum Patescibacteriota; class Minisyncoccia; order Phycocordibacterales; family JACOZG01; genus JAGVGK01. The sequence goes on from JBBTRZ010000002.1 coordinate 29,929, forward strand.
AGGTGGAAATTTCGGTAAATGATATCAAGCACGGTGATCTAATTATTGTAAAGCCGGGAGCGAAAATCCCGGTGGACGGCATCATAACTGAAGGAAACTCTTTCGTTGATGAATCTATGGTCACCGGTGAGCCGATGCCAGCGCAGAAAAAGACCGGTGACAGTGTTGTGTCTGGAACGATCAATACGAACGGATCATTCACCCTTAAGGCGACTAAAGTCGGGTCGGAAACCTTGCTCGCCCAGATCATAAAGATGGTTGAGGAGGCTCAAGGAAGTAAGGCCCCGATTCAAGCGCTGGCAGATAAAATTTCGTCAGTCTTTGTGCCAATCGTGCTCGTGATAGCATTTCTTACGCTCGGCGTATGGCTTATCGTTGGTTCACGGTACCTCGGATTCTCACAAGCTCTCTCATCCGGCCTAGTTTCCTTTGTTGGAATTCTCGTTATTGCGTGTCCATGCGCGCTGGGGCTCGCCACGCCGACGGCGATTATTGTTGGAGTTGGCAAAGGGGCGAAAGAAGGCATTCTTATCAAGGATGCCGCTACTCTCGAAAAGCTTCACCAAGTGGATACGGTTATTGTGGACAAAACTGGCACTATTACCAAGGGCTTCCCGACGCTGGTTGATATCCAAAACCTCTCGTCCGCCAGCTGGCGGATAAAAGATGATGAGATTGTGTCCATACTTGCCTCACTTGAGAAAAAATCAGAACATCCGATTGCTCACGCGATTGTGAACTACGCCCGGGAGAAAAATATTCCCGTATCTGATGTTTCAAATTTTGAAGGAATACAGGGTAAGGGACTCAAGGGAACAGTAAATGGAACGGATTATTTTGTCGGTAATGCGAAACTTGTAAGCGATTTAAAGATTTCTTTTGATGGAGTATTACTCAATAAGTTTACGGCCCAAGGCAAGACGCCGGTGATTCTAGCTACTAAAGAGAATGTCCTCGGTTTTGTCATGGTGGCGGATGAAATAAAACCCGAATCAAAACAAGCGGTTGCTAATCTTCATAAACTGGGAATCAAAGTCGTTATGCTTACCGGCGATGATGAGAAGGCCGCCAAGTACATGGCAGCGCTAGTTGGTATTGACGATGTGGTGGCGCATGTTTTGCCACAGGATAAGCTTGAAAAGATAAAAGCGTTGCAGTCGCAAGGCCGAGTGGTCGCCATGGCCGGCGATGGCGTAAATGATGCTCCGGCCCTCGCCCAAGCCGATGTCGGTATCGCTATGGGGACGGGAACGGATGTGGCAATAGAGTCAGCCGGCCTTACCCTTCTGGGCGGGGATATTTCAAAACTCGTTAAAGCCATCAAGTTGTCGAAGGTGACGATGCGCGGAATCAAGCAAAATTTATTTTGGGCTTTCATTTACAATATCGTCGGCATCCCGCTTGCCGCCGGCGCGCTGTATCCAATCTTTGGCTGGCTTCTCAACCCTGTCTTTGCCGGTTTCGCCATGGCCATGTCGTCGGTGTCGGTGGTATCGAATTCACTTCGCATCAAAGCTAAAAAACTATAATGACAAAACTCTTATCATTCCTGATTATCACCAGTGTCCTCGCAATGGGGGTGTTTGGTTTTGCCTCAATGAATCATGAAGCCGGCCATGCTGTTGGTTGTATTGCTTCCGTTGTGCACAATACTCCATGTTCGGAAAATATTGTAGCGATGTCGGTCCACCATATCCAGGCATTCATTTCATTCTTCAGCGTGATGCCGTCAGTTTTGTTCATCTTCTTGCTGGCGTTTTTGTTGATTGTATTCATCAGCGCAGGATTTCTTTATATAAAACGGCGAACTTCTATTTTATGTAAGCTAGTATTTTGGCGGATCCGGCGTGATCCCGAACGCCATCTTGGCCGTCCACGGAAGTTGACTTACTGGCTCTCTCTGCTTGAAAACAGTCCGCCACCCCAGCCGATCCGATGAAGTATGTCGGGGAGTAAATTATTAAATTAATCATAAAAATCAAGTATTAATCTTAACTAAAAACAAAAACTTATGAATCGCAATAACATTGTTATTTTTAGCGTGGTTTTGCTTGGCCTTTTCGGCTTAATGTGGTGGGGTCGGCCGGCGACTTCTTCCACCCCGTCGCCGCAGTCAATTGAAGAAAGTGAAAGTATTTTATCGGCGCCGGAGACGCTCTATGATTTTGGTAGGATCTCGATGGCCGACGGTCTAGTCAATAAAATTTTTCGGATTACCAATTCGGGCGCTCGGGAGGTTGAACTTCAAACCATCACCACTTCCTGTATGTGCACCACGGCCTATCTTATCGGCCCGCGCGGTGAAGCCGGACCTTTCGGCATGCCCGGTCACGGCGGGGCGGCTAAGTCGGCTAATGAATTGATCCCAGCCGGTGAATCGAGAGAAATCAAGGTTGTCTACGATCCCAATGCCCATGGTCCGGCCGGTATTGGTCCGGTTGATCGCTTTATTTATCTCGAGGAGAAGTCGGGCGGGACATTGGCCTTGGAGATAAAAGCGGTGGTCACCCCTTAATCTTATGAAAAGAATTATCACTTTCCTCCTGATTATCACCGCGACCTTAGTCGGAATTGTTATCTTCAAACAGAGTCCGCTCGCCGTCGAACTTCTGTGGCGCGTCAGCAATCAAGGCGCCTATCTCTTGCCGCTGGTACTCATAGCCTCAATCCTTGATAGCGTCCACCCCTGCTCTTTTTCCATCCTGCTTATTACGATCGCCTTCCTCTTTGGGTTGCAGATGACGCGAAGGAAAATATTGCAAATCGGCGGTACTTATGTGCTGGGTATCTTTACGGCCTATTTCCTCATCGGACTCGGCTTATTAAAGGTGTTGCATTTATTCAATACGCCGCACTTTATGGGGAAACTCGGCGCGGTGTTGCTCGTGGCTTTCGGGGTCGTTAATCTGCTTAATCGGTTTTTTCCCGGCTTTCCGATCAAACTTCGACTGCCAGCCACCGCCCATACGGCAATGGGAAGACTGATGGGTCGGGCCTCTTTGCCGGCCGCCTTCGGGCTCGGCTTGCTGGTTGGCATTTGCCAGTTTCCCTGCATGGGCGGACCCTACCTGATGGTGATTGGTTTGCTCCACGATCAAGCAACTTATTTTACCGGTTTCAGTTATCTCCTGCTCTATAATGTCATTCTAATCATTCCGCTCGTTGTCGTCCTTTGGCTCGCGGCGGATAAATTGTTGTTGGATAAAGTGCAAGAATGGAAGCGAGTGAATCTGGGTGGGGTCCAATTATGGGCCGGGATGGCCATGATTATTATTGGTGTCTTAATTTTCTTCATTTGAATTAATAATTATGATTATTTCGCTAATCTCGATTCTCGGGTTGACCGGCATCGTCTGGGCGATCGGCCGGCGGTTGCCTTTTTCGATTTGTCCAATCTGCGCCGGAGTCGCCGGCACTTGGCTGTGGTTGATCTCGGGTTATTTCTTGGGTTACCAGATTGATCTCGTCATCACGGCGCTTCTCATGGGTGGGACGGTGGTCGGGGTGATGTCAAAGTTGGAACGATTGATTGAACCGAAATTTGGATTGATCTGGAAAACAGTGTTCGTAGTATCGGGCTTCGGAGCCATGGGCAGTCTAATCGGCGGTCGGTGGTTACTTTTTGCGACGGGAATAATAGTTGCTCTAATTGCCACTTTTGCCTGCCGAACTCCAAGAATTAAAAGAAGTGGGGGAGAATCCGAACAAATCAAAAAATTAAAAAAGGAAATGGAAAAGTGTTGTTAATAAAAATAAATTCAAACTCATGTTCAAAAATATTTTGACAGCGGTAATAATTATCGCCGGGGCGGGGATTTACGCGATGGGGGGGAGAGTGGCGCTGCCGCCATCATCGAGTGTCGGCGGGATGAGCCCCGCGACGATGGAAGAAAAAGTTTTGCCGCCCGCGGGCGTTATCTTGCCAATTCGTTGGGGGAATCTCGGGAAGCAGATGACCGCTGCCGGGGTCATTGACCGTGAAAAGTTTCAACAACTTTATATGAGCCGCGGCGGATTGACCGCCGAAATTAAAAGTATGCTCGACGGCGAAAATAATGACGAGATTAGAATTACTCCCGCGAATGCCGGGGCGATGCTTAATCTCTTGTGGGCGTTTGGTTTGGGTTCGAAAAATGATATTTTGGAAGCCGGGCCAATGGCTGATAAAAAATATGGCGGGGACGGTCCGCCAGCTGGCGGATTTGCTTCGACCGGTGGTTGGACTCTTGCGAAAGGTGACGCCATGGATCATTACAGCCGGCATCAGTTCTTTAACTTAACTTCAGATCAACAAACTTTGGTCGAACGAGTATCTAAGGGAATATATCGGCCCTGTTGTGGCAATTCGACCTATTTCCCGGATTGTAACCATGGGATGGCGATGCTCGGACTGCTTGAACTAATGGCGGCTCAAGGCGTGAGTGAGGAAGAGATGTACCGAACCGCTTTGGCCGTTAACTCCTACTGGTTTCCGGATACTTATCTGACCCTTGCGACTTATATGAAAAATAAAGGGGTTGATTGGTCAGAAGTGAATCCGCAAGAAATACTCGGCATCAATTATTCCAGCGGGCAAGGTTTTGCCAAAATTGCTTCGCAGGTTGCCGCGCCAAGCCGTTCGCAAGGTGGTGGCTGTGGTGCATGACGCAAGAAAAATTAAAAAAATCGTTTAATCAATTAATTCAAACATATGCAATTATCACTTAAATCATACGGTTGGAAATGTGTTCTGGGAACTGAAGTGTTATATGTTCTTTGCGTGTTGGGCGGATTTCTTCCGTTGCGGTCAGCGGCTGGGATACAGCTTCACCACACCATTTTTGAAACCCTCCCAGGTTTTATGTGGATCAGTCTCGGTAGCTTCATACTCGGTGCATTCTATCTGTTCATCTTCGCTTGGATTTTCGCTGCCTATTTCGTGTGGATGCACAATTCGAGCTTAATTAAAAATAATAACTAAAAACATAAAAATTAACCGCTCAATTTTATACGGGACACTTGCCAGCGCGATTTTACTTCTGGTTTATTTTGTGGTGCTCACGCTGGTTTCCGGCTGGGGCTATGCCCAGAGCCAATTCGCGGATTATTGGTATTTTATCGTCAGCTTGGCGGCCGGTTTCGGAATTCAGATCGGGTTGTACCACTACATTAAAAGTCTAGTGCATGAGGGGCGTGGGATGGGCAAGGTAGTTGGTGTGTCCGGAACCACTTCTACGGCGGCCATGATCTCCTGTTGCGCCCACTATCTGGTGAACCTGGTGCCTATTCTTGGAATTACCGGAATTGCCACCTTCGTCTCCCAATATCAAATCAAGATTTTCTGGATCGGTCTCGCGTTCAACATATTCGGCATTGTTTTTATCAGCAGCAAAATTATTAAATTCAAAAAACATCATGAATAAAACAATAACAATATTGATATTAGCCCTTGCGTTTATCGGAGGCTTCTTGATTTTTTATAATCCAAAGCCCGTTTCCAGTCCGACACAAAGTAATTCAGATATTTCCGATACTTCGCAAAAATGGGAATCAAAAATTGATGATCAGACCAGTGTCACCGTAACCGTTACGCCGACGGATCTCTCGACAGAATCAGAAGAATGGAAATTCGATGTCGTTATGGATACTCACTCCGTTGAATTGGATCAAGACATGACTAAAATTGCTGTACTTATTGATGAACAAGGCAATGAATATAAAGCACTTGACTGGAAGGGGCCGACTGGAGGCCATCATAAAGAAGGCATTCTTGCCTTTAGTAAGATAATGTCCAATCCGAACTCTATTGAGCTAAAAATTTCTGATATCGGCGGTGTTGTCAGAAGTTTTATCTGGCAGCGAAAATCTCGGTATTGAAAGTATGAATATTTATATAGATATGTCAGAACATAACGATTACCACAGCCAGGCTTCAGGAAGGCCGAACAAGTACCTAGTTCTGGTAATTTTGGCATTATCACTGGCCGGAATGTTTTATTCTTTTTCTTCAAAATCTAACGGGAAAGATGTGGTTAGCGGCATAGTTAAAGAAGTATTGTCAGAAAGAGACACAATTTTGGAGATTGGCGACAAAAATAAAATTGTTAAAGAACAAGAGCTCTTGGTTCTAGTCACGGTAGGAAAGGAAACAAAAGAAATAAAAGTTCTGAATGACTATAAATCAGTCGCCAGGGGCGACAAAATATTTGTTCAAGGGTCATTATTTGGCGATAGCGAGTGGAGCATTGTCGGCATCTCAAGGACAAAGGGATTGATTATCCTAGCCGTCTTCTTTATTGTTTTAGTGATTTCAACTAGCGGTTCCAAGGGATTTTATTCTTTGGTCGGTCTGCTTTTCAGTTTCGCTGTTATTTTCGCGTTTATGATCCCTTCGATATTGAAGGGGATTAATCCGATTAGTGTCGGCCTAATCGGCGCGGCCATGATTTTGATTCCGACACTTTATCTGTCTTATGGATTGAGCAGAAAATCAGTCGCCGCATTTTTAGGTATCATCATCGCTTTGTTTTTTGTTGGCCTTGTTTCTAATTATTTCGTCAATACCCTTCAATTCACCGGTCTTTCAGAAATATCGGTGTTTTTAGATTTGGAGACAAGCAATTCCATTAACCTTATCGGTCTTTTGATTGCTGGCATAATCATTGCTGCCGTTGGTGTGCTAGATGATGTTGCAATTATTCAGTCGTCGGTTGTTTTTAGTCTGGCCAGAACCAATGATGGATTGCGTGGCTGGAAACTCTTTAAGGAAGCAATGCATGTGGGGCGAGACCATATTTCGGCCGTAGTTAATACCCTCGTCCTCGCCTATACCGGGGCCTCCCTTCCTTTAATTCTCCTCCTGTCACTTCGAGGAATGTCTGTGGATTATTTTGTGAGTCTGGAAATGGTTTCGGAAGAGATCGTCCGAACCCTGATATCATCCTCTGGACTATTACTGGCAGTTCCGCTAACAACAATGATCGCCGTCGTCATGGTTAGGGGAAATTGTAAAAAGTAGCATAAATATGACGCGACAATATTATCCGGCCGCGATCATGTTAGCGGTCGTTATCGCTTACGCCATCTGTTTTACGGCGATTAAGTTCGGTTTAGTTTACGCGCCGCCGCTTTTATTCGCTGCGTTGCGCGCCTTGATTGGCGGAATGGCCATTGTCGCGACCATATGGTTTTTGAAATTACCTCTGTGGCCAGAGCGAGAATTGTGGCCCTGGATTTTGGCGGTCGCGATTTTTGCCACGACCATCAATTACGCCGCGATGTTTTTGAGTCCCGGTCTAGCTGGTGCGGGGCTAGCTTCAATCTTGGGCAATATGCAACCGCTGTTTATTATTATCCTCGCGGTTATATTTTTGAGCGAGCATTTATCGAGAGCTAATTTGTTGGCTCTATGTTTAGCGGTCGCGGGTGTGATTCTTGTCTTTTCGGCGGACATTTTTGAATCAACGGACGGCGGTCTTTCCGGCTCGATTTGGGCGATAATTGCCTCGGCGAGCGCGGCGATTGGCAGTTTTCTGATGAAAAATCTAGGACGACCGTCGGTGGTTTTGCTGGTCACCGCTTGGCAACTTATCATCGGGAGCGCGCCGTTGTTTATTTTGTCCCTAATCATCGAACGGCCGGATTACCCTTTGCTCGGCAATTTAAAATTTATCGGCATCTTACTTTTGCTAGCGTTATTTGGCACGGCGTTTGGGTCGGTTGCCTGGTATTCGCTCATCCAACGGCGCGAGATTGGCAGTCTATCCCTCGGCTTGTTTTTAGCGCCAGTCTTCGGTTTAGGTATCGCTTTGATCTTTGGCGAAACACTCGCCGCCGTCGAGTGGTTGGGGGCCGGAATAATTGTGGGGACGATTCTGCTGGCCCTGATAAGTTCCTTGAAAACAGACCCAATTTAGTATAGAGTGAAAAGCATTAAAAAATACACTTTCCATGTTTCCGGCACCCACTGCGTTTCATGTAAAATTTTCGTCGAAGACACCTTGAATGAGCAAAGTTTTGTAAAAAATGCTCGGGTTAACTTGAAACGAGAGACGGTTGAAATTGAGACCGATAGCGATCAAGGCGCTGAAGCGCTAACTCAATTCCTGACAGAAAAAATAAAATCGAATGGGTATAGGATATCAGTGGAAAAATCTGCCAAAGAAAAGCAAGCCGATGACATTATTTGGAAAGCCATACCGATCGGACTGGTCTTCCTTATCTTGTTCTTCATCTTGCAAAAATCCGGAATCTTAAATCTCGGTCTTGGCGGTCAAACAACTCCGGTGACAAGTTTTATTATTGGCCTCATTGCCTCAGTATCAAGTTGTCTGGCTGTCGTCGGTGGTTTGGTCTTGTCCCTTTCGGTAAAAGTATCGCAGGATGATGTCAGCGATACCAAGACATTCCTGCTTTTTCACACCGGAAGGCTGTTTAGTTTTGCGGTATTAGGGGGAGTTCTCGGCGCTGTCGGCAGTGTTATAGACATCAACTTTACCTTTACGGCGATCTTGGGACTTTTGGCCTCCTTAGTGACATTACTTCTCGGTTTAAATTTGGTAGGAGTGTTTGAGAAGAATAAAATCACATTGCCTTTGGGAATTTTTAATTTCTTCAGAAGAATCGAGCACAAGACTTTTACTCCGCTTATGATTGGTTTTGCTACATTCTTTCTGCCATGCGGTTTTACCCAGTCGATGCAGGTTTCGGCGCTAAGTAGCGGGTCCTTCGTGTCGGGACTGCTTATCATGTTGGCGTTTGCTCTCGGAACACTGCCAATGCTCGTGTTGCTTTCGTTTGGTCCAGCTTCGTTTGCGCGTGGCAGACACGCTCCTTTATTTTTCAAATCCGCCGGAGTAGTTGTCATCGGTCTTGGACTGTTCGCGCTTCTCGCCGGGCTTGCCGGGTTCGGAATTATTAATCCACTGTTTAACATATAATTAATGTATGAATAAAACATCCTCAATTATCATTACGCTCGCCCTTGTCGTCGGCTTCGGCATCATTTTTTGGGGTGGTTCAAAAAATAATACGGAGACAGGCGGATCGGCGCAGAATGTCGAAATAAAAGACGGTGTTCAATACATTACAATAAATGCCAAAGGCGGATATTCGCCCAAAGTATCCACGGCAAAAGCCGGTATTCCCACAAAACTTGTTCTCAAAACCGACGGCACTTATGACTGCTCGGCCTCACTGGTAATTCGCTCGGTTGGCTTTCAAAAAATCTTAGCTCAAACCGGAGAAGAAGTTATTGATCTGGGCACGCCAAAAATCGGCCAGCCGCTTCAGGGGCTTTGTGGCATGGGCATGTATAGTTTTCTAATCAATTATGATTAATTACAATGCTTGACGGTTATCCACCGATCACTATAATGGCCGTATTATTAAGTTAATTGGCTAAATTGCCTAAAAATATGAAAAAAATGAAGGAAAAAAAGTTGAAGTTGAACCTGCCTCGACCGGCGAATCAGGCGGATGGTGGAATAGGGGTGAGGCCACTTGGCGATCGGGTGTTGGTGGAGCCAGCGACGAACGAAGGTGGTATGACGAAGTCAGGGATTATTATTCCCGAGACGGTGACGAAAGAACGACCCGAGCAAGGCCTTGTCGTCGCCGCAGGTCCCGGCCGTCTGACCGATCAGGGCAAGGTTCTGCCGCTTAAGGTTAAGGTGGGGCAAAAGATTCTCTTTTCTAAATATGGTCCCGACGAGATCAAGATTAAAGATAAAGAATATTTTATTATCAGCGAGTCGAACATTTTAGCCATAATCGAAAGCTAAGAAGCTACAAGCTAAACCAACATGTCCAAACAAATAATTTTCAACGACCAAGCGCGTAAGTTACTTAAAGCCGGTATTGATCAGGTGGCGAATGCGGTGCGCGTGACGATCGGCCCCAAGGGGCGGAACGCGGTGATTGACAAGGGCTACGGCGCTCCGACGATTACCAATGACGGGGTGACGATTGCCAAGGAGATTTCGCTTAAAGACAAGATTGAGAATATGGGCGCCGAGATTGTGAAAGAGGTAGCATCGAAGACCAATGATATCGCGGGCGACGGGACGACGACGGCGGTCATCTTGACGCAGGCGCTCGTTGAACAAGGTTTCAAGAAGACCACCCTCGGGGTGAATGCGATGGGGATTCGTTTGGGGATTGAAGCGGCGACGGCCGAAGTGGTGAAGGCCCTACGCGCGCTCGCCAAGCCGATTAAGGGAACGCACGAGACGAAGCAGGTGGCGACGATTGCCGCCGAGTCCGAAGAGTTTGGCGGGATTATTGCCGATGCCATTGATAAGGTGGGGAAGGATGGGGTCGTGACCGTGGAGGAATCGCAGTCTTTCAGTGTGGAGTCCGAACTCGTCGAGGGGATGCAGTTTGATAAGGGTTACGCTTCGCCTTACATGATTACCGATCCTGATCGGATGGAAGCCGAGTATCAAGACCCAATGATCCTCCTCGCCGATAAGAAATTGTCGTCAGTGAAAGATATTTTGCCGGTCCTCGAGAAAGTAGCCGCCGCCGGTAAGAAAGAGCTGGTGATTATCGCCGAAGACATTGATGGTGAAGCGCTGGCGACGCTCGTGGTGAATAAAATTCGTGGCATTTTCAATACGCTCGCGATTAAAGCGCCCGGCTTCGGCGATCGGCGGAAAGAGATGCTCGAAGACATTGCTATTTTGACCGGTGGCAAGGTGGTGAGCGACGAGATCGGGGTGAAACTCGACTCGGTGGAACTCGCCATGCTCGGCCGCGCCCGGAAGATTGTCTCAACTAAAGATGAGACGACAATCGTGAGTGGCAAGGGCAAGAAGTCGGAGATTGACGCGCGGATTGCTCAAATTAAACACCAAATTGAAGCGGCGGATTCACAATATGATAAAGATAAGTTAAAGGAGCGCTTGGGCAAGCTCTCGGGCGGAGTCGCCGTGATCAAGGTGGGGGCCGCGACCGAATCGGAGATGAAATATAAAAAGTTGAAGATTGAGGACGCGGTCGAAGCGACGAAAGCGGCGATCGAAGAGGGGATCGTGGCCGGCGGCGGGACAGCGCTCATTCGGGCCGGGGCCGTGGTCGGGAAGAAGGAGATCAAGTCGCCGTCGCCCGACATTGCTCATGAATTCTCGGTCGGGGTGCAAATTCTTCTCAAAGCGCTCCACGCGCCGCTTAAGCAAATCGCGATTAATGCCGGTCAGGATGACGGTTCGGTGATTGTGAGTCGCGTCGAAGAAGGGAAGGGGAATCAGGGTTACGATGCCAACGCCGATAAAATTGTGGACGATATGTTTGCGGCCGGGATTATTGATCCGGTTAAAGTGACGCGAACGGGGCTCGAACGCGCCGCTTCGGCCGCGGCGATTCTCTTGACGACCGAAGTGGCGATTGCCGACGAACCGAAAGATAATCCGCCAGCTGGCGGAATGGGCGGCGGCGGGATGCCTGGTGGTATGGATTACTAAAGCGACCTACCTTTTCTCTAACCAGTGTGGCATAATCAAATTTGCTCGGGGTTGGATAGGTGCGCCGATTTTATTCACCAACGGTGAGCAAAATTGGCGAGGAAAGTCCGAACACTCACTCCCGCCAGGGGTTAAAATGGTACAGGTTAACGGCCTGCTAGAGTAATCTAAGAGGTGCGAGCAGAGACGTCATCCGCCGAAAGGCGGATGGCCCCGATCCGTCGAAAGGCGGATCGGGGAGTCCAATGGCAACATTGGAAGTGAAACGGCTAAATCCTTACCGGAGTGCAAGGCCGTGTCCCCGTCAACATCTGCGAAGTTGTGACGGGGGAGTGCCGCTTGATCCGTCTGGTAACAGACGCGACAGATACATACCTATCGCCAATTTTGTTCACCATAGGTGATCACAAAATTGAGCGTCTCGCCAAAGTGCGCTACAGACAGCACGACGGCGGACGAACCCGCCTTCACTCTCACGAGTTACGGCGAGATACTCGATTTTGCACCACCTGCGGTGGGCAAAATTGGTACAGAATTCGGCTTATAGACACCGGGCAACGCAAACATCCCGCCCTTCACCTTTCAACCGGTGGCGGGATGTTTGCGTTTTCATTATAATCAAACAAACTTTTATCCATGCCTCGCCGCTTCCTTAATTTTTTCCAACGAGAATTGACCGGTTTGCATGAGGCCGCATTTCTTCTCGGTCTCTCGGCTTTCTTGTCCCAACTCTTGGCGCTCCTCCGCGATCGCCTGCTCGCTTCTTCCTTCGGCGCGGGCGCCGCTCTCGATGTCTACTATGCCGCCTTCCGAATCCCCGACCTCTTGTATGTCGCCTTCGGTTCCTTCGTCTCGGTGACCGTCGTCTTGCCGTTTCTTCTCAAGCATCTTGACCGCGGTGATGTCCGCGCGGCCGAAAATTTGCTATCCGACTTGTTTAGTCGCTTTCTTGGGCTCATGCTCCTCGCGCTGGTGGCGGCTTATCTGTCTTTACCGCACCTGCTTAACTTTATCGCGCCCGGCTTCACTCCGGCCCAACACGCCGAACTTCTCACCCTCGCTCGAATTCTCCTCCTCTCGCCGCTCCTCCTTGGCCTCTCTAATCTCTTGGCCAATGTCACCCAATCCTCCCGCCAATTTTTCCTCTACGCCTTGAGTCCGGTGCTTTATAATCTAGGGATCATTCTGGGAATACTGTTGCTTTATCCATATTGGGGTTTGGCGGGTTTGGTGTGGGGAGTCGTGTTTGGCGCGTTCTTGCATTTAATCATCCAGTGGCCGGCTCTCATCCGCGGCCCGATTCGGCTTCGCTTCTCGCCGTTTAAGTTGGGACGCCCAAGCGAGTGGCGGAAAATCTTTCTTTTATCCTGGCCACGGACGCTCACGCTCTCGGCGAGCCAATTAGCGACGGTGGTCTTGTTGGCACTCGCGTCTTATCTTACGGCCGGCTCGATTGCGGTTTTCAACTTCGCTTATAATCTCCAGGCGACGATTGTGGCAATTATCGGGGTGAGCTATTCGGTCGCCGCCTTCCCGACCTTAGTGCGGCTCTTCAGTAACGGCGACCGCGGCCCTTTCATGGAGCAGATGGCGACCACCATCCGCCATATTATTTTTTGGTCCCTGCCGGCGCTCGCCCTCGCCATCGTTTTGCGCGCCCAGATCGTCCGCCTGATTCTCGGCGCCGGCAAATTCGATTGGAGCGATACGCGGCTCACCGCCGCGGCCTTCGCCGTCTTCCTCGTCTCGGTGACGGCGCGAAGTCTCGTCCTCCTCTTCGTCCGCGGTTACTATGCTTGTGGAAAAACGCGGAAACCTTTGGTGATCAATGTGGCTTCGTCGGTTCTCATCGTCGTCTTGGCCTTTGGTTTATTGCGCTTATCCGCTTGGTGGCCGGCGGGTAAATTATGGCTGGCTCACCTTCTGCGGGTGGCCGATGTCGGTGGCGTTGATCTCTTGGTCTTGCCTCTCGCTTTCACCATCGGCTCGCTCGTCAATCTAATCGTTTTCTGGCGTTCGTTCCATCGCGATTTCGGGGCGCTCCCGCCACTGCTTTATCGGAGTCTCGGCCAGTCGGGAGTCGCGGCCTTCGTCGCCGGTCTTGCCGCCTATTTAATTTTGCAACTCTTGGCCCCGCTTCTTGACCAAACCACCTTCCTTGGCATTTTGATTCAAGGCGTGCTCGCCGGTCTCGGCGGTATCTTGGCCGGTATCTTGGCCCTGCGCTCGCTGGGCAATCAAGAAATAATTGAAATCACCCGTTCCCTCAAACACAAACTCTGGCACCGTTCCCCACCCATCCTCCCCGCACCTGAAGAATTATGAACAACCTTGTTTTTTTGTCTATTACAAATTAAAACTGATATTATCACAATAAAATATATTGAATAAAAGCTCTCCAAATTTTGGATAATAAAATTCGCGCGCATCCCTAGGAAAGCGCGCGAATTGTTTGAGGGTCACTTCAAAACCTCTTTTTGCAGGTATGCCAACACATCCACTGCGGTGTAAGAACCATCCTCATCTTTCATTAGCGACCTAAGAAAACTAGTATCATCACCGAGGGTAAATATTGGCAATTCTCCTGGGTTACCCAAACCTATGGCCGAAAGCAGTCCATTACATAAACAACGGGAGCCAACCGTGGCGAGCTCTTTACCACCCTTCCTAATGAATAAAGGGATTGATTCGCTCGCGCATCGGTATCCAATCCCTCCGTCTGGGCAAGTATATGGAGTTGCCAACGCCGATAGATCGCAAACTCGCTGTCGCAATTCATAAACACTAGGGTCAGAGATGGTGCCCACGAGCTCGACGACCTTGAACGGAAAACCCGTTGGTGACGCGTGTCTATCCGTCCGTATCGAAAGCCGACCCTGATAACCGAGAGAACGCATCCTACTTCGAAAGGATTGTTCCATTCCCGATTCTTCACACAGAGCGAAAATGGAACCTACCTGAATACCAACCGCACCTTGCGATTGCGCCAAGGCCAATCCATCCGGCGAGGCGTAAGCACCACCGATCCAAAATGGCTTATCGAGAGCGCGAAGTTTTCCAAAATCGACTTCATCGCGTGGTCCGTAGACAGGTTCGTCTTTTAGATTAAGCACTGCCTTCCCTCGAGGTGGGGCATTATGTCCACCAGCAACTGGTGTTTCGACAACGAATCCTTCGATATCTCCCGTTGCGCGCTTCAAGAGTAATTCGGCGAGCGCGTGCGACGACACGATCGGTAGGAAACTCGGGCGTTTCATCTTTGGTAATTTTGTCCCAAAGAACTTACTTAGAACAAAATCCATTACGACGAAACCATCTTTACTTCCTTCGACCTGGACGCGGCTTTGTTGCACGAAAAACCCCACATTTCTGTGGGGTTTTTCGGTACAATAGT
>JBBTRZ010000003.1:0-6247 GCA_038064935.1 Patescibacteria group bacterium
TATTGTACCGAAAAACCCCACAGAAATGTGGGGTTTTTCGTGCAACAAAGCCCTAATTTACTACCCGCAGATTAGCATAAAGATATCGGTCTTGTCAATCCTGATCAACCAAAGGTGGGTTTTTCGTTGGCAATCATAATTTTGGTTGCGACCGGCGCCAAATTAAAAAGTAACCCGCGTAAACTAAAACGACGAGAATGAAGGGAAAGGAATTGAGGGCGATGGAGGCACCAGGTAAGACCGCGCCCGTCTTAGCCACTAACAGAATGTAGGCCGCGACCACTTGACCAAGTGGCGCAAGGAGAAAGCCGAGTGGCGGCAGAAGCAAGCCGGCAAGACCGATCACCGCAGCGAGAAGCATTGCGAAGGGGACAATCGGCACCACGAGCACATTGGTCAAAAGCGCGTAGAGCGGCACGGGTCCGATCGCCCAAAGAAGCCACGGTAACACGGCGAGTTGCGCAGCCACTGTCGCCACCACCGTACTCCGAAAACCGAACGGTTGTGGAATGAAGCGACACCAACGCTCCACCAGTGGCGAGCCGTAAATCAAACCAGCCGTCGCGAGACAAGAGAGTTGGAAACCGATATCGTGAACCAAAATTAAGGGATTGATAATGATCATCACTACCATCGCCGTCACGAGCGCGCGACCGGCCTCATAACTTCGGCCAGTTAGTTTCGCCAGAATCACAATGATGGCCATGACCGCGGCGCGAATCACGGATGCCCCGCCACCCACCATGATTGAGAAAAGAACGATTGCTGTCGCGGCAATAAAAAGCGCCCACTTACGACGCAGACGCAACGCGGTAAAAACCGAGATGATTCCCGCGCCAACGATCGAGAGATTGTAACCGGAGAGGACGACGAGATGAATGAGACCGGCGCGCCGCAGGCGCTCTTGCCACACCTCTCCGAGGGAACGCTTACCGCCGACGACGAGACTCCCCAAGAGCGACGAGTGGGGTTCGGGTAAAACGCGATCAAGTCCGCCGAGAAAGGCGGCCTTGAAGGCGAAGAGGTGACTCACTAATCTCGACCCGCCAAAATCGGGTAACCGCTCCATCTCCGGTAGATACATGATCGCGGCAATGCCACGCGCGCGAAGGTAGGCCGGGTAATCGAACGAGCGACCCAGATCCGTCTCGAAAACTTGTGGCGCTTCGACCCGACCCGTCACTCGCAGGCGGTCACCGTAATTGAACTGCGGATATGTCGGCGCGATGAGAAGTAACTGACCTGAACTATTGTCGGGACGGAAGGTGAGGCGAGTATTATGATCGCGCTCGTCGGGTTCATCCGCGACTATTCCCATGATCGAGATTATTTCCCCCGGCTTCACCTCAAACGAAAAGCTCATCACCCGCTCTGCCGCCGCTTCAGTGGAAAAAATTCCGAGAGTGAACGCGAGAAAGAAAGCCGTCAAACCTAAAGCCGGCGTCCGCTTGTTCCGCGAGACGATTGACCAAAGAATAAATACACCGGCGAAGAGGAGAGATAGCAACCCGATTGATCCTAAAGCGTCACCTGCGAGAGAGGCGAGGGTTACCCCGGCAAAGAACCCGAGGACAAGTGGTGGGAGAAGTGGGGCGAGAAAGTTATACACAGTATTGCGTTTGAGATGATCTTACTTATAATAAATTTACATGCAATTAGTGGCTTCAAAAATGTTTCTAACCAAAGGGGTCGGCGTCCATAAAGACAAGCTGGCCTCGTTTGAACTCGCCTTGCGCAACGCCGGGGTAGAGCATTGTAATTTAGTTCTCATCTCGAGCATTTTCCCCCCGGGCTGCAAAAAAATTAGCAAAGAAGAGGGAGTGAAGTTATTGAAACCGGGACAGATCGTCTTTTCGGCTTATGATCGCAACGCCACCAATGAATCGAATCGTCTGATTGCCGCGTCAGTGGGTGTCGCCATCCCGGCTGATCCCACCCAACACGGTTATCTTTCTGAACACAATTCTTTCGGCGAAAGCGACCAAAAAGCCGGTGAATACGCCGAGGATCTCGCCGCGTCAATGCTCGCCACCACTTTGGGGATTGAGTTTGATCCCAATCAGGCCTGGGATGAACGCGAACAACTTTATAAAATAAGCGGTAAAATCGTCCGTGCCACGAATGTCACTCAATCCGCGATCGGCAACAAAGACGGCCTCTGGACGACCGTCTTCGCCGCCGCCGTGTTCTGCGATTATTAAATTGTTATTTTAATCAAGTTTGAGTTGGCGCGCGGCGACCCAGCCGGCGTTGACTTCGAGGACATATTTGATCGGCCGCGGTGGGCCAGCCTCGACGAGTCTAGGCGGGTAAAAAATTGCGGGGTAAGTGTCGGGGGCGATGTTTTCGTGAAGGCCGACAATCTGCCGATTCTCATCAAGCCAAATGATGTCAATCGGAAAATGCATATCTTTCATCCAAAAGCCGGGCATCTCTGGCTCGTCAAAAATAAAGAGCATCCCCTCGTTCTCGCCGAGCGCCGCGCGACCAGAAAGACCGCGGGCGCGCTCGCTCTCCGTGTCGGCAATTTCTAATTCGAGATTATAAAAATCAGGCGCCGGTGACTCGACTTTTTGCCACCACCAACCGAAACCCGCTACCGCCACTAAAATCATTAAAAATAATTTCATCGCTATTATTACCGTGGCCTGGCCAGACATGTCCAATGTTTAAGCGTCAAGTTTTCGGCGCGAGCGTGGGGATCAATCTGGCAATGGACGAGAACTTCGGCCGGCAATTTAAGATTATTTTTAAAAATCTTCCGCTTTGAGCTGAAGCCCTGTCGGAGCAAACGGAAAAATTTTTGCTCACCAAGGCCGATAAAATTATTTTTGCTGATATTCTCAATCGCCATAATCGCCGAGTCCACTTTCGGCTGCGGCGAGAAAGCGCCGGCCGGCACAGTTCTCACATAGCGCGGTTTCCCGTACGCCTTGACGCTTATAGACAAGATGCTTTCCTTACCATCCACCGCGACTATCCTTCTGGCCACTTCTTTTTGCAACATCAACACGGCCAAGAGCGGCTGATGTTCGCTACTTAGAAACTTTCTCAAAAGTTGACCGGTGATATAGTACGGAATATTAGCTATTAGCTTATAATCAGCTTTCAGCTTATAGCTTTTAGCTTCTAGGAAATCAAGGATGTCGGCGTGAATTAGTTCCAACTTTTTTTCACTGATTTCGTTTTGAAATCTAGCGGTGAGTGGGGCAATCAAGCGGTCATCTTTCTCCACCGCAATCACCCGCGCGCCGGTCTCGAGTAGAGCGGCCGTAAGAAAACCACTACCCGGTCCAACCTCGAGAACGATATCTTGAGCGGTTAATTGACCAGCCTCAATAATCGCGCGGCGCGCGGCGGTGTCGGTGAGGAAATGTTGGCCGAGCGACTTTTTAGCTCTGGGCATTGGCATCAATGGTCGGCAGTGGCAATTCTTCGCCGAGTGGTTCAAGCAAAGTGTCGTCGAGGTCGAGTAAGAAGTCCGATGGGATATTGCCGCGGGTTCGGCCAAAAATCGTGCGCGTCTCGGCGTAAGCGAGAAAGAGTTTCCGCCGCGCGCGGGTGAGCGCGACATAGAAGAGCCGCCGCTCCTCTTCAGTGTCAATTTCTTCATCGTCGCCCAAACGAGCATGGGGGAAAAGATTTTGCTCCAGACCGGTGACAAAAACTTGATCGAACTCGAGTCCCTTGGCCGCGTGTACCGTCATGAGCGAGACCGCTTTCACCGGAATGGACAAGGTGTCTTGATCCGAGACGAGGGCCGCGGCGGTGAGAAGAAGATTGATTCCCATTTCGCCCGGCGTCTCATCATAAGCGAGGGACAAGGTGACCAGCTCGCGCAGATTCTCGAGCCGTTCCAGATCGTCATTCCCCCCGGCTTTCAACGCCTGATAAAGTCCCGAACGCTCGAGCACATAACGGACCGTGTCAGACGGCTTCGCAGTGAGCGCTTGCTCACGAATGTCAGTGAGAAGCTGTTCGAAAGCCCGGACCTTTTCTTGAGTTTTAGTCGGAAGACTCCCCGCGTCGCCCGAGAGCATTTTGGCCACTGTCACCTTCCCCAAACCGCGCGCCGGGACATTGATAATCCGCCGGCGACTCACGAAATCATTCGGATTGAGCGCCGCTTTTAAATAAGCGAGTAAATCTTTCACCTCCTGTCGCTCGAAGAAACGCACTCCCAAGACGCGATAGGGCACAGCCGCCGCGAGCATCGCCTCTTCGAGAGCCCGTGATTGGAAATTCGCCCGATAGAGGACGGCGATCTCGTCGGGCGCCTGACCCGCCGCCATCAGTCTCTTCGCAGTGCCGGCGACAAGCGCCGCTTCCTCGCGCTCGTCAAGCGCCGTGATGAGAGTCAGCTTCTCACCGCGGCCATTCTTGGTATAGAGCGTTTTCTCGAGGCGATTGACATTCTTCTCAATAATCCGATTGGCCGCGGCGAGAATCATTTGGGTCGAGCGATAATTCTCTTCGAGAGTCACCACGGTGGCGCGTGGAAAGTCGCGCTCGAAGCGGAGCAAGTTTTTGAAATCGGCGCCGCGCCAACTGTAGATAGATTGATCGAGATCGCCGACAACGCAAATGTTTTCGCGTTGCCCGGCGAGACGCCGGGCGAGTTCGTATTGGGCGACATTGGTGTCTTGGTATTCATCAATGTGGAGATATTGCCACCGCGCCTGACAGAGTGACAAGAGATCGGGATGCTCACGCAGTAAGAAAACTGCTTTCATAATCAAATCATCGAAGTCTAGGTAATCCGCGGCGCGGAGCGCCGCTTCATAACGCCGCCAAATCTCGGCCACCACGGCGCCGAAAGGATTTTGTTCTAGATGTTCGACATAGTGAGCGACATCAATCAATCGTCCCTTCTCGCGTGAGATTGCATTGAGGATGCGTCGGGGCTCGAGGGACTTTGGATCGTAACCCGCCGCCGTCATGGCCGTCTTCACCAAAGTAATTGAATCATCGCGATCGGCAATCGAGAAGTGGCGTGGCAGGCCGAGCGCGCGACCATGCTCTCGGAGAAGGTAAACGCCAAAGGCGTGGAAGGTCGCGATGAAAGGTCTCCCTTTTTCATCGCGGAGACCGGGCTCATGGCCGATGAGAGTGAGGACGCGGTCGAGCATCTCGCGCGCGGCCTTGTTGGTGAAAGTGATAGCGAGAATCGCGTCGGGACTCACCCCCCCTTTAATCAAGTGAAGGATGCGATGGGCGATGGTTTTCGTTTTACCCGCGCCGGCGCCGGCGACGACGAGAAGCGGTCCCTCCTGATGGGTCACGGCGCGCCGCTGTGGTTCATTGAGGTCAGAGAGATAATCAGGCATCGGGTTTAGTTACCACCCCTGTCAAGGCGTCGCCTTGACAGGGGTGGTAAGTTCTTCGTCATTCCCAAAATTAATCCAGTCTGTTGTTAAGGCGCCAAAATCTGTGTTCGTTGGAAAATAATTATCAAAAGTAATCGGCCCAATAATCACATTCTCCGGACGCACTTCCCGCAGATAAAATCCATAACTCGAAAAACGATAATCATTTAAAAAATCTTTGGCGGTCGCTGGGTTTGCAATTCGCTTGCCACTCCAACTGGCTTCATCGGTAATTTTCACTGGGTTGAGATGAATGTAAGCGAAAAGATATTTTAAATAATAATCATCATTGACATGTTGGGCCTTAAACGGGCGCTCGAATAGACCGCCAGTCCTCGTATATTTCTTATTAAAATACATCGAATAAGCGGTCGCTAATTTTTGCATAAAACGACTAATTCCACCCCGTGCCTTCTCATAAATCAGTAAATGGAAATGATTAGGCATCAAACAATAAGCCACAATTTCCACTAGACTACCCGCTCTCTCCAACTCGAAAATAGTTTTCCATTGCTTGGTATCACGATCACTCAAATGGATTGAGGTCTTGCTATTACAAACATACAACAACATCAAAAAACGCAGATAGTCTCCACGGTCGAGAAAAATCTTCCGCTTCTCGATACCGCGTTGATATATATGATAGAGTTCGTGGCTAGAAAATTCGAATCGCCGTTGCATCCGATCATTGTATGTCAAGGCGTCGCCTTGACAAGAGAGAGGTGGGGATAAATGTGGACAAACACGCAAAAAAACCGAGTGCGGGACTCGGAAGTTTGTTTGAGTTTGAGATGTCTATGTCAAGGCGTCGCCTTGCCGGGGCTACTAGTATCCGGCAAATATAAATTTTTTCTAAACTGCGCATCTCCATCCACATCTAA
>JBBTRZ010000004.1:0-4242 GCA_038064935.1 Patescibacteria group bacterium
TAACAAAGCTAAAATCGCCCTAATTGAGTGTCAACTATGTTCAGTGGCTTGAACATTGCAGCGAAACGAAAGGACTACCCCACCCCTAACCCCTCCCCGAAGGAGATGGGAATCCCACCCTCCCTTTTGGGGAGGGCAGGGTGGGGTGGTCAGGAGGAGGTTGATGGAAAATGTTAGAATGATTGGGAAAATAAATTATGACTTCAATCAATGAATGGCGGCGGCAGTTCTTGGAATATCTGGAGATTGAACGCGGTCGGAGTGTGAAGACGGTCGAGGCCTACGACCGTTATTTGCAACGATTTTTTAAGTTCGCTAAAGATATTTCGCGACCGGAAGAGATCACCGCCGAACTGATTCGGCGTTATCGGTTGTGGTTAAATCGTCAGAGTACCACACCCAATGAGACGCTTAAGAAGAACACCCAGAATTATCACTTAATCGCCCTGCGCACTTTCCTGAAGTATCTCGCTTTGCGCGGCGTGACGGTGCTTGCCCCATCGAGTATCGAGCTCGCCAAATTGCCCGGTCGCGAACTGAATTTAATTACGCCGGAAGAATTAGAACGATTACTCCAAGCGCCGAATCAAGCGGCGGCCGTCGGCCGGCGGGATCGGGCGATTTTTGAATTACTTTTTTCGACCGGCCTACGGATTTCCGAGCTCTGTAATCTCAATCGCGAGAGCGTTAATCTCGAGACTGATGAATTTAGCGTTCGCGGCAAGGGCGGCAAAGTGCGTGTCGTCTTCCTGTCGCCGCAGGCGAAACAGGCGCTTAAAATATACTTAGATAAGCGCCCAGACATGAGCGAGGCCCTGTTTGTTAATCATCAAGAAGTGCGGCTGACCCCGCGCAGTGTCGAGCGCTTCATCAAACATTATGCTATCACCGCCGGCATTATGAAACCGGTCACGCCGCACACCCTTCGCCATAGTTTCGCCACTGACCTCCTCCGTAACGGCGCCGACCTCCGCGCCGTCCAACTTCTCCTCGGCCACGCCAACATCGCGACAACTCAAATCTACACCCACATCACCGACCGCGAACTTCGCTCCGTCCATCAACGCTTCCACCGGAAGGCGTAGGGGAAGAATCCTTATTTCTAGCCATTTTATAATGTCAAGGGGAACCCTTGACATTGGTATCAATCAGCACAGCGACAAAGCCCGTTTTTCGGCTTTGCTTGGTGCTTTATTACCTGTTTGAGATTAAGTAAAAAATTGTTCTTATCTTTCATACCCTTTTTGTCCCATACAAATTTGAAATGCCAAATCATATTGTTTTTGTTGGTCTGACGCCGTGCTGTATAATCCAGATAATATGCCCATACTTTCATTAACATAATCCCTTGCAGATTTTGTACAGTCGGCGATAGCCCACCTTTCATAAAGTTTAGGTAGTATCAAAAGGGTGACAGTTAATAAGACGATAACAATAGCGATGATATACTTTTTCACTCCAGATAATATACCACAAAAAACACCCTTGCGGGTGCTTCTTGTTTAATGCCCTTTTCCGAATACAGAAATCGGAATTTGAAGAATCGATTCGACTTCAAGACTTCAAACTCTTGAAAGAATCTCAAAGAAAGGCACTAATCTTAGGCTTTGTGGCCTAATACTTGGCTTGCGCCAAGACCTTGAAAGGGCATCCCTATACTACACCCCCAAGAACACTAAATCAAGTAAAAGTGGATAAGTTCGGAGGCGGAGGGATTTGAACCCTCGAGACCCTTTCAAAGTCTTCCGATTTAGAAGATCGGTGCATTAAACCACTCTGCCACGCCTCCAAAAGAAAAATCGCTTACAAGGATCGCGACATCAGAAAAGTAACAATCTAAGATTAATACTCAACTGATTGCGACATCGGTTGCCTGATGCCACGATCTCTATAAGCGACGCAAATTTTTATAGTCTTCCTAGTATTAAACTCAAAATGATACTTTTACCATATGTCGCACTTTGCATTTTATCAAGAGGCAAGATCGTTTGTCCAATCATCGAACTGTTGATAACTAGATTTTTGTTTGTGTTAAAATTATCACATATGATTACAGGACTTCCCAATTATACTCCTAAAAAGCTGGCCTTGTTCGGCTTTCTTTTGGCTCTTGTGGCTAGTATGTATTCTAAATATGCCGACCCAGTGAGTGGTTTTATCGGGGATATTTTTGGACTAATTGGTGTAATTTGTTTGATCATTGGTATATACAGGTGGGTGAAAACTAGTAAAAACAAAGTTTCCACGATAACTCCCTAGTCTTACTCTGACCTTTCAAGGACAACTTTAATTATGCTGTGAGGGGATACACGCCTAGTTATCCACAGGTTTAGGTTTGTCCTATAAAATGTCCTATATTATAATTTGAGCTAGGTATGATTCGGTCTCATAAAGGACACAGATCAGTGATCGTTATCAGTCTTCGGGTCTGACTAACAGCAAACACAAGTTCTGTGCCCACATCACCTCGCTATGGCGTGGTGATTTTGTTTTTTTTACCTTTTTATCTCACCGCGTATTTGTCTCTAATCTTTTTCAATTCTTCCCCTTCAATTTCTGTTTTTTTGTCTTTTCCCTGCTCCCCAATCTTTTGCAATTCTAAATCATCAAGTTTGGCCATTTCTTTGGCTCGGTTTTTTAAGTAACCTTCTTCATTTAATTCCGGTTTCTCCAGCACTTCTTCTAATAAAGCATGGAGAATATACCCAATTTTAGGTCCGGGCGGTAGACTTGTTTCACGTAAAACATCTTGCCCTTTGATTTTCAACATCCCGACCGAAGTTGGAGCCCGTAACGCCTCCTCAATCATTGACTCGTATTTTCTCAAGCGATAGGGGCTTTCTTTCGGTCGCCCCATACCAATTCGGTCGCAATTCCTGACATGCATTAGATCCCAAATGTTTTCACGGGAAACATTCCTGATGATTCGTCGCACGGCCGATAGAGTAATTTTATCAATATCGCTAAAAAACATGTGGTAACGCACTAATCGTTCAACTATTTCTGATAATTCTCTCGGAAATTTCAATCGGCCCATGATTTTCCTAGTCATTTTGGCTCCCACCACATCGTGGCCGTAGAAAGTCCAATCATTCTTATCTTTGTTCCATTCTCTGGTTCTCGGTTTACCGATATCGTGGAATAACGCCCCAAGTCTCACGTGAAACGGCCAATTTCTGTCGGCCGCGTGCTGTGCCACTCGAAGGGTATGTTCCCACACATCGTAAATGTGGTCGCCATTTTGTTTCATGTGAACCCCTTCCTCTAATTCTGGCAGAAATTGTTTTAAAGCATCTATTTTATAAAGAATCACCAGACCAGACATTAGATTATCAGACATGACGATGCGGCTGAATTCATCCCGGATTCGCTCGATAGCAATGAAACTCAATAAATTAGCCTTATTCTGCATGGCTTCAAGTGTCTCGTGGTTAATCATGAAACCAAGCTCGGTCGCCAAACGGACTCCGCGCATAATTCGCAAAGGGTCTTCATCGAATCTATCACTCGCCTGACCCACGGCGCGTACCACCTTGTCCTTTACATCTGCTTGACCGCCGTATAGGTCAATGATTTGTCCTTTAGCTAGCTCATAGGCCAAAGCGTTGATGGTGAAATCGCGCCGGGCCAAATCTTCCTCAATCGTGTGGCCGAAGGTGACCTTATCGGGATGGCGTTTGTCAGAATATTTAGCTTCTTGGCGAAAGGGGGTGACTTCAATATTTCGTAAACTAAGCTCGGTTTCATTTTCGTTGACCACGGTGACCGTGCCGAAGTCGTTCTCGTAAAAAGTTTTTGGAAAAACTTTAGTAATTTGCTCGGGGGTCGCGTTCGTCGCCACATCCCAATCTTTAGGCACTTTACCCATCAACAAATCCCGAATACAGCCGCCAACCAAATAGCTGGCGAAGCCGGCTTGGGTTAAGTTGTCCGTTACATGTGAAATTGCCTCCGGAATCACTAGTTTATTTGTCATTGGTTCATTCTATCGGAAATGACAGACTTCCACTAATGACTTGGCTTTGCTATGCTAACTCGAAGGGATTTGCCCTCGTGGTGAAATGGATATCACGACGGTCTTCGGAACCGTTATTGGGGGTTCGAATCCCTCCGGGGGCATTTGCTAACGAGCGGGCTTGCCTCGCCCGCTTCGCCGAAGAATCGAGGCGAGCCGAAGCGTAGCGAAGGCGGGTATGGTTTAGTGGTAGAACACGTCCTTGCCAAGGATGAGACGGGAGTTCG
>JBBTRZ010000005.1:0-17826 GCA_038064935.1 Patescibacteria group bacterium
AGTGATATGATTTAAAAACTGATTTCGGTAACACTTAATTATTGTCTAATAAGACGACCGCCTTGATCCGCCGGAGGCCTTGGGCAACGGCTTCTTCCTTGAGAATTCGGAATTTGCCTAATTCACCGGTACGACTGACATGCGGGCCGCCACAGAATTCCTTGCTAAACACTTTTCCGCCCGCCTCTTCGATAAAGTAGACCGAGACGGTGTCACCATACTTTTGGCCGAACTCCATCTCGGCGCCCAATTTCTCGGCTTCGATTTTGGTCATCTTTTTCTTCATCACCGATAAATCTTCGGCGATTTTTTGATTCACTAAATCTTCCACTTGGCTTTTCTCATCATTAGTTAATTTCCGCTCGAAGGAGAAGTCGAGACGCAAGCGCTCACTCGTGATATTGCTCCCCCGCTGTTTGACACCGAGACCTAAAACTTGTTGCAACGCCGCGAGAAG
Organism: Patescibacteria group bacterium; assembly: GCA_038064935.1. GTDB lineage: Bacteria > Patescibacteriota > Minisyncoccia > Phycocordibacterales > JACOZG01 > JAGVGK01. Next base: position 458 of record JBBTRZ010000005.1, read on the forward strand.
TAAGTGATGCGCGGTGTGGAGTTTAATCGTCGCCGGCTCGTGATCCGCCAAACCGCCGCTGAATTTCGCTCCACTCCCGGCCCGCGAGACTGCCTGATGTCGCTCAAATTCTTTTTCAAATTCCACTCGCGATAAATTAGGATACCGGTCTTTAATCACTTCAAACGGCAGACCATAAGTCTCGTAAAGCCAAAATGCTTTGGGTTCATCAACTAATGATAATTTATTTAATTCCTTAATCCCCTGTTTCAATGTTTCAGCAAAACTTTTTCGCTCATTCAATAACACCTTAATAATCTGTGTCCGTTTCGTTTTTATATCTGGGTAAAAATTTGAATAAAATTCGATAATCTTTTCTGCCACTTCGCTACCTTCGGCCCCATAGAGAGTTGCCCGTCTGATTAACCTCCGCAATACATACCCAGCACCCTTATTCAATGGCAAGACACCATCAGCAACCAGGAATACAGCGGCTCGTTCATGGTCCGCAACAATTCTTTTAGATTTTTGAGTTAAACTGATAGGTAATATATCGAGGATTGGCCGAAACAAATCCGTCTCAAAAATATTGGTCTTGTTTTGGACAACCATCGTCAAGCGTTCGAGACCCATGCCAGTGTCAACACCGAGAGTAGCTAATTTCTCAAGCCCGCCGTCCGGCTTAGCATAATATTCATTGAAAACGAGATTCCAAATCTCGATCCCGCCGACATAAATTTCTGTCGTTGGGCCGCACGGTCCTTCACTACCCGTCGGACCCCAAAAATTATCTTCCCGGCCACACTCGCGAATACCGGTGACGCCCAAACTCTGCCAAATTTTTTCGGACTCCACATCTTTCCCGACTCCGCCTCCGCCAAAGGCGGATGGCGGATCACCGGCAAAAATCGTAACATAGTCAATCTTAAGTTTTAACTCTCGAGTAATAAAGTCGTGCGCCAACTGGATCGCCTCGTCTTTGCCATAACCACCCTTGGGCGAGACCGGCTCGCCGGGCTGATAGCCGAAGGAAAAGTTGCCAAGCATCTCGAAGAAAGTGAGATGCCGTTCGTCGCCCACTTCATCAATGTCGGATGTCCGAAATGATTTCTGAATTGAGACCGTGTTTTTTGAACCAAAATCTTTAATTGGATCGGCGGCGCCAGTATAGTAGGGTTTAAATTGTTGCATCCCCGCGGTGGTTAAAAGCACCGACGAATCACTCGGGATAAGCGACGATGACGGCACAACCTGATGCTGTCGCTTCGCAAAAAAATTCAGAAATCGCTGCCGAATTTCTTTTGATTCCATCCGAGTTAGAGTAACATATATTAAATACTGTGACGAGAATTAAGCTGCCCTAAGGTAATCATGTCCACAAACCCGGTCCGGGGTAAACCATATTTCCGTTGGAAATTAAAGACGGTCGCTTGCACACACGGGCCGAAGTTGCCATTGATGGGACACTGGCGAAGATCTTTGCCAGCCGGTGGGTAGAGACTCTCGCGCCGCAAAGCGGTTTGCAATGCCAACACTTCCCTACTCCCCTTAATTCCTATCTGCATCGGCCCGAACCAAGTGTGTGGCAAGAGCGTCGTGTCGGGCAGTGGCATTGGTGTCCCAAGATATTGGGCGAGACCACGCACCGTTCGGCGCGAGAGTTCGGCGAGTATCGGTTCGCGAATAACCCAATTTTGAAATTGAGCTTCGGCTAAGTAACCATATTCGACGAGAAATGAAGCCGAGAGGCGCGAGCCGTTGGCGCCGACGGCGATCAACTCTTGATCTTCGATCGGACTTCCTACTTCCCCGGGGAAATTAGAAATGGACGCGATTAGTCCAAGCTCGCGTTGGACGGCTAAAGCGAGGTCGCGACTCGCCCGAGCATTGGGCAACTGCCGCTCGGGAATATAAATCGAGAAGCCATTGTACTTCCCCGCGCCGCGGCGGCCCGGGTAGTCGTTGAAGTGAATATGGAGCGTCAGATCAACGCCATTGTCATTGGCCCAACGATTGATGCCATAGAGACGCGTGGCCACCTCGGCCGGCGCGAAGTTGTGATGGACGATTTGATCAGGTGGCGTGATTTCCCCGGTGGTGAGCAGCGACGCAAACTTGTTTCGTAATTGCGAGCGGAAGGAATTGATCTCTTCGCGCTCCTCCGCAAAATAAGTGGCGAACTCGGGTTCATATTCACCAGTCACGAGATCGCGGGTGGTGATAACGCGCCCTATTCCCGAGCGTTCGAGATCGGCTTTCAACTTCGCCGCCAGTGCCAGCGTCAAATCCGCTTCGCGTAGCCCGCCGTAGATCGCGCCCGAGTAGTCGCGATCGTGGCCGGGAATAAGGAGGATGGTAAAAGATTTAGCCGCGTAGCGATCGCGTAAACTCTCTGGCGTCACCGTCTCGCGAAACACTTGACTCGTCAAATGTTCAATCGCTAAAGGATAATCACCATGCTCATCCGGCAAAAGCCAGATGAGAGCGCCGACGACAAGAATGAGTGAACCCAGAAGAAGTCTCTTCATAAAAGGTGGTTAATCGGTGATCGTAGGTCTGTGAATCATGTCAAGGTTTAACCTCACCACGCATGTATTTCATGATTTATCTTTATTTTCTAAAGTGTCATCACCAAACTTCAAATTTTTCATCACTTCGTCTCGCAAAACAAGACCCGCACTGTTCAATATCATTTCCAAGGGTAAACCTTTATTAAAAGCATGATTTTTCAGAGGAACAACTAAGGGGTTATTAGAATTAGCTAATTCTTTTAACACTGTCATCGAATATTCTTGGATATCGTAGTTCGTTTGTGGATTTTTACTTTTAACCAAGTCGACGAGAGAAGCCGAATTATTTTCCAGGATGTCATAAAAACCACTTTCTTTCATAAGGGTTTCTCCGTAATCCGTCAGCTTGAGTGGACTTCCAGAGGTGTACGCTAACTTTTGATTAATAGTAAACCCCCGACCGCCCAAAATAGTTTGGATTTCCACAATTGAGTTAGACGCAACTTTAGTAAATGATTCGATATTATCCACCTTACCTTCCAACCGTTTATCAGTTTCTTCTAAATTTTGGACAGCGCGCTTAAGCAACCAGGCCACAATGCCTATAAAAATAGTGGCCAATATCGGCACAAGAAGTGGGAGAATTAAGTTCGAACTCATGCCTAGAGTATAGACTTAGTAGGCGAAACGAGCAATAGACCCGGCACCCAAAGAAACCCCAGCATTTCTGCTGGAATTTCTCATGTCAAGGCGTTGCCTTGCCGTGGAGAACATGATTAAAAAGACAAAGGGACCGACGACGCATTTGCGAAGTCGGCCCCAATGGACAGTGTGCAAATCAAAGAATTTCGATCGATTCCGCTATTTTTGGAAAAAATTACAAAATATGGCCATAATCATGGGTTAAATAAGCTGTGTTAGTTAATCCGTAATCGTGATGGTAAATGGCGCGGGTGAGTCGGGGGCGGTGGGAATGAGTTCGACGGTTTGGCCACTCCGCAATTTATCCGCGAGCATAGCGTCGGCGATTGTTTGCTCGACCGATGATTCGATGAAGCGCCGCAGGGGCCGGGCACCAAACTGCTGATCGGTCCCGCGTTCGACGACCCGGAGGATCAAGGGATCGGTGATCTTCATAATAATCCCCTTCTCTTTAAGGCGCGTCGCGAGAGCTTGAAGCAGTAATTTGGCGATCCCACGCAGTTCGTCGGCCCCCAGGGGATTAAAGAGAATCACGGCATCGAAGCGATTGATGAGCTCCGGTTTGAAAATGCCTTGCTTTACAATCGTGTCAATGATTGTGCGTTCTTCCTCGAAGAGCCGACGGCCTTGCTTCACCATATCCCAAATGAGCGGCGCGCCGGCATTCGAGGTGGCAATGATAATCAAGTGGCGGGCGTTGACCCGTTCGCCGCGCGCGTCGGTGAAGAAACCTTCATCGAGAACTTGCAGGAACAAGTCGCGTAACCCGCTGTCGGCCTTCTCAAATTCATCAAGAAGGAGAACACTGTAGGGCCGCTCGCGAATGAGGCTCGCGAGTTGCCCCGGTGCCCCAGACGCCGGCGACCCAATGAGACGCGGCAAAGCTTCCGCCCCCTGATACTCCGACATATCGAGTCGGATGAAGGATTCCTCCGAACCGAAGAAGACAGCGGCGAGGGCCTTGGCGGTCTCCGTCTTCCCCACCCCCGTCGGCCCCAAAAAGAGGAAGGAACCGATCGGACGCTTCACATTCCTAATGCCGGCCCGACTCCGCCGCATGGCGCCCGCGATCGCCACAATCGCCGGATCCTGACCGATCACGCGGGCGTGGAGCAATGGTTCCAATTGAAGTAACTTCTCCCGCTCGGCGACACTGACCGGGCCCACCGGCACTTTGAGTTTATCGGTCGCATAAGTTAGCACTTCGCGTTTACCAATCATGGTCGTACCCTTAACTCGGGCCCAGGCCGGCAATTCGAGGAGAAGATCCGTGGCCTCATTTTCCACCGAACCGGCAGTGAGATGTTCGTTCGCTAAATCAAGCAACGCTAAAAGGGCTGAATAAGTAAAAATAATTTTGTAACGGCGTTCGAGTTCGAGCACCCGGTCTTCGAGTTCAGCGAGAAGAAGACTGGGGTCAAGCGGGGCCACCGTCACGACCTCGAACCGATTCATGAGCTCGGGCAGTGGTTCAAGTAGCCGATGATACGACTCGAGGGAAGCGAGACCGAGGAGTGGCAGAGTGGCCGAGGCCAAGAAAGGATCGAGGAGTTTCTCAATTGGCGCGCCGACCTGCCGCGCGCCGACGACGAGACCGGGCAAGTCATCAATAACGAGGAGAATGTTGCCGGCGTCCGTCACTTCGCGAACAATCGTCAAAAGTTCACGCTCGAGAGTGGCCGCGTCAGAGAAGGCGGCGAGAAACCGCGCCGTCTCGAAGAGGACCGGCCGGCGATGCTCGAGAACCGGCACCACTTGACCGCGCTTAATTAGCTTGGTTAGTTCAAAAACGAGCGGTTGCGCCCCCGCGGCGCCTGATGAACTAAGCACTAGGCAATTCGCCTCGGCCGCGCGCGACAAAATTGTCTCCACTTGAAGAGTGGCCGGTGACGGGATGAGTGGATCATCGGGATGAAGCGCCGTCTGTGGCGACAACCGGAGATCAGTCGCGTAACGGTCAAGGTGAGTCGTCTCGCCGTAGGACCAATCTTTAGCGAGGCCGGGCAAGCGCGCGAGTCTCTCTCGCGACCACCACCGCTCGGCCGCTCGCTCGGAAGACATCTGACGCGAAAGCCAACCGGCGGCGCCAGTGAGCTCGTCGCGGCGAATCTCGAACCCGAGGAGCCACTTTGCAAAATCAGGATATTGATCAAAGAGCCAACCGACCAAAGATTCAAGGGTTAACACCTTACCCACCTCAATGGGAAGAGGCGGCGCCACAGCACCCGCGCGCGCGGCGCTGTGACGACTCTCGATAAAGCCGAGCAGCGACGCTTCCGGAATTCCCAAACGCAGCATTAGAAACATGCTGCTTTCGGCAGTGAGATAAGCGAGAAGCGGATCGGCTTCTTCGGCCCGATAAAGCAATTGGCTAATCTCGAACGAAAACAAGTCCGACGACTCGGAGTGCGGCGCCGCGAAATAACGATCACGGAAGTAACATTCCAAAAGATAAATCGTGAGCCAGACAGAAAAGAGGAGGAAGAGAGCGCCGACCAATTTTGGAACCGCGAGCTGAAAAAAGCGAAGATAGTCGGCGAAACTTGGAATGATTGGCGATAAACTCGTGATACCTAAAATGGCCACGATCAAAAGCACCAGCCAAAAAAGGAACCGAAGAAGAATGTGTCTTTCCCGATGGCCGATCAACCCGTCGAGAAGAAAAACGGGATAAAAACGACTGGTCGCAAGATATGATCTGAAAGGATGCATAGTTTTAGCAGGTTAATGGAGTAAAAGTGCAAAAGTGAGACCAATATTGGGAGCGACTTGAAGAGTATAACGATATTGCCTCGTCAATTCCTGCAAGTGATAAGAAAGTATCATCAAACATTTGCGCAGGAACATTACTATAATTTTCTACGGTTTCTAGAATGACTATTTTATAATCATTTCCTTGTGGATCAGATTTATACCAGTAACCTCTATAAGAATTAAAGATGTAACCATCGTTGCCATCGACAAAACCATCCGGGGGAGCTAGCGGGTCCCTGGGGCGGGGGGATAAATATGGGTTGAGCCCAGTGCCCAACGGTCCTCCCGTGCCCAGTCTGCTGAAATTATTATTACCGGAATCACTAAACGGACTAGCACTTTGAAAACTTTCAGCGCAATCCCAGCAGTTTTCTCCTCGCCCGTCAAAGTCGAGAATAGGAGGTGGATATCTTCCATAATCTGCTCTATACAATTCTAAAGCATTGCGTAATTGAATCAAATCCTGCACCCTCTTAGAGTCTCGTGCCTTGACGCGGGCTTGATTGAGTGAGGCAAACACTATGCTCGATAGCAAGCTAATGATCGAAATTACGACCAGTAGTTCTATTAGGGTGAAGCCGTGATGATGGCGATGATGGATCATGGGTGATAACATAGTTTTAAGCTAAAAAAAGAAGATAAAAACCGACGATAAACGACCCCAAAATGACGACTGGCGCCAAAAAGAAAAAAACCGCGACACAAATTCCAAGACTGAAAATTAGAATGATAACAGAGAATGCCAACATCAACCAAATAATTCTGATCAGAAAACCAAAAAGTCTCATTAAAATATTGACAATTAAGGTTTCCAGAATCCGCTCCGGGTCAAAACCCTTGCGATAACTCTCGCCCAACCGACGCCAGGGACTGAAGAGTGTTCGAGTAATAACCGGCACGGAGAAGAAGTGGTAGCCGAACCAAAGAAAATTCGCGACGAGCCGGAGACAGTCGGCCAAGCCGGTGGTGTAATGCCAAGCGAAGTAACGACCAAATAGAGTGGCGACGGTCATACGCTACCATTATGGCACAAATTTATAAAAAATCCGCCGCCGGAAACGGAGATCGAGAGAATCGAGCTGGCTCAAGAGTAAACGGTACTCGGTGAGGAAGGCCCCAGACGAAAAAGTGGCCAGGAGACGAGAAATAATAATATCGCTCGCGTCGGCGCGCGCGACGAGCAAGCGCCAGCTCTTCACCTCCAGACGAGTGTCCCGAACTTCGAAAAAATAATCCACTGGTTCGCTAAGCGAGACGGTTATAACTGTCTGACCGGTAAAATCGGGATTAATTTCCAGTTGTCGGTTAATCGCGGCTCGAAGTTCCAACAGTTGCTGGAACTGGGAAATTGAGAGTGGCCGACTGCCGATCTGGATTGGCAGAGCGGGGCCGGTAAGGGTAAAGATAGCGTCATTGGAAAATCGGGGAGCCGGAGTGTAGAGAAGTCCGGTCTGGTCGATGGCGTAACAAATTTCTTCTTGACACCATAGGGCCACGGCGCGTCGTTCGGCAATCTCAATCTGAAGTGTCCCCCACGACGGGTTGGAAACCTTAACCGCCGCCAATTCGGGAAATTGTTCTCGAAGATTGGCCACAATCGCCGCCCGGGGGTAAAACCAATTCACCGGCCGCGGGAAAAGCTTGAAATACTTGGGCGCCAAAACCTCATTCACAACGGCAGTCAAGCGTTCCGCGGGAATCATTTTGGCGTTAATGATTGAAATATGGTTTAGAGCAAAGAATGAAGAATCCCAAAGATACCAAAGGACGAAAGCCAAAATGAGCAGGGCTAAAATGATGAGGAGCGCTGACCGCCGGAACAAGCGTTTCTGCCGCGCGCGGCGATTGGCTCTTAGAATCTCACGATGCGATGCCATGACCAATCAGCTGTTGGCCGCCCAAATAAACCCTAAGAATTTCGGGAATAGTGATTGTCCCAGTCTCGGTTTGGTAATTCTCAACAAGCGCGGCGAGGAGTCGCGGGGTGGCAACGGCCGTAGAGTTGAGCGAATGAGCAAAATGGGTTTTGCCGATCTCGTCACGGTAACGGATGTTAAACCGCCGCGTTTGGAAATCGTGGTAATACGAAGCGCTCGAGCTCTCGCGATACGCCCCGGCCGCGGGAAACCACACTTCCGCGTCATATTGTTTAACTTTGCTCAAAGACAAATCGCCGCCACAAATCAGTAAACGGCGATAAGGTAAGCCGAGTGACTCCAGAAATTCTTCGTGATTGCGATTCAACTCTTCGTGAAGGGACGCGGAAGTGCCATGATCGGCGGCGCATAAGATAAGTTGTTCGAGTTTGAAAAATTCATGAACCCGAATCAAGCCCTTGGTATCCTTACCATGACTCCCGGCCTCGCGCCGGAAGCAGGGTGAGAAGGCGAGGTAGCGTTTTGGTAAATCGGCGACGGCTAAAATCTCATCAGCGTGATACGCCATCATCGGCACTTCCGCCGTGCCCGAGAGATAATCGTCATCTTGAGTTCGATAAAGATCGTCGGCATCCTTAGGCAAATGTCCCGTGCCATAGAAGTATTCGCGCTTGACGATGGCCGGCGCCACAATAGGCTGAAAATTTTTCCGCCCGAAAAATTCCCGACCGTAATTGACAAGCGCCCAAGACAACTCGGCCCCCGCCCCTTGCAAGAAGTAACCACGGAAGCCGTGGGCTTTGGTCCCGCGTTCGAAATCAACCATTTTCAAATTGAGCATAAGCTCGATATGATCTTTCGGCGCGAAAGCAAACTTTGGTTTCTCGCCCCAGACCTGCACCTCCTGATTTGCGGTCTCGTCCGCCCCCTCCGGCACTGACACATCTGGCAGATTGGGAACTTGAAGCATCAAAGTCTGCCAACGCTTCATGACCGCGGCCAAATTATCTTCTTCGAGTTTGAAACCGGATTTGAGCGTTGTCATCTCGGCAATCAATTTCTCGCGGTCGGCCGTGTTGGCCTTAGCAATCTCTTGACTCACGACATTCTGTCGCGCCCGCGCCGCTTCCACTTTGCCAAGAACCGCGAGGCGCTCGGCATCCACCTTAAGTAGCTCATCGAGATCGAAGGTCAGCCGCTTCTTCCGCACCGCCTCCTTCACGACCTCCGCATTCTCCCGAATAAATTTAATATCGAGCATGGGGTCATTGTAACAAAAAAAGTGAACAGCCACTGATTGACAAATAATCAACATAATGATAGTATCTTCCAAGTTTCGGGAAGGTCTTTTAATTTCTTTATCTAAAGAGAAAGGTAAATATCATGGCAAAAAGCCGTAATAAACCGTCAGAGATTCAAACTTGTTCGGGGTGTGGGAGAGATACTCGAGCTAAAAATGGGATCTGCTCCCTATGTTGGGGATCACAGACGCGTAATCTTAAAGACTCAAAATCCTCATCGCAAAAAACCGTTGAGATTAAGGTCATTGAGAGGTTCTTATCTGGGAGACGAACTGAGAGGACAATTGTCCTCGATGTTATCGGCTTGGGGTCAGAGAAACAAATGGTCAAACTCGTGCAAGATGGTAATGTGTTTCAGATTCCATTAGGACCAACAACGCCGGGTGTCGATAAACTCTATCACGGACCGAAAAACGACGACAGTTGAAACCCACACTCCCACCAGTTCTAGAAATGGTGAATAAGCTGAACGCCGGACTCACACAAGGGTTCGGCGTTTTTTGTAAACGGAAAAACCGGCCACAGGGGCCGGCGATGTAACTATGGCTCCATTATATTCAGAAAGTAATTGCTGTCAAGTCCTTTCGACCTCTGCCTTTATGTCGTCAAGTAAAACATGCCAGGACATTCTGATTTCCCAAGAACAACCCCTTTTATAAGCCAGGAACTTTATTTTTTTCTGGTTAGACAGTACTCGTTGTTTTGTCCTCATAAAATCACTGTCCCCACTGACTAAATAAACAATATCAAGTTTTGAAAGATCGTGAATAATTTCATCGTGCATCTCGACATCAAAATTACATTTGTTCTTAATTTCCCCGCCTTTAGTTTTAATTTTCTTGAGTGGTTTGGTGATAATTGAATAGCCAATCTTCTCTAAGTACGAGTTAAAAGTTTGGTTCAGTGACTTGGCTGGTTCCCAAGATGGTTTACCGATAAAGTATTTAGCCACAACGATATCACTTTCTTTCCTCACCCAAACCAAGAGTTTTTTGTAATCAATCATCCAACCGTTTCGTCGGCCTTGGTAGAAAAGATTTGCTCCGTCGACATATAAACCAACTTTTGGTTTTGATTTCATGATTTTTAATATTATCACGAAATGCTAATCAATTGGGGTTTTCCAAAAACCTGATACAATCGCGGGATGGAAAATGAGAAGGAAAATGAAATTAGAAAACTCCCGCCGGAAGAATTTCCCACCGCGATCAGGGAGATGGCCGATCCGCCCAAGGAACTTTATCTCGAAGGCGTTTTGCCGAATCCGAAAGAATACACTTATCTCACCGTCGTCGGCTCGCGGCGAATCACCCGCTATGGCCAGGAGGCATGTGAAGCGTTGGTGGGAGGTCTCGCCGGTTACCCTATCGCCATCATCTCCGGCCTCGCTATTGGCACCGACACTATGGCCCACAAAGCGGCGCTCGATGCCAATCTCCCGACTATCGGTATTCCTGGTTCCGGCCTTGATCGGTCGGTGCTCCATCCATCTTCTAATGCGCGTTTAGCCGATCAGATCGTGGAAGCCGGTGGCGCGCTACTCTCCGAACTCCCGCCCACTGCCCCCGCCGGCATCCACACCTTCCCTCGCCGCAATCGAATTATGGCCGGGCTCTCAAAGGCCACTTTAATCATCGAGGCCGGCGACAAGTCAGGGACACTCATTACCGCTCGCTTGGCCCTTGATTACAATCGCGAGGTCGGTGCCGTGCCGGGCTCCATTTTCTCGCCACAATCTTACGGCACCAACCGGTTGATCCGCCAAGGCGCGACACCGATCACCACAAGTTTTGACCTCTTGGAAATGCTCGGTTTCAAGCCAACCGCCGACGCCAACGAAATCAAAACTCTCGATCTTAACTTGCTTTCTCCCACTGAAAAAATAATTATTGACCTGCTCTCAATCGAGCCACTCCCCCGCGATGAACTCATCCGCCAACTGGCGCAACCGACGAACGAGACTAATGTCCTCCTCGCGACGATGGAGCTTAAAGGTCTAACCAAGGAAACACTCGGTGAGATTCGTCTCTCGATCAGTTTGCAAAAATAATCAGACCGTAGTACTAATGTAAAACAATGATAAAAGCCGAAGGCAAAAAATTACTCATCGTTGAATCACCGGCGAAGGCGAAAACGATTGGTCAATATCTGGGCGGCGAGTACCGCGTCCTCGCGAGCGTCGGTCACATTCGCGATTTACCGAAATCAAATAAGAACGCGATTGATATCGCCGCCGGTTTCGTCCCCCGCTACGAAGTAGTGAAGGGTAAAGAACATATCGTTAATGAACTAACGCGGGCGGCGAAGCAGGCCTCGAGCGTTCTCCTCGCCACCGACCCGGATCGTGAAGGCGAAGCGATTGCTTGGCACATTGCGGAAGCGATTGGTCTTAATAACGCAAAACTAAAAACTAAAAACTTAAAGTTAAATCGGGTGGTTTTCCACGAAATTACTAAAGCCGCGATTGAGACAGCTCTGACTCATCCCCGGCCGATTGACGACAATCTCCGCCACGCTCAAGAGGCGCGCCGCGTCCTCGACCGACTCTTCGGCTACGATCTTTCCGGGCTTATTTGGCAAAAGCTTCGCTACGGCCTCTCGGCCGGCCGCGTCCAATCCCCCGCTCTCCGCATTCTCGTCGAACGGGAGAAGGAAATCCGCGCTTTCATCCCCGAGCATTATTGGGTCATTACCGCGCTTCTTGAAACTAAAAATGGTGATGACATAACTTTTACCTGCTCGATCGAACCGAAAACAGCGGGCGAAGCGGAGACGATTGTAGAAGTTGGACGCGAGGCGAACTGGCAAGTTGGTAAGATCGAAGCGCGCGCCGTCGCGCGCCGCCCGCGGCCACCCTTCACTACTTCCACTCTCCAGCAGGCCGCGTCGTCGCGCCTTGGTCTCTCGCCCTCGATGACCATGCGTCACGCCCAACGACTCTATGAAGCCGGTCTCATTACTTACATGCGCACTGATAGCACCAACATGAATGCCGGGGCTGTAAGTGACATTATTGCCCTCGCCAAGAAAGAATACGGCGAGAACTATGCCGGCACACCTCGTTTCTACCAAACTAAAAGTAAGAACGCCCAGGAAGCCCACGAAGCGATTCGGCCAACGAAAATTCAAACCCGAGCGGCGGGCGGGAGCGACGGTGAACACAAACTCTACGATCTGATTTGGCGACGAACAGTTGCCTCGCAGATGACCGACGCCGCGGGCGCCGAGACGCGCGTCACTGCCCTCGCCGACAATAAAACCGTGCCGCCCTTCACCGCCGGCGGTTACCTGATTAAATTTGACGGCTGGCTTCGAGCGGATCCGGCGGCGAAGGGTGAAGAACACGAATTACCGCCCGTGAGTCAAGGCGAGGCGCTCCAATTAAAAAAGATTGAGAGTGAAGGCAAACAAACAACGCCCCCCAATCGTTACAGCGAGGCCGGCCTCGTCAAAGAATTAGAGAAGCGCGGCATCGGTCGGCCGAGTACTTATGCTTCGACGATTAAAACTATTCTTGACCGCGGCTATGTGGACAAAATTAGTCGATCATTGCAACCTACCCAAACCGGTGAAGTGGTAAGTGATTTCCTCGACACTCACTTTCATAATTATATTAGCGATTCATTTACCGCCAAGATGGAAGATGAACTTGATGAGATCGCCGGCGGCCGACTAGAGTACCGTAAATCACTCACTGATTTCTACGGTCCCTTTCACCAAGCGGTCGTCGCCAATAAAGACATTCCGAAAATCAATAATCTCGGAGCGGGTCCGGCTGAACTCAAGTGCCCAATCTGTGGCGGTGACATGGTGTGGAAACTGGGTCGCGGCGGTAAATTCTTAAGTTGCGGCCGCTTCCCGGATTGTCCCGGCGCGCGGAGCGAAACTGGCGAGGCGATGCAGGGACCAAAAGAGACCGGAGAAAAATGCCCCGACTGTAAAGACGGTAAATTGGTCGAGCGCGATGGTCGCTTCGGTCGCTTCATCGCCTGCTCCAATTATCCAAAATGTAAGTTTGTCAAACCAGATGAGCAAGTGGCGGCCGCGGCCGACACAGGCGTCAAATGTCCGATGTGTAAAAAAGGGACGATGGCCGAACGCCGCGGAAAGTATGGCCTCTTCTACGGTTGCACTAATTATCCGGCTTGTAAAAACGCGATTAAAGCCAAGCCAACGGGTGACATTTGTCATCTGTGCGGCGCCTTAATGATGGAGGGCACCAAGACGATTCCCAACCGTTGTTCCAACAAGACCTGTCCGAATCATAATCCGCAGAAAGTTAATGACAAAAAAATTGAATAACAAAAACTGTTATTACTGATCTCCACCTATAATTCTAACGGTGCTACCACCCCTAAATTCAACCTCTTTATTACCATCCATTTCTAGTATCGTATCAATAATAATCTCGGCCGCTATATCTAAATTACCAGGTGACTTGCCGGTAAATTCCTCGAAATCTCCTGGTTGAATAACCCATTTTATCGCCACTGACTTTCCTGGTTGAATCAAGGTAATTTTATCTTCGAAATCAGGGTCGGCCAGATTTTTTTTGAGATATGTTTCGGCTCCAGTTCGAGTATCAATCAGCTTTATCGTCGGACCAGTTTTTTGAATAAATTCTAAATGGAGTCCAATCGCCGTTGGATGAGTATTAGTAACCGTGACATTAAGAGCTATGTCCTTTTTTTCAAACAAACAATGATCACCCCCTTCACAAGTTGCCTTAATATCAAGTAGTTTATTTTCCATATTATTATCATTTAAAACAAAAGAATTTATAAAATGATAAAAATTGCCGTCATGGTAATTATAATCCCAATAACCAACAGCTAAAATATAAATTTTTTCACCAGCTAAAACAATTCGTCCTTTAGTGTAGAAGAGGTTGTAAAATGTCTCCCGAGATCCAGCGGTGTCATACATTACGAATTCCAAGGACGGACGGCCTTCCCACTCACGCCGGGAGGAAAAAAGTAATTTGTTGTCCGATCCTAACACTTTATTCAAAGAGTTTTTTAGGCGCTGATCCACATTGCCAAGACTTTCTTCTGAGGCTGGTTTACGAATAGTAAAAGAGTAAATATTTCCATGCTTGTCTTCGCTGGTATAAGCGTCTGAATAAAGCGGATCGTCAGCGGTGTCAGCTTCCTGAAAAAGGTAATCGGGCATATCTACCACGAACTCGTCTGCACCGTCACTTGAAGAATCAAGCACGCGCCAGCCACTCTCGGGTTCATTATTTAAGATCGGAATATCGGTGACTAGCGGTCTATAATCCGTGCAATTCTTAAAACTAAAAATTGCGATAACTAAAATTATAATAAAAGCTATTATCCCGATTTTCTTATAATTTATGTTTGTATTCATATTATTGGCTGGGACACTAATGGGTGCGAATATTCCAGTAAATAAAAGCTGACATTGCTATTATATACCTCCTTAAATTTGTCAGCCGCCTTTGTAAATTGTCTACTGGAAAAATAATTCTCCGCTTCAGCATCAATCAGCCCGATATTGGTAATAATCGGTAATTCTGATATCCACCATTTTTTTAGTTCATTTGTCGCATTTTTCCAAGCTAATGCTTCTTTTTCTGATTCTCCATTTTCATTTTCGATAGTTGCTCGTCGTTCAAAAAAGTATGTGGTACGAAGAGAGACTAGAAAATTTGATTCCATAAACCTCCAGAGAGATTGCGGTGATCCACCTTGCCGTAAATTGGCCTGACTCCAACCACAAGATTGTCCGTTGGCATTTAAAAGAATTTCTGATTCGCGCGTCTGTTTCTTATCACAAGTACTTAAGACATTTTCAACCAAAAGATTTAGATTTTCTTTAAATTGCGCTGGTAGAATATAATCCAATCTCGTTATCTCTTCATTAGTCGCTGATGAGGCCACTAAAAGATGTGCGTAATTGTTTTCACTTATGTCAACTGTAATTGCTGAATTACTAGTTTGGATATGATACTTCATAACTGAAGATACTTTAACATACGGTGTTCCGGTTGCAAAACCCAAAACCGCAACCAAAATTATGATCGTCACAAAAGCAATGATTATAAGATTTTTATGGTTCATAACGATTTATCAAACTAAAATGATAATGCCTTAAAAATATAGTTGAACTCTTGATCTTGTTGAGCGTCTTGACCAAATCTCGTCAGGGATTGCTGAACTTCGGCAAGGAGCGTCTTGGCGCGTGCCTGTGTGCTTGATGTATTCATAGGATCTAGCATCACGGTGAAAGCCGCAAGCGCAACGGCTCTTAAATCTACGAGATGGTTAGTTGAGGCGATAACCTTTCTAATTTCGTCTAGTAGCGGAATGAATTCGTTTCTTATCCCTTCCCCATTTTGAGTCTGGATGACTGAATACATCACAACCGCTCGGCGGTATTCACTATCCGTCCCGGTGGAAGTAAGAATGCTGTGCAACATCGCCGGAGTAAATTTCTGACCGTTAATCAATTTTTGAACGGCCATGACTCCAATCAAATCATTACTATCCATTGTTAGAGATTCGAGCTTATCCACCGATACGACCGGTCTAGTTGTCGAATCAAGATATGAAACTTGCAATGCCGGTTCAACTTGATAACGCTCGAGGGCTTCCGGTATTAAGGTTGCCCAACTCGGAAATATAACATGGAAATCGCCAAAATAAGCCAAGTCTGAACTAGCCAGTTCGGGCCGAAATAGAATAACGCCACCATGAGAAAAGGGTGAATAAACATCTTCTAACGGCTCTTTCCACGAATAGGACCCATTTAGCAATTGTTCTTGCAGTGGCAACAAAGATAATGAAAGCTGTTCCCAGTTGCCTTTTTCGCCAATTACTATTGGCGGATTAGCAATAACGGCACTTCCACTAGTCTCATCCGGCCTAATCGCTACCATGGACCAACCCAAACTCATAGGCATCACCACGGTCGTAGCCCCAGTTGTGGCAAAATCAAGTTGCGCCACATCGTGTATCGCCCGAACCGTTTGTAAAATGTGCTGCTCGACTACATCGGACGAAATTTCTATATTCCAAGCGTTCTCCAATAACCACGCCCTGGCCACTAAAACATTTTCCCAAGCCGAAGATTCATCAACCGGTATTCGGCCGTCTAAAAGAAAGTTTAATTGTTGAACTGCATGATAGGCCTCACTGATACCGGGGCCCATCGGTTTAAGCGATGGCAATAACTTATTGCTGAAAACAAAATTCGCTAATACTTGAGTGACTTTAGGATGTCTAATGTAAGTCAAATCCTTAAACAAAATTGTGGCGCGCGTCACAATATCATCTTCCGATTGCACTTGCTGAAGAATCTCAGTCACAAAATTTTCATCCCCTATCCGCGCCAAAGCCAGTCTCGCATTCCATGGCAACTTCCCCGGCCAACCATGATTTTGAATATCAATCGGTAGAGTGGCAGCCGTGATCAGTTTTCCCTTTGTGCCAGTGTTTATCTTTCTACCATATTTACCCAACAATCGAACCAATGTGGGCATATATTCACCGGCCGTTGAGCCGTCCCACGGAAGGCGTTCCAACATCTCAACCGTCGCTTGATTAAGTGCGTAAGGATCATACCCAGACGCGTTACGAATATACTCCATGGGCAGTTCATCCAGCCAACGCAGAATCTGCCCACCAATCGCCGGCGATTCCGCTATAATCCGATTCGCCCAGTATTGATAAATCGCTGAACGATAAGTAAAGACGATGGCCACACGATCTTTATCCATCCGCCCCTCAAATAATTTTACGCCATCATAAACAAGATGAAATAATACTCTATAGACACCCTCTCGTATCTCTGAAGTCTGATGATTAATTAAAGCGCCAAGTGCCTCAACGGAACCATCCCACTCGGCGATAATCTTTTGATGAATCGCCTCGACCTCTTTTTCATGAGATATATTTGCATCATTGTTTTGTGAAGACATAAAAAAATAACTAGAGATTAATAATATAAACACCAATCCGGCGATGAAAAGAATGCGAAAATTACTCATAAAGTAAATATACCACAGTATTTTTTATTATCAAATCGTAAAATTTTTGATGTTGTAGAGATCGGATTCCGATTCGGGATCGAGAGTATGGAGTAAAATTTCAGCCATCGTGATGTCGGAATCTGTTGACTGTCGAGGCGTCGCCTTGCCGGGGACTACATGGATTAAGCCCACAGCAGTATGCTACATTCAATAAGTAAGTGCACAACCGGTGCGTTCGAATAATACCTCAAGC
>JBBTRZ010000006.1:0-1123 GCA_038064935.1 Patescibacteria group bacterium
TGGACGATGCCGAGGTCAGAGAGTCGCCAATATTAATGGGGCCGTTCTCGGCCGAGACGAACGCGTCAACCTGACCCAACATGCCGATGATGGCGTAGTGGGACGGATTGGCTTGCGCCGCTTTAATATAATTGCCGATGACCGACGGTTTGGTGGAAACGATGCCCATGACATTATTATCCGCTCCGCGCTCGCACCGCTTAACGGCGTTATTTTCTATAATGTCAACACAAACGACTTCCCCTGATTTGAGATTAGCGCTGTTGGTGTAGAAATATTCGGCGTAATCGGCCGCGGGCGAAGAGTACGCGCCGTCGCCGAACGTCTGACCGTATGAATCAACCCTGAACACCGAACCGCTCGTGGAAGTTGAGATGACAAACACATCCCTTAAACCACTAGCGCTCTCCACCAAAGACAATTTCGCGTATGGGCTCGTCGTCCCGATGCCCACGTTCCCGTTTGAACCAATCATCATTGCGGGAACACTGCTTGTCGCATACGCATCAGACGAGGTGGCGATGTAGAAGTTGCCGCCTTGGGAGGAGAGGGTCCAGTGTTTGAGATTCGCAGAAGCGCCCATATCGGTAATTGCAAGAAATGCTTTGCTTGGAGTTGAGGTTGAAATCTGGAGAAGCCAGTTTGGTGTCGTGGTGCCGATGCCGATTTTGTCAGCCGCATATACTAAACCCTTATAATCAACTTTAAATTTCGTAGGACCACCACTACCTCCTGTCCCGGCTGAATTCCTGAAATTAACAAAATCTCCAATAAAATTTCCGGCGCCATTTGTCCCCAAATCTATATTTAAACCTGTTCCTGAAAAAGTTGCATTACCGGTCGAAATCGTCATTAAATTTCCGCTTGTTTTACCATAGTCTCCTACAACCCACAAAAGATCTCTATTGGTGCCGATTGATTGAATCCATTGCACGGAGTATGAACTTGCTCCGCCACCTTCAATATAACTCACATATTGTCCACTCCCTTTAATATATTGCGTAAACATTGAACTACCTCCAACAACGCCAAATTTTGCGTCGGATGGAGCCGAACCGCTGACATTAAGATTATTGGAAACGGTAAGCGCTGACGTTGACGCAAAGTTAGTGACCGCGAGATT
>JBBTRZ010000007.1:0-1469 GCA_038064935.1 Patescibacteria group bacterium
CCGTCGCCCCAAAGTAGGCCGGGCCGTAACTCGAGAAGAGGGTGGTGGAGGCGCGGGCGAATTGTTGCAGGCCCGTCCAGGTGTTGGGGTTGGTTAAGTTGAGGGAAGCGACGACAATGCCGGAGTTTGGAGCGATTGTTAGCGTGCCACCTCCATTATCGGTGACCGAGGTCACTTCACTCGCGCCGCCGACACAAGTCCCATTGACAGCGAAGCAACCAGCCGAGAGGTTGAAACCGTTCGCGGCGGTCGAAGTGGCACCAGTCAAGAAAAGTTGATCGGCGGCCAGATCGCCGGTCGCCGAAACACCGCCGACGAAGGTACTACTCGCATTGTCCCCCACAATTGTCGTCGTGGCCGTACCCCCAATGTATAATCGATCAGTGACAGAAATTCTAGTCGTCGAACCTTGAGCAAAAGAAATTAGATCGGTTGAGGTCGTCGGGCTAACGATTGTGCCCCCATCCGTCCAACCGCCAGCCGAGGCGCTAGCCGCGGCCCAGGTTAAATTGCCACTCGCATCAGTTTGCAAAAAATTACCTGCCGACAAAGCACTTGGCCAAGTGTAAGTGTTGCCATTAAACTTCGTCGCGCCATTAACCACCAAATCGCTATAGAGTGTGGTCGTGGCCGTCACTTGGAGAGTCGAAGAAGCAAAAAGAGCTCCGGAGGAATTCGCGTACAAGAGACTAGCCCCGGATGCATTCTGAATTTGAAAAAGATTAGCGGTCTGACTCGCGGCGGCGCGAATCGCGAGCGGAGTGACAGTGCTCGTCGTCGCTTCAATCGTCACCGCCGTATCGGATAATGGTGTCGTGGTGCCAAAAGATGACGCTCCCGTGCCACTTACCCGAGAGGCCAGTTGAGCAATAGCATTCGCGGCGATTCTCTGTCGCGGCGCGAGTGTTTGGAACGAAGAATTATCGGCCGAGGCCTCGACTTGAAGATAGACGGTATCGTTCTGATTGAAATCATAAGTCAGAGCATCTGGATAACCGTTTGTCGTATCGCCGATGTTGACATTGAAGACGCCCTGACGAACCGTGGCCGATCCTGACCCGGGCGCGCTAGTCGGCCAGAGACGCGAACCCGAGCCAACGGTCGGATTATCCCAAATCGAAAACTTAAAATAATAAGTTGTTCCTGAACCACCAAGTAAGTTGCCACTGCCGTCAGTAAGTCGCCCTTGATAACTGATAATTGTCGGCACACCCGCGACCGCCAAAGTCAGAGACGGTAGCGAAACCGTAATTAAAATTAGGCAAGAAATAGAGACAGCAAAAAATCGTGACCGCCACATAGTCAGCCAAAATTATACCACGCAAGGGTAATACTTTAGCCGATATCTTATCCACACTGTACATCACTCCGTACAGCAAAAATTCAATACAATCTCAAACTTGCAATTTCCTGCGTGGTGCAGTATTCTTGAATTAGTCCGAACGCATTTCGCCGCCTGCGGCGGCGAG
>JBBTRZ010000008.1:0-6922 GCA_038064935.1 Patescibacteria group bacterium
GTTTTTCCGCCCCCGCCTGACTGTCAACTGTACACTAGGCCAGTGCAAGATTTGCCGACTTGACTATTGATGTGATAAGATGAAATCAATATGTCTCGGTTACAAAAATTTATTGAAGATCAGTTGTTAATGGCTGAATATAAATACGATGAATCAGTAAACCAATGGGTTGGTCGGTTACCTCGTTTTCGGGGGGTTTATAGTCAAGGCAAAAATATCGAGATTGTCCGCAGTGAGTTAGCGGAAATCCTCGAGGAACAAATCTTTTTGTCAGTAAAAGAAAGTAAACCAATTAGGGGTTTTTCTTTAAGATTGCCTGTTAATGCCTAGACCAATCAGTCGTTTGGTATTGATTCGGAAACTTAAAAAGCTTGGCTTCATCGGTCCATATTCTGGTGGTCGACATGAATTTATGGAAAAGGATAATTTACGATTATCTATTCCCAATCCTCATCATAGAGATATCGGGGTCAAGCTAATAGCGATCATTTTGAAACAAATCGGCGTATCTTTCGATGACTTTGATTCACTTTAATATGACTCGACAGGTTTTCTTCGCTGGGTTCTCGCTCACTCTAAGCGCCGCGCTCACTTATTATGTCAACTCGTCTTTTCTCGAAAGTTTAGTCGGGGAGAAACGCGTCGGTTTGATTTATGCGGTTAGCGCTTTAGTAACCCTCACCTTCATTCTCTTTGTCCCCCGGTTGAGCAAGTGCCTTGGACTCCTTAAGTTAAGCCGGGGCATTGCCCTCATCTTCTTCGCCGGCACAGCGACTCTATCCTTCGTCGAGATACCCATAATTCAACTCCTCGCCTTCATTATCACTCATAGTACCGTCGTCGGTTTAGGGTTGTGTCTCGATATTTATTTAGAAACTCTGTCGGCCGACCATCGCACCGGACGAATCCGCGGGGGCTATCTGACAATGATTAACGCCGCGGTCCTCATCTCGCCCTTCATTAGCGGCACCGTGTTGAATCGCGCCGCCAATTCGCACTTCGACTATCAAATTATTTACTTCCTATCTTGCCTTGCGGCACTTCCACTTCTGTATCAACTATTCTGGCAACTCACTCCACGCCCGCTACCCCTTCAACCTCTCGGCCTGCGGCACCGTCTACTTAGAGATCCAAATATCCGGAAAATTCTCCTACTTGATTTCTTCCTTAATCTCTTCTATTTCTTCATGGTGATTTATCTGCCGCTTCATCTCCTTCACACGATTGGTTTCTCGTGGGGCAACATTGGCTTCATCTTCACCATCATGCTTCTGCCGTTCGTTCTCATTGAATATCCGCTCGGCTGGCTCGCCGATCGGAAGTTTGGCGAGAAGGAAATTTTGAGTATCGGCCTCGTCATCGCCGCCATTTTCACACTCCCCATCGCTTTCATCACAACTAAAAACATTCTGTTTTGGGCGATACTTTTATTTCTCACCCGAGTCGGTGCCTCCGCCATCGAAGCAATGAAGGATGCTTATTTGTTTAAGAAGGTGACGGGCAACGACATCGGGATAATCAGCTTGTCGCGGCTAATGATTCCTCTCGCCTATCTCATCGGTTCTCTGATCGCCCTCATCGTCCTTCGCTTCTTCCCAATTTCTTCCCTCTTTCTCCTCATCAGCGTCCTCTTCCTCCTCGGCCTCTACTCTTCACTAACCCTTGAAGATACAAAATAAATTTTAATTTTTTATCAAAACTTTTTTCTACTCCTACTTAACAAACTGACGATCGTCATTATTGTAAGTAGGGGGTGATTTATTTTTGATCAAGAAAAACCCGCACACGAAGGCGCGGGTTTGGATTCTAGATTTTGTCCACCACTTCTAGACAGTGGTTAATTGCGTTGTCCTATACCTGTGATCTCTTTTTCCGGCAAAATGTCGAGAACATCAAAAAGACGATTCAGACACGCTCGTGATGGAGAAATAACTGTCTTGGGGTAATCCTTTCCGGGATAAGAACCTTTCCTGTAAGGAACCCCATGAAAAAGTGTCGTGACAGCAATCTGAACAAGATAACTTTGAGAGCCAGCTTCCAATACGGCTTTCGTCACTGTCATAATTTCTCCTCCACGACCCGGTAACCATTCTTGCAATGTTGAATCAAAAGCCCCGAATTCTCTAGCTTCGGTTTCAGATTCATCACAAACCTGATGGATTAACGCCAGCATCTTCGGACTTACGCCCTCAAACCGGAGAGACATCGTCACTTCAGATTCATCTTCGAAAATTGCCATGGTAAAGAACTCCTTCTTTTTCATGAGCGATTTCATCGCTACTACATTTTGATGTGCCCCAAACATTAGGGATGCACTCTGACAGTAAGATAGCATACTCGTACTACATTTGTCAATAGGCGAAAAATGGTTTCAAAATAAGGTTATTTTTGCGACATCGCCCAGAGGCGGCAGGAGTCGCAGTCGGGGCGACGGCAACCGCGGTCAAGAAATTTGAGCGATAGGATCTCGGCGGCCACTTGGCGAATCGTTACAGCGAGCGCTTCGGTGTCAGCGAGGGTGACGGTAAAAATCTCCCGCCGATAAGTGCCGCTCGCCGTCGGTTCAAGAAAGTCGAGTCCCCCTTCCACAACTTTATATCTTCCATTGTTCCAGCGATCAAGGAGCAATTTATAGAAAATCAGCTGTCGCCGATAATCATCCGTCGGCCTCGGCCGACCGGTTTTATAATCCACGACCCGCACTGTTCCGTCATCGAGTGGCTCAATTTTATCAATCTGACCGGTGAGTCGGAGACGCGGCGAACGAAAAGGAGGATCGAGTAACACGCCGCGGATAGAGAGTTCATTCACGATCGGCGGCGTGAAAGTCGGGTGATATTGATGATAATAACCAGCTAAGGCCTTAACCCCTTTCGCTAACACCAGTTTCTGATCATCAACCGTGAGCGGTTCTTTGGCCAAGTGCGCCCGGAAAGATTTGAGCAATAAATTTTCGCTCGACTTTTTTCCTAAATGAACAACTTCGAAAAAATCAAATAACGCCCCGTGCATCGCCGTACCGTAGATGAGTCGCCGATCTTTAACCCGCACTAGACGCAAAAGATTTTGGAAATAGTAACGAAGCGGACAACGGAGATAATTGTTGAGCGCCGTGACCGAGAGCCCTTGTTGCTCGAAAAGTTTCCGCAGATACTCGCGATGACGGAGACCTAAACCCCGTCGCGGCGGGGGCGAGAAATCATGAGACTTAGTTTCCTCCCTTTCGACTACTAAATAGTTAATTAATTTTTTATCAATCTCTTCGATGAAACGGCTCGGTAATTGCCTCCGGCCATCGTCACCCGCCGCCGCAAAACTAATCGTCACAACCCGTCGCGCCCGCGTCAAAGCAACATAGAAAAGTCGCCGTTCGTCTTCTTCCTGGTCGTCAATCACGAGTGGTAAAGAGACACCGCGAGTGGGAAGTAAGAAATCAGCATGGCGACGACGATGCCCGAAGTGACCATCGTAGGCCTTAACAATATAAACATAATCCCATTCTAGCCCCTTCGCTCGATGGACAGTCGAGAGATTGATTCCTTCGATGCCCACGGCCTCTTGCCGGCCGAGCGACACGCGGTGTCGGCTAAGCGTGTCGAGGTGATTAAGTAATTGTGCCAGCGAATAGTTGGGAGTTGTGGCGACCAATCGCTTTAATTCATCAAATAGAGTGTGCAAACGACTCAACTTCTCGACCGCTTGCGACTGCTTGAGAAGAGCGGTGAGAAAACCGGATTCATTAATCACCGCGCCGAAGAGATTAAGCAGAGTTTGATTCCGACTCATTTTCTGCCAGCGTTCGAGCGCTTGATAAAGTTGACTGACGGCTTCCGGGCGGTGAAGGCCAAGCGATTTAAGATTTTTCAAATTACTAATTAATTGGTAGAGATTAAGCTTCTGCTCGCGGGCGTGATGATTAAGCTGGTGGAGATCAAGGCCGTCGAGATGCAAGAAATCAAAATGAAGAACCGGCATGAGATATTGATCATCACCGAAATGGTGAACAACCCGAAAGAGCGCAATCAGTTTCTGAATATCCAAATCGGCAAGGACATCGGTATTGGTAGCGACCCGGTAAGGCAAATTGGCGCGTTCGAGCGCCTCGATCAGCGGCGGGGCGTCGCGATTGTCACGATAGAGGATCGCGATCTCGCGCGGCCGTACGCCCTGTTTGATTCGAGACTTTAATTCATTGATGAGAAAAAGTTGTTCACCGTTGGGATCAGGCGCGGCATAAACTCGAATTAAATCTTGGTTGGTTGATTGAGAGATTAATTTAGCCCGACTCTCGGCACCGACAGCTTGACTCTCCATGATCACACTGTGAGCGGCGTCGAGAATCGTTTGGGTCGAACGATAATTATCCGTCAAGGTGATGAGGCGCGCCCGCGGGTAGAGTCGTCGAAAATAATTAAAATTGTCGAGCGACGCGCCTTGAAATTGGAAGATCGCTTGCTTCTCATCGCCGACGATGAAGAGGTTCGGCGATTCATAGTAACTGGCGAGAAGTTCGAGCAGGCGGTTCTGCGACTGGTTGGCATCTTGATGCTCGTCGGCTAAAAGATATTGGTATTCTTCCTGAAGCATGAGGCGAAAATCATCATCGGCCTCAATCACCCGAATCACTTCCATGACCATATCACTAAAGTCATATAATTTAGCGACGGCGAGCGCCGTTTCATAACCCTTATATAGAATCCCGAGTTCGCGGTTCTTCCCGAGTTGCGTCCGCCGCGGCGTATATTTACCGCGAATTTTGCCCGCGTGAACTCCCGACGGATGCCGAAGATCGGGTAGGGCCTCAAATTCGGCCGTCGCCCGATTGACGATCACCGTAAAGTCGCGCGGCATCAAATTCTCCTTCTTCAGCCGATCAATCGCCTGGAGCCCGGCCGTGAGATAGTGATAAGGATCATTCCAGGGTTTGAGTCGAGTGAGCCGACTTCGGTCAATAATTTTTTCCATCATTTGGAGCCGCTCGGCTTCATCGGCCGGTCGCGCGCCGACAATTCGCGGGAAGTGTTCGGGATAACGCTTAATCAGGTCATTACAAAAGCCGTGGAAAGTGTTGATGCCCACTCGAAAGGCGCGACTGCCGATTGTCTCAACCAGGCGTTCACGCATCGAGTGCACACCGGAGTTAGTGAAGGTGAGGGCGAGAATACTGTCGGGACTCGTGTCGGTAAGCCGTAGAATATTGGCAATTCGCAAAGTCAAAATTTGAGTTTTGCCGGTGCCGGGACCGGCGACAACCATCACCGGACCGTCAATGGTGTCCACGGCTTCCCGCTGGGCGGAATTCAATTGTCGATAAAGAGTTTTAAATTTAGCCGAGGTCATCGTTATTGGTGGATTATATGCTACAATCAGCCGATGCTCCACCAGCAGATAAAAGATGATGTAAAAAAGGCGATGCTTGAGAAAAATCCTGTTAAATTAAACACCGTGCGTGGTCTCCTCGCCGCTTGTGTCAATGAGCTCGTCGCCACCCGTCGGAAACCGGATCAGATTCTCAAGGACGAAGAAGTGGTCAAACTTTTGCGACGAGCGGTGAAGCAACGCCAAGATTCGATTGAGCAATTTAAGCAGGGCAACCGGAAAGATTTGGTCCAACAAGAGACCGCCGAGCTCGAGACCATCCGCGCTTATCTCTCAGACTCGCCCGAACTCTCGACGAAAGAGATCACCGCGCGCGTGCGCGCCAAGATGAAAGAGTTGAAAATTAGTAGCAAAAAAGACCTCGGCAAATTAACCGGCGCCGTGATGAAAGATCTCAAAGGCCAAGCCGACGGTGCCGCAGTCAAAGCGGTGGTGGAAAAGCTTTTAATTTAGTTTCGAGAAGTTAATCAATCTCGTAGCGGAGGGTGACGGTGACGGTGACATCTTGGGAGCCGGGTTCGATGGAAGGGGCGGGAAGAGCCATGTCGGCCGAGACCGCTTCAAGCGACATCATTCGGCCATACTTCTCGGCGTAGAATGGCGGTGAACCGCCTTCATCAATCCCGAGCAGACGACCAACGCTGAAGCCACCGGCGCGGGCGATGAGCTTGGCCTTCGCGCGCGCTTCGGCGATCGCCGCGGCGCGGGCTTCATTCTCAACGGCAACCGGATCATCAATCGTGAAATTAAGCTGCGAGACATCATTGGCCCCGCGGCTAACTACCCCCGAGAGCGCCTCGCCTATCTTCGCGAAGTCTCTCACCTTCACCGCGATCGATTGCGTCACGGTGTAACCAACAATCGAAGGCGGCGGACAGATGGTCGGGCCGGTTTGTAAAACGCGCGGACTGCAAAAAGTGTTTTGATAACGCGGCGAGAGGTTGTATTGAGTAGTTTCGATATCTTCCTTCGCCACCCCTTGCTCTTTCAAAAAAGAAATAATTTCATTGCCACGGGTCGTGTTGTCACGATTGAGCGCGGCGATGTCCGCGCCCCCTTCATTGACAATACTGAAGTTGAAGGCGGCGACATCCGGCCGCGCCACCACCTTCCCCTCGCCGGAGACGGAGAAACTGCGGAAGGCCGAGGGTTCGATTGAACGCGAGTAGGTCTTGGCATAGCTCCAAACCGAACTGGCGGTTATAATCACAGCAATAATAATCACCCAATTTAGAAAAAGCTTGGTTTTATCATTAGGCATGTTGTGTGTAGTTTAGTTTAATAATCAAGCGTTAATAATCGTAACTAGACTTTAGTGTACCTCAACAATTTAATATGTCTACTACGGCCGCTAAATAGGTGATAACGACTTCTCTACCTGTCTATAAAAACCTTATTTAAAGCCATATTTAGGATAACTGTTAGCAACCGCGCCACTACCCCTTGACAAATACCTATCAATGGGTGTATAATAACGGACAGAAACAGTGGCTTTGTTGCATGAGAAATATCCAATGATGTTTAAAAACCCGAGGCGTGTTCG
>JBBTRZ010000009.1:0-5219 GCA_038064935.1 Patescibacteria group bacterium
GTTTTTCCGCCCCCGCCTGACTGTCAACTGTACACTAGGCCAGTGCAAGATTTGCTTGCCAGTCTGGGATACGCTAAGATGTAAATCATGGTTGTTCGAATGAGACATACGCGGGCGCATACTGGCAATCGCCGGTCGCATCACGCGCTCGTGGCGCTACGACTCACAAAGTGTGAGAAGTGCGGCGAGATGCGGCGGCGACATATTGCCTGTAGCGCCTGCGGTTTCTATCGCGGTCGCGAGGTGATCAATGTTCTTGCTCGATTGACCAAGAAAGAGAAAAAGCGGAAGACGAAAGAGATTGAGACGGCGAAGACCGCGCGGTGAGTTTAAGTTTTTCAATACCCCCTTCACCCCT
This sequence comes from Patescibacteria group bacterium, assembly GCA_038064935.1. Taxonomy (GTDB): domain Bacteria; phylum Patescibacteriota; class Minisyncoccia; order Phycocordibacterales; family JACOZG01; genus JAGVGK01. Next base: position 359 of record JBBTRZ010000009.1, read on the forward strand.
TACGGGTGACTTTCAATGGCTAATAGGCATTTGTCAAGAAGTGTGGCGATCCAATCACTCTTTGAGTGGGACTTCAACGGCCGGCCGGAAGGCGTGATCGATAGGATTGTCACCAGAAATGTGAAGGAATTCGCGCCGGGTCTCGAGGATAAAACCTTTGTCAACAACCTAGTTCACGAAGTGATTACCGAGCAACGGAAGCTCGATCATATTATTGAGAAGGCGGCCCCCGAGTGGCCGATTGAGAAGATTGCCATCATTGATCGCAACATCTTGCGCGTCGGCTTATGGGAGCTTCTCTTCGCCGATCGACAAGAGGTGCCGTCGCGGGTGGCGATTAATGAAGCGATCGAAATTGCCAAGACTTACGGCGGTGAGAATAGCGGCAAGTTTGTGAACGGCGTTCTCGGTACGGTGTATAAAGAGATGGGCGAGCCGGGTAAGGACGACATCCCGGCCAAGAAACGCCGAGTCAAAGACATTCCCTATGAAGATATGCCGGTAGAAAAATTGGGTGGGGCGGTGGTTTACGCTCGGGATGCCGAGGGTCAGATTTACTTAGCTTTTGTGCATGATGTTTTTGGTCATTGGACATTACCTAAGGGGCATGTAGAAAAAGATGAAGATGAAGAAAAAGCCACTATTCGAAAAATTAAGGAAGAAATTGGCGTTGACATAAAAATTATTGAAAGATTGGCGGAAAACGAATATGTCGCTTCCAATCCCGAAGTGGGAAAAATTCGCAAACGAGTTTCTTATTATCTGGCCGAGTCATCTTTCCAACCACTTCAACTTGAAAAAGAAAAAGGTGGTCTTGACGGCGCGCAATGGTTTCCCCTGGCCGCCGTTCTTGGTTTGAATATGTACGACGACATCGTGCCGATTGTCACCCGAGCGCTCGATCGGATCGCCAACACTTCATGATTTTACCCAATTTTCATAATTTCGAAACCGAGGTCGGGATCACTTTCCGTAATCCGAAGCTCCTCGAGCAGGCCTTCACCCACCGCTCTTATCTCAATGAGAGCGCGCGCGCCGATCTCGACCACAACGAGCGGCTGGAATTCTTGGGCGATGCGGTGCTCGAGCTCGCGACGACTGATTATCTTTATCACCGTTACCCGAAGCAGACGGAAGGCGATCTCACCGCTTACCGCGCCGCGCTCGTCAACACGGTGACCATTGCCGAAGCGGCGGCCGAGCTCGGAATGAACAATTACTTGCTTCTCTCGCGTGGTGAGGCCAAAGATGTCGGTCGCGCGCGGCAAGCCATTCTCGCCAATACTTTCGAATCGCTGATCGGTGCGCTCTACTTGGATCAAGGGTATGATGCCGCGCGTAGCTTCATCGAGCGGCATTTGACGCCGCGCGTCGAACAAGTGATCGCCGCTCGACGCTTTCAAGACGCTAAGAGTTATTTCCAAGAGAAGGCGCAGGCCGTGGCCGACAAGACCCCGAGTTATGAACTCATTCGGGAATCCGGTCCGGATCACGATAAGATTTTTACTGTGGGGGTTTATTTAGGTAAAGAGTTGGTGGCGACGGGGAGTGGTCACTCGAAGCAAGAGGCCGAGCAAGTGGCGGCGCGCGAGGGACTAGAGCGCCGCGGGTGGCATGATTAATTTGTAATTCATCATGCGTTTAACTGGCATTGAACTTACGGGCTTCAAATCGTTCGCTAAGAAAACGGTTTTGTCGTTCGAATCACCGATCACGGCCGTGGTCGGTCCTAATGGCTCGGGTAAATCAAACATTGCCGAGGCCTGCCGCTGGGTGCTCGGCGAGCAATCGCTCAAGTCATTGCGGGGACGCCGTGGCGAGGATTTCATTTGGAATGGCCATGGTCGCGAGCGAGTCAATCGAGCGGCGGCGAGTATCACCTTCGACAACCATGATCACAAATTTCCGCTCGATTATGACGAAGTGACGATTGGCCGCGAAGTAGATCGCGACGGGACGAATGTCTACACCATCAATCGCTCGCCGGTGCGCCTGCGGGACATCACTAATCTCCTGAATGCGGTGTCGTTCGGCGCGTCCGGGTATCATATTATGAGTCAAGGCGAAGCGGATCGCCTCTTGAGCGCGAGCGCCGTTGAGCGCCGGCAGATGATTGAAGACGCCTTGGGGCTCAAAGTTTATCAAACGCAAATTCTCGAGAGCGAGAAGAAATTGGAGAAAACGCAAGTGAATCTCCGCGAGGTCGAACTCCTGCGCCGCGAGATTGCCCCGCACCTGCGCTTTCTTAAGAAAGAAATGGAGAAAATCGAGCGATCGCAGACCTTGCGGGCCGAGCTCAAGCGGCTTGGCGCTGAATATTTTGCCGTCGAGGCGCGCTATCTTAAGACCGAACGCCTCGAACTCGAAACGGCGCTCGCTTCGCCCCAAGCGACGCTCTTGACGATCACTAATCGACTCGAGGCGCTCGGCCGAGAAGTGGGTCCGGCCACAGCGGCTTCGCCGCTCGCCGATCGCTTGCAAGCGCTCGACAAGGATTCTCGGCGCCTGACCGAAGAACGACACGAAATTAATCGCGCGCTCGGCCGGCTCGAGGGGCAGATTGAAGTGTGGGCGAGTACTGTTCGGTTGGGGGGTGAGGAGACTGTGCCTAAATCAGCCGTCGCAACTTTGGCTGACGAATTTGAAGCGACGCTCCACGGGGCGGCGGAGCTCAATGATTGGTCACTTGTTCGCGCTGTGTTGGAAAAGTTGGCGAAACTCGGCGAGCGTTTGCGGGCATTGGGTGGCGGGGGGATTCCAGCCGAGAATCGAAGACAAGACGAAGCGGTTAATAAGTTGAAAATAGAAAAGGAAGAGCTTAATCAGAAACTGGTAATTCTCGCGGCGGCGCTTGAGCAAGTTGAAGTGGATCGGGTCGCGGCCCGGCGCGCCTGGGAGGCCGAGCGCGAGACGCGGCAGGGCGCGGAGCGAGAAATTTTTGAACTCAAATTAAAGTTGGCGGAAGGGGAGACTGCGCGCGCGGCCCTTCTCGCGCGACAAGAGAATTTGCGGCGCGACGAAGCGCGCTTCCAAACCGAACTCGACGAAGCGGTGCTACTCACCGACCGAGAACTTCTGGCTTTTGATAAGACCCTTGTCGTCCCCGTACCATCCGATCGCGCCCTCCAGGACGCGGCCCGACGACAGATTGAGAGACTGAAAATCCAGCTTGAAGATTTGGGGGTCGAGAGCAGTAATGTCGTGACCGAATACGGCCAAGTGACCGAGCGCGATGCCTTCTTAACTCACGAGACTGAAGATCTCACCAAGAGTATCGCGGCGCTCGAGACGGCGCTCAACGACTTGAGGCGGAAGTGCGCGGTCGAATTCGAACACGGTCTCGAGAAGATCAGTCGGCAGTTCCAAGAATTCTTCACGGCGCTGTTTGATGGGGGGAACGCTTCCCTCACGCTTACGACTGAACGAAGTTCGCGAGAGGAGGAAGAAATTTCCAGTGAGGGCAAAGAGGATAAAAATGAAGAAGTGGCGCGCGGTGTTCTAGTGTCTGTCAACTTGCCGCGGAAACGGATCCGCGGCCTCGAGATGCTCTCGGGCGGCGAGCGGGCGCTGACCTCGATCGCGCTCCTTTTCGCGATGACCCAGGTTAATACGCCCCCCTTCCTCATCCTCGACGAGACCGATGCGGCGCTCGATGAAGCCAATTCGCGTCGTTATGGCGAGATGATCGAGCATTTGGCTCGCCAATCTCAACTCATCATCATCACTCACAATCGCGAGACGATGTCCCACGCCGGTGTGATCTACGGCGTCACTATGGGTGGAGACGGCATCTCCCGCCTCCTCTCCATCAAACTCGACCAAGCGGTGGAATATGCGAAGTAGCCGATCGATTGCTTTCCGTTGTGGATAACCGCGCTCTTGATTATTTTAATTTTAATGATTCGAGTAACTTTTTCTTACAAAAATTTATTAAATAATCATAAGCGGGTGGGGCGTTATTGATAAATTTAGAAAGCAGAGAAAAGCGGATATCGAGATATTCGTGAGCCAAGATATTGCGCATATGGGTAAAATCCGCCAGGGCCGTGGCGATGGTTGGTTCAAAATCAGGAATTGCCGAAAGTTCTTGTAAAATTGTTTTGTAGGTTTGGGGAAGCGGGCGTTTCTCCGAAGCCAGTAAGAGCTGGGCGATATCAATGCTCGTGTTAACAATATTTTCCGCCCATCGTTCAAGGGCGCGTTTAAGCATGACATCGCGTTGGTAATCTTGTTGGGTAATGGTGGCAAATTTTTTAAAATCAAGAGTTTCATTCCCGAGAAAATCCGCCAGCCGTTCGAGTCGTCCCCGATCAATTGGGGAAAGAGAACTTGAGCGTTCTTTAATTTTTATAAATCCGGAAACAAAAGTTCTAAAATCCTCAGCCAACATACTGATTGCCGAATACAGACGGGCCAAAAGGTTATCATTTCGAGAAAAAAGTTTATAACCCTGATTAATAACTGAAAAAAACACGGCGACCGAGGCCCGATTCAATATTACTAAATCAGTCGTCCGCCCAGTGATTTGCTCCAAATCAGACCAAATTTTTGACTCACCCGCGTATTCATTAGTGGATTCATATTCGAGGCCCGAAACCTTGGGCGTGAAATAAACGCCGATGTCAATATCTGATTCAACATGGGTGTTACCAGTAGACACTGAGCCAAAAAGGTAAGCAAAAACCACATCGTCCCGACTCTGAAAATAGGTTTTCAATTTTTCAATCAAAGATATGGTTGAGTTATCCATGAATTTTTATTTAATAAAAAGTTTATCATAAGTGGGGATAAGGTGGTAGGAAGAGGTTGGTAACTCCTCACCACCCCGAGTGAGTTATCCACAAAAAAGCCGTACAAAATA
>JBBTRZ010000010.1:0-37750 GCA_038064935.1 Patescibacteria group bacterium
ATTTATTGTCTAACCGTGGACCGCTTGGTAACAGTTTCAAGTGGCTAAAGGGGGGAATTTGAACTTGATTTTAAAAGACGCTATACTTCGTTAACAAAGGTAATCTAAAAATATTATGCTTGATAATTGGAAACGGATAATTCGGTCGGGGTTCGTTAATTTCTGGTGTCACTAGGGGGAGTTTTTGTATGCAAAAAGATTTTCAGAAGTGGCATAGGAAAAAGGAGTCAATCAATAATTTTTCTAAACCGCCGTTTTTTCATGAACGAGAAATTTGGTGGTGTAAAATTGGTGTAAATATTGGATTTGAGCAGGACGGCGGCGGTGAAGATTTTTTGCGACCAGTGATTGTGTTTAGAAAATTCAACAACGAAATTTTTTGGGCTATTCCACTTACTCACACCCGAAAGAAAACAAAATACTATTTTGAATTCGTCCTTGGTCAAAAGATTTCAAGCGTGGCTATTTTGTCGCAAATACGACTTATTGATGCTCGTCGTTTGAGTCACAAGCTGGGTGATTTACGCGAGGTTGATTTCCTAGAATTAACAAAGCGGTTCAAGGCACTTTTACCTTGAACCGCTTTGTTTTATTACCTCCACCTTTCGGCGGAGTCGGGCCGAAGCCATTTGTACTCCAAGTATAATCACCGGTGTTAATAAGTCAAGTGGTTGGGTTAATGATCCCGTGCTATAGTTTCCATGTCTGATTAAAAACCAAATCCTCTCCACCTTCAAGTTCACAAAATAAATCATGCTCGATAATTGGAAACGGATAATTCGGTCGGGGTTCGTCAACTTTTGGCGAAGTGGCGTGGTGTCACTCTCTTCAGTTATTGTCCTCACGGTGACTCTGTTCGTGATTGGTAGCTTGATTTTAGCCCAAGCCTTTCTTGCCGCCTCCCTTGAGGAGATTAAAGCTAAAGTGGATATTAGTGTTTCCTTCCAACCCGACGCAACCGAAGAAGAAGTGCTGGCTTTCAAACAGGATTTGCTTTCGTTGCCGGAAGTGGCAGAGGTGATCTATCGGTCGCGAGACCAAGAATATAACGATTTCAAAGCGCGGAACCAAGACAACGACCTCATCATGCGATCGCTCGAAGAGGTTGGCAATCCCTTCATGGCGCGGCTCAACATCACGGCGACCGACCCCTCACAGTATGAAAACATTGCCGCCTTCCTCCAAAGTGAGAGCGCTCTCGTGGCCGGCGGCCGCAACATTATTTATCAAGTCAATTTCAAGAAAGCGAGTGTTGACGCTCTTTCGACTATCATCATCGCAACCCAACGCGTGAGCTTCGCCCTTGCCCTTCTCGCTGTCTTCGTCTCCTTGATCGTCACTTTCAACACCATCTCGCTCACGATTTACATTTCCCGCGAAGAAATTTCGGTGATGCGATTGGTTGGAGCCGATAATCGTTATATTCGCGGACCCTTCATTGTGGAGGGGATTATTGCCGGCTTCTTCGCCGCCTGGCTTGCCCTTGCCCTCCTGTATCCCTCCGCGATCTGGGTGAAAAACGCGACCAGCGGCATTAGCGGGAGTCTCAATCTGGCCACCTACTATCTCGATCATTTCACTTCGCTCGCCTTAACCCTCCTACTCGCCGGTCTCTTCGTGAGCACCCTAGCAAGCGTGCTTGCGATTCGAAAACATCTCCGAATTTAATTCACTCACCGTGATTCGCCATAAGTATATCTTCGTGATTGGGGGCGTGATGTCCGGGGTTGGGAAGGGTGTCACCACCTCTTCGCTCGGCAAGATTCTCGCCGCGCGCGGTTTCCGCTTGAACCCGCTTAAAATTGATCCCTATCTCAATGTGGACGCCGGAACGATGAATCCGATTGAACATGGGGAGGTTTTCGTCCTCGATTCCGGCCTCGAATGTGATCAGGATATGGGGAATTATGAACGCTTCCTCGACATCAATATCCCGGCCGAGAATTATATGACGAGTGGTATGGTCTATAAATATGTGATTGATAAGGAGCGTTCGCTCGGTTACGGCGGCAAGTGCGTTGATCCGGTGCCTTATATCTCGGAAGAGATTCTGCGGCGGATCAAACGCTCGATCGATAAGACTAAAGCCGATATTTCGATTATCGAAATCGGCGGGACGGTCGGTGAATATCAAAACACCATTTTTTTTGAAGCGGCCCGGATTCTTAAACTGAAACATCCGACTGATGTCCTTTTCGTGCTCGTTAGCTATCTGCCGATTCCGAATAAGGTGGGCGAGATGAAGACGAAACCGACCCAGTACGCGGTGCGAACGCTTAATTCTTACGGCATTCATCCCGATATTATTATCGCCCGGAGCGATCGGCCGCTCGATCAGAAGCGGAAAGAGAAACTAGCTTTCTCGAGTAATGTTCCATCAGAAAATATAATTTCCGCGCCAGATGTGGATAACATTTACGAGATTCCGCTCAACTTCGAGAAAGATGGTTTGAGCGCCACCGTTCTCAAATTATTGAAGGTTCGGCCCCGGCAAGAAGACCTCCAAGATTGGCGGCGGATGGTGGAACGGATGAAAACTGCCACCAAAGAAGTGCGGATTGGGGTGGTCGGCAAATATTTCAAGACCGGCGACTATGTTCTCTCGGATGTTTACATATCGGTGATTGAAGCGTTAAAGCACGCCGCCGGCGCTTTGGGACGAAAATTAGTTCTTGACTGGTTGGATGCCGGTGATTACTTCGCCGAAGGCGGGGAAAATCAAGAGGTGAAAAAACTGACGGAATTATTCCGCTACGACGGCATCCTCGTCCCCGGCGGTTTCGGCGAGCGCGGGGTGGAGGGGAAGATCGCGGTGATCAATCTTGTCCGCGAGCGGAAGATTCCATACTTCGGTCTCTGTTATGGAATGCAACTCGCGGTTGTGGAATACGCGCGTCAGGTGGCGGGACTCGCGGGAGCGCACACGACTGAAATTAATCCTGAGACTCCGGCGCCGGTCATTGATATTTTACCCGAACAAAAAAGTAAATTAGCCGCCGCCCAATACGGCGGCTCGATGCGCCTCGGCGCTTACCCGGCCGTCCTCATGAAGGGGAGTCAGGCCGAGGCGGCATACTTGCCCGACGGAGCTTTGGCGAAGGCGGCCGGCGCGGGAGAGGTAAGTGAACGCCATCGTCATCGTTATGAAGTTAATCCGGATTATGTCGAGCGGCTCGAAGCGGCGGGGCTCGTCTTCTCGGGCCGATCGCCCGATGGTCGGCTAATGGAAATTGTGGAATTGCCAAAATCTCAACACCCCTTTTTTCTCGGCACCCAATTTCACCCCGAATTCAAATCAACGCCGCTTCACCCCCATCCGCTTTTTGTAGCTTTTCTAAAAGCCACGATGATGCAATCAAGTAAGAAGTAATAAAAAGACCCATTCCGTGAACCGGCGGAATGGGTCTTTTGGGGTCTGATGGGTTTTCAGCCAAGTTTTTAATCGAGGATTTTTGGTGGCGGTCGGTGGCGCTTTTTTCGTAGCGATTGGAGTGAACGAATCACTTCACGGGGAAGATTAACTGATCCGTCAACGGAATAATTAATCCACCGAGTGTCAGCGATCTCTAATGGATTCGGTCGAATGATTCCATCATCTGTTTCCACTAGAAAGATTGTTATCTCTCGGTGATTGTGACCTGATGGGGCGAAGTGGCGAAAGACTTCGGGGACACCACAAATTGACAGTCCGATTAATTTCTCACTCAATTCGCGCAACAGAGTTTCCAAAGGACTCTCGTTTGGCTTGGCGGTGCCACCGGGTAGAGACCATTGGCCGTTTGGTTCACGAACGATCAATACCTCGCTATTCTTCTCAAAAATCGCTCCACTGACTTTGACTAACTCTTTTACCTTGGACATAAATGTCCTCCCTTCTTCAACTCTTATAGCACAATCATATTATTTTTGCTACAATCGGTTTATAAAATTATATGTCAAAAGATTGGACTGAAATATACAGGAAATATAAGGGTTTATGGGTGGCGTTGGCCGAAGATGAGGAGACGGTTATCTCCTTTCATAGAATCGCCCGTCAAGCTTTGGAACAGGCCAAAAGTAAAGGTTGTAAAAACCCAATTCTTACTCGGGTCCCAGAAGACTTGAAAACATTTGTCGGTAGTTTATGAAATTTCGCTACAAAAGATATGGTAACGAAATAGTTAGACCAGTTATCCCGATTGGATTGAAGCTCGGTGATAGTAAGGTTGATTACGAAGTGTTGGTTGATTCCGGTGCCGACATATGTATCTTCCATGCAGAGATGGGAGAATTAATTGGTATTGATATTGCCAAAGGAAAACCGCAAGAAATTTTTGGTGTGGGCGGAAAAGCATCGCTATATTATCTTCACAAGGTAATTATTGAAGTTGGTGGCTGGCCGCACGAAATTGAAGCTGGTTTTATGCCCAGCGTGGCTGGTCGAGTAATGAGATATGGGTTGGTTGGCCAGCGAGGATTTTTCGATATCTTTGTTGTCAAATTTGACCTTTTGAAAGAGGAAATTGAATTAAAAAAGAGAATCTGACTATGAACCAAATAAAATTCGGGAAATATCAGCATTATAAAACCCAAAAAAATTACGAAGTGATTGGCGTGGCGCAGCATAGTGAGACGCTTTTGGCGAGAATGCTTTATGGGTCCGGCCGATAAAAATGTTTCTGGAGATGGTTGAATTTGAAGGTAAAAAAGTGCCGCGGTTTAAGTATCTAGAATTATGATCACTTACGACGAATTTAAGAAAGTGGAACTCAAGATCGGGGAAATAAAAACCGCCGAGCGCGTGGTGGGGTCCGAGAAATTGCTTAAGCTCGCGGTGGAGATAGGCGGAGCCGCGCCGCGGCAGATTATCGCGGGGATTGGGAAAGTTTATGAGCCAGAAACTTTGCTGGGCAAGCAGATTGTGATCGTCACCAATCTCGAACCGCGGATAATTATGGGCCTCGAGAGTCAAGGTATGGTCCTCGCGGCCGACGGCGCGAGCGGCCCCGTTGTTCTTCTTCCCGAACGGTCAGTCGCGACTGGAGCGATGCTTAAGTAGAATTTAAATGAAAAAAGTTAAGCGTTGCGTTTGGCCCGGGACGGATCCGCTCATGATCGCTTATCACGATACTGAATGGGGTGTGCCGTGTCGCAATGATCAGAAACTTTTTGAGTATATGATGCTCGACACTTTCCAAGCCGGTTTGAGTTGGCAAATTATTTTGCGGAAACGCGAGAATTTCCGGCGCGCTTTTAGCAATTTCGACGCGTCGAAAATTGCCTGTTATTCCGAAGCGAAATTGGCTAAACTCTTGGCTGATCCGGGTATCATTCGCAATCGCTTGAAAATTAAAGGGACGGTCAAGAATACCCAAGCCTATCTGCAAATCCAAAAAGAGTTCGGTTCTTTTGCCGACTACTTGTGGTCGTTTGTCGCTAACCAACCGATTATTCATCGACATCAGCGTGATAGCCAAATTGCCGCCTCCAATCGAGAGTCTGATGCTTTAAGTTTCGATCTCAAACATCGCGGTTTCTCGTTTGTCGGCACTACAATTTGTTATGCCTTCATGCAGGGTGCCGGCTTAATAAACGACCATTTAACAAGCTGTTTTAGACATGTCCAAGTTTCTCCGCAGAAATAATATGACTTATCGAGATTTGAACCCGCGTTGGAAGTCGGCGTAAGCCATCTCCCGCTTCCCTTCGGGTTTAACCTTTTCGATCACTAGTTGATTGTCGGTGAGGTAGGCCGCGGTAATAATGACTCGCACTTTTCTGCCGTGGCGTTCGACGAAAAAATAAGTGCCGACGGAGCCATAATGGGCGAGGAATTTACGGTAATTAATTATCGGGTTCTCGGCTAAGTCAATCAAGCCATCTTCTTTTTTGATTTTCTTGGTGTAAGTGGCGCGATCATGATCTTGGGGCGCGGATTTAATTCCCCCCTCGACGAAACGCACCGCGGTGTCGAGAAATAATTTAGCGCCTAGTTTAGCTAACTGGTCCCTAAGTTCAATAAAGTTTTGCGTTTTTAGTTTTACGCTTTCCATTTTTAGGCTCGGGCCGTGGTCGAGTTTCTCGTCAAGGAGCATGAGGGTGACGCCAGTTTCGGTGATGCCGTCTAAGATGGCGCTTTGAATTGGCGTTGGGCCCCGGTAGGCGGGCAAGAGCGAGGGATGAAGATTAAGCGTGCCGTGTTTAGGTAGGTCAAGAACGGCCGCGGGAATAAGTTTGCCGTAAGAAGCGACGAGAAATAACTTATAGGGGATAGCTTCTAGCTTATAGGGGATAGTTTTTAGATTATCGGGTTGAATGCAGGGGGTGCCATTATTTTCGGCCCAGAGTTTGACGGGTGGGGGAGTGAGTTGGAGATATTTGCCTCGTGGTTTATCGGGGATCGTGACAATAAGTTCCGGTCGACAATCAGCTTTTTTTAGTTCATCAAGGACCATGACGGCAAATTCGTCTGTCCCGAAAAAAGCGAAGTTGGGAAAGTTAATCAAATTAACCATGGACGACATTGCGAGCATGATCAATGAAGAGAACTCCGTCGAGATGCTCGATCTCGTGCTGGAAGACTTGAGCCATTAACCCTGAGGCGTGGTGAATTAATTTCTTACCCGTCGCGTCGAAGGCCGCGACACTGACTCGTTCATAGCGTCGAGTGACACCATAATAATCCTTGACGCTCAAACAGCCCTCGGTGCATTCGATTTGTCGGCGCGAGCGGCGAGTGATGATCGGGTTCACGAAGACGAGATCATGAGACCACGACTGTGTCAGATCGCGTTCGGGGAAGGCGCGCCGCCCGACGATAAACACTCGCCACGCCTCGCCAATCTGCGGCGCGGCGAGAGCGACGCCATCAGGCGAGGCCGAGAGGGTGGCTGACATCTTGGCAATCAGTTGGTCAAGCCACGGTGACGGCAGATCACTGATTGGCACCGCTTGAGCAAGTTGGCGGAGTACGGGATCGGGATTTTGTCTAACACGTAGGATCATAATAATTTAGAGCAAACTGTCCGGGTCGACATCAATGACGAAAGCTGGTGGCAGAGATTTCAATTGCTCGAGGAGAGCGGGTTCCGGCCAATCATTCGGCCGGCGTTTGATGAGGAGATGCAGGCGGTATTCGCCGGAGATGACCGGGATAAAAGCGGGGAAAACTTCCGGCTCGTAGCTTGCCAGTTGATCGGCCAAAGTTTTCATTGCGAGCCGCACTTGGGCTCGTTCACCGGAGAGAGCAACTTTGATAAAGGTTTGGAAGGGCGGATAGCCGTATTGTTTGCGTTCGGCAATTTCCGTTCGATAGAAATCGAGGAGATTTCCCTTGAGCGCCTGATCGAAGAGACGCACCCGGACATTCCTAGTTTGAATAATAAATTGTTTGGTCGTGAGCGCGCGGAGCCGGATTAGAAGCCCGAAGACTCGCTCATTGATACGATAGTCGGGAAGAGCGAAGAGCGAGTCCAGCGCGACGATGGCTACATTCTCAATCCGTTCCTTGAGATAATAGAGGGCGAGTTCGGTGCCGAGAAGGACACTACCGGGGGTCGAGAGGAAGCGTTTAATCGTGGCCCCCGGCACAGAGCCGCCGCGGACGCTGTCACTGTCGAGTTTGAAGAGGCGAAGTCGCGGAAAATGCTCTTCGAGTTCGCGGGCCACTCGATCAATGCCGATACCCAATTCCAAAAGCCGCCAGCCGCCGCAGTGGCGGCACTTCTCGGCGGCACTCCGCCTCGCCCCACACCGATGACAGATAAAAATTGTTTCCGCGCCGTCTTCTTCCATCCCCGCAGGGTGAAGCACTGTCGGCGCTTCACAATTATCGCACTCGACGGTCGCGCCACAATCTTGACAGATGACGACTGGAGCCAAACCGCGACGGTGAGTGAAGAGAAAAATTTTCTCATTCCGTTTCTCCACTTCGGCAATAGTAATAAGGAGTTCATCGCTCAACACTCGGAACTCGGTCGTCGGCATCTTCTTGACGGCAATCAAGGTCTGGGTGGCATTGGAAGCGGCATGGTGCTTCAGGGTAGCGAGCGGCTCGATTTCACCTTGATCAGCCCGATAAGCCGTCTCGGTTCGAAGCACCGCATCACCTAAAACAAAAGTCGCTTCCGACGCTTCCGCCAGATACTCGGCGAACCGACGATGATCGAGGAAGGGGCGAGCTGAAGATTTATAAGTTTGAGTGTTTTCTCGATCAACGATAATCGCCCGAATGTCGGTTCGCGGCAGGGATAAGAAGATCGGGGTGGCGATAATAAGGATCGGGTGAGTGAGATCGAGCGCGCGTTGCCAAGCGGTCGTGAGTTCACGGGTCGAGAGTTGGTGATGTAAAGCAATAGTGTATTCACTGATACCGCGCTCGAGTGACGCGACCGCACGCGTCACATCAATGACCGTTGGTAGACACATGAAGACCGATCCGTGTTTGGCGAATTCGGCTCGGATCAAACTTTTATAATACGCTTGTCGTTCATCGTCGGGTTCTTGGAGGACAAATTTTTCGCCGGCCGCGCGCGGTTCGTCTTTGGATTCCTTGGCCACTCGGAGGGTGACTTTCGCCTCGAGAATTTTCGTCGGGACCAAACTCTTGAGTGTCAGACCAAGCGTTGCCGCGGCATAGTCGGCCGTCTGACGCGCGGCGACCATGAAAGAGGTAGTGAAGAATCGTTCGTGCTTGACGCGGATAATTTTCTTGAGTGGGTAATCGGCCTTCTTGACTGCCAGCTTAAGTTCGTCCGCGGCTCGGACTTGGGTAACCAGAGCCGAAATCGTCCGACCCCGCAACGGGACCGAGACAATCGCTCCGGGTCCGACCGCCTCGCCGGTGAAATAAGTCAATTCTTCACGACTAATTCCCCTCGCGATGGGGATAACACTGACGATTTGCATTATTTCACCATAACATATTTTCTGTTTTTTTCCACTAAATCTGTTTTTGTATTATAATTCCAGTGTGTCTGCTGATTATGCAAATTCTTTGGGGAAACATTTTTTAGCGGCCGAGACGCTCGCCCGACGGGAGTCGGTGCCTCTCACTAACTTGATTGCTTGGTGCGAAGACGAGGAGTTGAGGGCGCGGCGGATTAAAGGGCAGTGGTTCATTGATTTGGCTGACTGGGCGGCGAATAATTCTCGGTTGGTTAAGAAACTTGATTCTAATCCAATTAAAAATATTTACTCGCCCCTTCTTCTCGCTACCATTTCCGTTTTTTTTATCGCGGTGATGGTCTTTACGCCACTACAAACTCGGTTTCGGGCGGGGAGCGCTTTGCTCGGCGCGTCGCTTAATACTGTCACCCAGACGATCGCTCAAGATTCGTCCCTCGCGTCTCTCGCCGCGGTTTATGACGGACTCTGGCTTGACCTCGATCAGTTGTGGTTCTCGGTGCGACGATTTACCCAAACGGTGCGAGATAATCTAATTTATTTCTGGCAGGCGGCGAGAGGCGAGTGGCGTGGGTTTATGAGTCGAGAGCCCCCCGAAATTTCCGCCACCCCTTCGATCATGGATCCGACAACTTTAGAAAATTTGAAAGCCGAGATCAAGGCCGAATTGTTTCGCGAGTTGGGGGGAAGCCAAAATGTTAATTTACCTCGATCCGTCGCCAACCCGCCGGGCCTCGTGGTTCTACCTTCAAGCGGTAGTCCCGTGAGTGACGAAGCACTGAAGCTTGAGTTGAAAAATTCCTTTTCTGATCAAGTCGAAGTGAAGTTTGATGCTAGCGGTCAAGCCGGAATTATCACTCCCATTAACAGCGGCGAAAATTATCTGTTTATTCTGACGCCGCTTAAACGCCGTCCATGATTCGTTATTTCTGTTACATCATTGCCGCGTTTATCATCTCGACCAATTTAGTTTGGGGGGCAGTGACGGGTTCGGTGATCGTCCGTCCCAGTAAACTTGAGATCACCGCCCGGCCGGGAGAAATTATCCAACGGGAATTTACGATCACCAATCAATCATCCGACAATCTCAACCTCACGCTTCGCTTTGAAAATTTATCGGCGCCAACCGATCCGCTTGACGGCGCCATTCTCGCTGAAGACAGCGAGCCAATTTATCCATTGACACCTTATCTCGCGGCGCTGGAACGCGATTTTGTCCTACCAGCCAGTGGTCAAATAACAGTGCCAATTAGTCTTCAGTTACCGAAAAACATATCACCGGGTGGTTTCTACGGCGCGGCGGTCTTTTCGGTCACCACCCCGCCTGCCCTCGAATCCAACACGCAATTGGTCACGCGCTTGGCACCGCTTATTTTTTTGCGAGTGTCTGGTGAAATGATCGAAGCGGGGAGTCTATTAGATTTCGATCTCATTGGTCGGCATGTTCGATTTTCTAACACGATGCCAATTTTCTATTTAACTTACCAAAACACGGGCAACATATATGTTAATCCTCATGGTTTGATTGAAGTCAAAAACCGATTGACCGGCCGACAAATTGATCTAGCCATTGATCCGTGGTTCGTCTTGCCCGGCACCACGCGAATTCGAGAGATTGGTGTGACCGATCCGCTAGCCGGCGGATTCCCAACCGGTTGGTATGAAGCGAATCTTGCTCTCAACCCCGGCTACGGTGACACCACTTCCGTTGGCCAAGCCAATTTTGTGATCGTCAGCCCAATAATTTTTGGATTAATTATAATACTACTATGCCTGATTTTAATTTTTGTGATTAAACGCTTTTGGAAAATAATTTTTATCCTGATTTTGTTTGCGACTGCCACTCACATCACTTGGGCGGAAGTGGCGAGCAGCACTAATTATCGTTTACAAAGCGACAGCTTAAATTTCGGCGGCAGACTCTCCACTTCCACTAATTACGGTTTGGAGTCAACCGCCGGCGAATTGGCAACCGGCACTAGCACCAGTTCGAATTATGGTTTGAATGCCGGCTATCAACAAATGGTTTCTTCATTCCTCTCGATCACCGCGCCAAGCGATGTAAGTTTAAGCGCCATTGCCGGTACTGGCGTGTCGAGCGGTTCCGTCGCCTGGACGGTGACGACTGATAATTCCGCCGGCTACACTTTGGCAATCAAAGCGGGAAGTAGTCCGGCGCTCGTGTCAGGCGGCGATAGCTTCACCGATTACACGCCGAGCGGTGCCAATCCCGATTACAGTTGGTCGGTTGCCGCTTCTCTTTCCGCTTTTGGTTTCAGTCCCGAGGGTACTGATACGGCGAGTCGCTATCTCGACAATGGTAGTAGTTGTGGCGTCAGCGCGAGTAATGCCGTCAATCAGTGCTGGGATGGTTTTAGCACCACCAATCGCACGATTGCCCAAAGTAGCGCCGCCAACACGCCGAGCGGGGTCGCTACCACCGTCAAACTTCAAGCCGAGATCGGCGCGAGCAAAACCCAACCCGTCGGCAACTACACCTCGACCCTCACCGTCACCGCGACGCCGCGGTGATTTATAAAATTTTAGTCGGTAATGCCGAAAACGATCTTTAAATTTTCGACGACTTCTTTTTGGATATTTGGTCCAACCCGCCCCAATTTGCCGAGAATTATTTTCTTGTTTATGGCAGCCATTTTTCGCAATCTGATAACCGAGTCAATCTTCAAACCAGTTTTCTCAAATTCGGGGGACGATTTTTTGATCAAAATATCAACTTGATCTCGGTAAATTAATTGTGAAGAAATAAACGCCACAATCACATCATCATCTTTTAGCTCGGACGATAATATCACGGCTGGCCTCACCTTTTCCCCCGACAGATCGGTGAAGGGGAAGACGGTCAGAACGATTTCCCACTTTTTATACATGCTATTTCTTCAAATCGTCAACAGAATACAATTCTGGCTCGTCTTTAAGGAAATCAAAGCCACCGGCATTGGCTACGAAGTTAGTCCATTCATCCAATTCCCGGTTTAAATAATCTGGGTATTTTATCATCAGGACTTCTGGTCGATTATGCCGACCGATACCTAAGGTTAAATTGTTTTCCCTGACAGATGCGACAAACCGGCCCAATTGCTGTCGCGCGATAGTGGTGCTGACAATCTTCATGGGATGATTGTACCTTTTGTACATTTATTGTCAATTAAAATATTTGAGTAGTTGGGGATAAACCAGATTGGCCGTTCTTGATCGGTGCTATAATTCAAGCCAATGCCCCCATCCAAAATTCGCTGGCTCGGAACCTTCCTCCTCGGCCTCCCGATTTTCCTCTACGCCGTCTTTGCCGGTTCGACCCTCGAACACAACTTGAACCCCCTCGGCCGTCTGTTTGGCGATCAGCCGACCGATCAACTCGCCGCGACCGTGCAACCGTCATCGGTTAGTCAACCCATTGTCGAAGTGGAAACGGCCGCTTCAGCTAAGCTCGCCGCCGCCTCCCGCTCGCTGTCTCTCGTCGCGGCGATCAATAATCAAATCACGACCAAAATTAATCAGCTCGCTCCCACCGAATTGAAATCCCTTTTGGTTCAGAGAAAAGTTGAGATGCTTACTCTCGCCCAGAATAATCCACGACTCTTCCTAACCCAAAAATTATCACCCTCGACCATCCAGAAAATTCTACCCAACCTTCGCCCCAACCTCGAGCAAGCCGCCACCCTCACCGGCCGCCTCGAAGTGATGCACATCGACGATTTCAAGCAGCCCCAGAATTCCGAGTTCGTTTATTCTCTCGTCGTCGGCAACGAAAAGTACGCTCTCTATCCCACCGAGCCAATCTATTCCGCCTCCGGCGCGGTGATGAAAGTTGATGGTTTCCAACTGGCAGAAGTGATTGTGGCCGAAGCCGGCAAATTTCAAATTATCACCGCCGCGCCGAAGCCGGAGGCCGTAGGAGATCAGAAGACCCTAGTTCTTATGATTGATTTCTTAGACTCCGGCCCGCGGCCTTTCACTAATCAACAAGCCCAAGATTTAATTTTAAATCCCAACAGCCAATTCCAGAAGTTTTATAAAGAGAACTCCTACAACCGAGTCTCATTTAGTGGAGATGTGAAAGGGTGGTATAAGCTAAATAGGAATAGGGGGGATGGAATTGGAGGAGAGGAGTGCGGCAATCGTGTTTTTATAGGCAATGGTGATCCAGAAACCCAAAATATTTTGCGGGGTATATCTAATCTGTCTAGTTACGATCGCCTGGTATTCTTGTTTGGCCGAGGCGGCTATTGTTCAGAAGTGGGTAAAATACTTTTTAATTTAGATGGAATTGAATATAAAATGTCGGTGGCTTGGGTTGAAATTTATGATATTACTGATTCAAAAAATAATTTGAATCACACATTGACTCATGAAATAGGGCACAGTCTAGGCGTTTTTCATGCCAATGGCTGGGATTGTGGAGAAAATGTTTTACGAGGCGATTGCCATCATGAAGAATATGGTAATTACTTTGACACTATGGGGGTGGGAGATCATGCTCTGCATTTTAATTCTTTCTACAAAGAGTTATTAGGTTGGATTCCGCCAAGTGAAACTGTCCAAATTAATAGTTCTGGACGATATACACTTAACCCCCTTGAACTAGCCAGTAGTGGTAAAAAATTAGCCAAAGTTCAGTCGCCACTCGCTACCTCCACCACTCTTTATTTGGAGTATCGTAGGGGAGTAGGGTTTGATAGGAAGTTAAATGATCCGGCCGTATCTTCCAATCAGCAGGGATTATTTGTTAATGAAATTATTGATTACTTCCCGCGATTATTGGATATGCAGCCAACAACACAAACTTGGTACAATGATATTTCCTTAGCGACCTTAAATTCTGCAACTACTCGATTTACTGACCCCGGCACCGGCATAAATTTAGGACCAATTATTGCGGCCAATAATTCGTCCATCACTTTTGATGTAGAGATGACGGAACCCCAATGTGTAAGAGCCACGACAACCATTCCTTTTTTCAGTATCCCTCAACTTTTTCCAACCCCCGCCACTCATGGATTTGTTCCTGGTGGAAATGGTCGGGCTGATATTTTTTATCATAATGGTGACTCAAGCACTTGCGGTGGCTCGAGCTTTAAGGTTGAAACCAGTTTGCCGTCAACTTGGCAGCCAACGATTTCACCAGAGGATAATATGTTTTTATTTCCAGATTCCACATCATCGTTAGTCAGTATTAATTTTATTGTACCCATCAATACACCACCGGGTTTGTCTCCTATAACTATTGATGTTATCAATCTAAAAACTAACAGTAGGTCATCTAAAATTTTCCAATTACAAATTGTTAATCCACCAAGTATATCTGGTGTTGCTCCTCAATCTGGGCCGGTCGGGACAGCTATTACTATTTTTGGTGCTAATTTTTCCTCTTCTCCTCGGGTATCTTTTACTGATCCAACAACAGGAAATTATTTTTCGAAGATAGCAACATCTAATTTGGGTGGTAATATCACAAATTTTATTGTTCCAGATTATCTTTATGATCCTCCTCAGTTCCAAGATTCACCGCCGACCACTCCTGGAAGATACGAAATCTCTGTGTATGCCAATGGTGCCCAAAGCGATTCAGTTAGTTTTGAAGTCACTTCTACTAGCACGACACCTATTACCCCTGGCATCGTGACCCCACCGGAGACAATCCCGCCCACGCCCTTGCCAGTTACTGTCCTCGCCCCAAACGGCGGAGAGAATTGGAAGTTGGGAGCGAAACAGGCAATCAGTTGGTTGGGCAATGGGCCGGTTAATGTGTCGGTGATGAAAACGACGGTCACTTCAGCCTCAATGAGTTATTTAATTGGCAAGCAAATCACTGGTTCTAATTTCTCGTGGACCGTGGGTCAAGGGAGTGAAGCGGGGGTGTCTGTGCCAGTTGGTTCCTATCGGCTAAAAATTTGTTCTCAAAATCAAGCATTGGTTTGTGATGAGTCAGATGCGGCATTTATGATTATTAAATGAGTTCCGATAACCTTAGAATACCCTAGGCCTCAAATGACGCGCCGATCACCAATCCTTCAAGCTTTTTGTTTACTGTTTTTGCTTGATTTAAGTTTAGGTATTTGGGCGATTCAAAATGTGGTGGCCGCGACCGATGCGGTGCAGGTGAATCTGTCGGTAACGGCGGGTAGCGGGGGTGGCGGCGGACCAGATCCGGACCCGGATCCAGTCCCGATTCCCGGTTGCACCGATGCCGCGGCGACTAATTACAATTCGGCGGCCACGGCGGACGACGGCAGTTGCGAGTATCCACCGATCGAGACCATCCCCAATGTCAATGGTTTCAACGCCGTACTCGAGGGTATAGATGTTCGTCTCTCGTGGCAGAATCCGAGTTTTGCTAATTTCGCGGCGGTGCGTATCGTTCGCCGAATTGGCAGTTTGCCGACCGGTCCAACCGACGGCGAGCTCATCTATGACGGCAGTGGCGAAACGACACTCGATACTAGCGTCACCTTCAGCACCCAATATTATTATGTCGCTTTCGTCCGTGACACGGCGGGGGAGTATTCTTCGGGAGCGGTCTCGAATATCACCACGCCGGCCGAGGAAGAATTGCCGCCGGATGATGAACCACCGCCAGACGCCGAGCCGCCGGGCGGTGACGGTGATGATGACGGCTCCGGACCCGGTGGCGATGGTGACGAACCGCCGGGTGAAGTCAGTGATCCCTTTGCTAATTTGCCGGAGGTGATGGTCACTGATCCAATCACGGCTCTCTTGAAAGTTGGCGATTTCACTTTTTATCAGCCCGGGGAACGACAACAGTTTTTTACCGACGATGAAGATATTTTTGTGATTGGTCGCAAGCCACTGTCGGTCACCATTCCGGCGGGAAAGTTGCCGGAGGCCATGAAGACGATTGGTCTCACGATTATTGATCCCGCGACCCGCCGACCGCTCGGTTCCTATATTCTTAAAGTGACGCCTGACGGCGCGAATTATACCGCGAGTATCGGCAACACTTTCCCTAACGGGATTTATCCACTCCTCATTTACATTATCAATTATCAAGATCAAACGATTAAACGCTTAACGGGTCGGCTGGTGGTGAGTGACGGCGTTGCGATGACTGCCATCGGACATACGCTCACGGACACGGCGCGAGTCTTGTCACCGGTCGCGATCACGATCGGTCTGGCTTCCGGCGTGATTCAGGGCTTGGCTCTCGCGGAGCGGGTCGGCTCGGCTTACGATCTCTATCTCATTGTCCTTCACGGCTGGACTCTCTTATGGCAGACCCTAACCCTGCGTCGCCGGCCGCGGCCGTGGGGAGTTGTCTACGATTCAGTGACGAAGCGACCGCTTGACCCGGCCTATGTGATTGTGAGAAAAAATGACGAAGATAAGGGGACGGCCATTACCGACCTCGACGGGCGTTACGCCTTTTTCCTGCCCGCCGATACTTACCACATTATTGCCAATAAGACTCACTATCAATTCCCATCGCAGAAGTTAGTGGGCCGGACGCGCGATGAACTCTATGGCAATTTATATTTCGGCGAATCGCTCACGACGCGAAGTGATGAGGTGGTCAATCGCAATATCCCGCTTGACCCCATCGCCTTCGACTGGAATGAATTTGCCAAGCAAGCTGGGGGCTTTTTCATCCTTCACTCGCGCCGCGAAGCCAGACGGCGACGAATTCTCAACCTGCTTTACACCATCGGTTTCTCGGTTGGACTCTACAATTTCATTTTTCACCCGAGCTCGTTCTCCATCATCATATTCTCACTCTATCTGCTCACGGCTCTAGGACAGTATCTTAAACATCGAATCGGCGCCCGAGCGATTAGTGTTAAACGCGCGTCGGGATTGCCCGTACCCTTTGCGATTATTCGGGCTTTCATGCCGGAGGTTAATCAAGAGATTAAAGCGGTGGTGGCCGACGCGCTCGGCCGCTTCTTCCTGCTCACTCCGCCCGGCCGTTACTATATTACAGTTGAAGAGAAACTGCCCGACGAAACTTATCAGAAAATTTACCAATCACCCCCCCTCGATCTCAAAAATGGTGTGCTAACCACCGACTTGATTGTTTGAATATTTTCTCATTAAATTTTATAATGAAGATATGAAATTTAAGATGAGGGGGGGTTCACACTTGTCGAACTTCTCGTTGTCATTGCCATTATTTCACTCCTGTCGAGTATTGTTTTGGCGTCACTTCAAGGAGCTCGTTCCAAAGCCCGCGACAGTAAACGAGTGCAGGATTTGATCCAACTCCGCACCGCCCTTGAATTATATAAGGCCGATATTGGAAGATATCCCGGTCCTTATGTTGATCCTTCGGAAACTGATTCCACAGCCATGAGAGATTGCTGGGATTGCACACCATCAACACCATCGCGTGATCCTAGCAGACTTAGTGCTTTAGATAATTATCTAAATCCTCGGCCGTCAGATCCACAAACTCCACCGGGGGGATATCCAGGCAATCAAAGGGGTTACTGGTATAAATCAAACTGCAATGATTATAAAATAATAATTAATGATACTGCAGAAAATTTGAACAACATACCTTCAACAATGCACGACCCAACTTCATCTTTACGAATAGGAATTTGGTCGTCGGACGAATCCTCATCATGGGGTATCGTTTCATCAATCATTTCGTATTGTCCTTAATTTTTTCCCCGTCAAGGGTTACCCTTAATCTCGATGCAATTCTTTCTTTGGTTGTGAGGTAAATAAACTCCCGAAATCTAAGGTTCTAAAAAGAACCACCGACTTAATCATCTAGTAAAAATTTTTTTGAAAAAAGAAAAAGGGACACGCGATGTGTCCCTGGTAATTTTTTCCACCCGCGGCGGACAGGTGCCTTACCATCGGCGACCTGATTTGGGATGTAGGTGTTAACTGGCGAGAAGAGATTCGAGATACTCGAGTTCTCGCTTGATCTCATCTGGCGGCATTCGTCTTATTCGATAGAACTCTGCGAGCTCATCGGGATCGTTGGGATTAAATCCAGTTTCCTTAACCCGAACATCGCGCTCTAAAATAATTATTTCATCTACCGACAGAGCGGAAAGGAGAAAGCGCTCAGCTTCGGTAACCCCCTCCATTGAAATCGAATAATACACATCATAACGCCCAGGATAGCCCGGCCTGATTTTCCCCACTTGATGACCAAGATTATCCGCCTTGGTGACACCAAGATTGATAAGTTTCTGTAGAGCCCAATCACTAACTAATCCCTCATTATACAAGCCATTAATGTGGTCTCTCCAAAATGTGGCGGATTGCCTCTGTTCGGCAATTTGATCCCTAATTTTCTTGTCTCCAGAACCATGTTGCCGGTTTTTCTTGGACATGACTCATCCTTTCAAAATTGAATGTCAAAAGAACTTATCCGTTTCCAGCTTTCGCCTTCATCGGCTAGGACACACATCCTAGATTCAGTTCCATTAAATCACTATCAATGTGAAAAGTCAAGCGTTTAGGACTCGTTGAAATACCCTTATTTTGATTGCCAGAATTTACTAAAAGCTACCTGCCCGACGACTTGCTTCGATTGGGCAAGGCGAGTAAGCTGAAGGCGGTGGAAATTGAGGCCCTATCGTCTAACGGTTAGGACATCGCCTTCTCAAGGCGGCAATCCGGGTTCGATTCCCGGTGGGGTCAAAAAGCGTTAAGAATAAAGTGAACTGCTTCACTTTTTTAGCTTTTTGAAGCCGCAGGCCTATTTCGCCAGCAGGCGAAAAGCCGAGGCGAGGTCGACAAGTACTTACATTTTTTACGAATTTATGAAGTAAAAAATTTAGTAACTTGTGACCATAATATGTTAAACTCGAGTCATGGCTGATTCTTTTTCTTTTATCACCCTCGCAATTGTTGCGGTTGTTGGAATTGGCGTGGGAATTGTCGTCACGCGACGGCTGATACGGAGTAAAGGGGAGGGGAATGATGGGATGGGCAATCAGAGTTTGCTCCTAATCCAAAATCAGTTGAATGAGTTGGCGCGGACCAATACTGAACTCTCGCGCGTGCTCGACGCGCGGCTAGTGGAATCTAATCGCACCGTCCATCAATCACTCGAAAAGCAATTTGGGGAAACCAACAAAATTGTGCGCGATGTGACCGAGCGCTTGACCAAACTCGACGAGACGAATAAACAAGTGGTCTCTTTCGCTGACCAACTCCAGTCGCTCCAGGATATTCTCAAGAATCCGAAACAGCGCGGGATTTTGGGTGAGTATTATCTCGAAACCTTGTTAAAAAATGTTCTCCCGACCGGCAGTTATCAGATGCAATACCCATTCGCCGACGGCACGATTGTGGATGCGGTGGTGTTCGTCAAAGATAAAATTATTCCGATTGATTCTAAGTTTTCGCTGGATAATTATAATCGGTTAGCAGAAGAAAAAAATCCAGCCGAGCGAGAGCGGTTAGAAAAACTGTTTAAGGCCGATTTAAAAAATAGAATTGACGAGACGGCAAAATATGTGAAGCCCACCGAGCGGACGATGGATTTTGCCTTCATGTTTATCCCGCACGAAGCGATTTATTACGATTTGCTCGTGGCCCAAGTCGGCACGGTTAAAATCAATACCCGCGACCTGATCGAGTACGCTTTCAAAGAAAAACATGTTATCATTGTCTCGCCGACTTCCTTCCTCGCTTATCTCCAGACGGTTCTGCAGGGATTGAAAGCGCTTCAAATTGAAGAATCGGCTAAAGAAATCCGAGCGCGAGTGGAAGATTTGGGACGACATCTAGGTTCCTACGAGGCCTATATGACGAAATTGGGCAATGCTCTCGGGACGAGCGTCGGTCATTACAACGCCGCTTACCGTGAACTCAAAAAAGTGGATAAAGATGTGACGCGGATTGTCGGCGCGAGTCCGGGCATTGAAGCGATCACGATCGAGAAACCGGATGCCGAAGACGGAGATTAACTATAAATTAAAAAATGAAAAATTACGACAAGACAGGGAAGCAAGATGGTCGGCCGGCGTACCGCACGCCGTCGTGGTTCCGCTCCCAAAAAACACAATTCAAGAAAAGTTTCCGCAAACCGAGTTTATAAAAAAACCGCCATCAGGAGACAGCGGTAGTTGGGGAATCAAGCCCTTCGGTTAGCAAATACATTGGCGGGGGAATATGTCTATGCCTTCTTGAACCAATCGCAACATCGCTACGCCGATAGAAACATTGAATTCTTGCGCCACGGGGCCAGCTTTTAGAAGACAAGTTGGTAAAACCAAACTCAAGTATCTGCGAGGAAGTCTACTTTCACCAACATGATCCACCAACATTCGCTTTTCGTGGGCTAGAGTGAGTTTGAATTCGACAAAATCTGCATCATCCATAGTTTCGGCTACAGCCAAAGCGTCGTCAGCAAAAGGACTTAATTCTTTCAAACCTTGACGCAAATCCTCCAGAGTCTGTACCTTGCTAAGAAAATGAGCATAATCTTCTTCTTCGTATTCTACCCCGTTGCCATCCCGGTTATCCCCAAAAGAATAGATGTCTCCTGACCATCTCCCTGTCACACGGCAAATGGTGGGGAGAGAAAATTCCCCGAGAGGGTAACTTATATTATTTAGTTTTTTCTCTATTTCTTTTTCCCGTAGCTCTAATTTTTTGGGACCAATTCTTAGTTTTCTTGGTTGGTTCATCCACCTCTCCTTTCAAAGATCAAATGGTTACAATAACACTACCTAACTTCTTTTTGAAAAGCAATGTTTTAAAGCAACTTTCGTTCCGCTACTTTGAGCGCCACGGCGCGTGGAGAATCGCCAGTTTTTTTCGACTCGGTGAGAACGGCGGTGACGCTTTTGGTAATTTTTTGTTTGACCAACTCAAACATTTTTTCGGCCGTATAACCGCGATGTTCGGCGTAGGAAGAGATGACTCCACCGGCGTTCGCCACAATGTCGGGAATAATGAGAACGCCGCGCTTGATTAGTTTAGTTTCGGCTTCGGGAGTAACAGCAATATTCGCGCCTTCGACAATTACCGACGCGTTGACTTCATCGGTGTTCGTTGCATTAATCACATCCGGCAAAGCGGCGGGAATAAGCACATCAACCGGCAAAGTGAAAATCTGGTCATTACTTAATTTTTCACTATTCAAAAAGTTAATCACCGATCCCTTCGCCTTTTTCACCCCCAGCAATTCTTTCCACGGCAGACCATTTTGATTGTAAATGGTACCCTTCGAATCGGAGACGGCCACAATTTTCAAACCGGCCTCGGTGAGAAATCGCGCGGCGAAAACTCCCACATTGCCGAAGCCTTCAACCGCCACTCGCGCGCCAGGGAGTGGCAAACCGCGGTGGGTGAGCGCAAGTTTGACCGCCTCGGCGACGCCGTAACCGGTGGAACCTAATTCATGAGGCAGGCCGCCTAAGCGCGCGGGTTTACCGGTCGCGGCTTGACGGTCGTTCACCGCCCGAACGAAAATGGCCATCTCTTTTTCAGTCATATTGATGTCCGGACCGGCGATGTAGAGCTTAGGGAGGAAGGGTTTGAGTTCGCGGGCAAACCATTCAACTACTTTTTTCTTCGTCACGGCATCTGATGTTTTAGGATCGAAAACGATGCCGGCTTTAGCTCCACCGAAGGGAATGCCGGCGAGAGCATTCTTATAAGTCATCGCCCGGGCTAATCGCGCCACTTCTTCTTCACTCACGGTCGGCGTCATACGAATTCCGCCTTTGCCGGGTCCGAGTTTAGTATTGTCAATTACTAAAATACCGTGAACACCAAATTCATGATTATAAACCTTCACCACATATCGCGGCCCAATGTTGTCGGTCATAAAAATAACTCTAACTTTTCTAAATCATTTTGGCAAGAAAAAAGCCACGCCTAATTTAATTGTCAAGTGGGCGGGGAGGGGATTGTAGGGTAGGATGGGGGGCATGCTTACTACTATCGAAAAACCTATTTTGCAAGCGCGACGGGAGATTGCCACTGTTTTGCGTCGTTATCGATTGGGGTGGGAAGAAGTTGCTCCCGATCGTGATTATTTGATTTGGAAAAAATTAAAGCCCTTGGCTAAAAGGGTGCGCAAGGAATTATTCCGCCAGTCGTATCCGTCTTTGGTTAAATGATTGAGTCGTCGCCGGTCAAAGTTTTTCTCGATTCAAGTGTTATCATTGCCGCCACTCTTTCTTCAACGGGCGGCTCTTTTCGTTTATGTCGCGAATGTCGAGACCACCATTTAATCGCTTACATTAATCAGTATGTTCAAGATGAAGTGCGCGAGGCGTTTGCCCGTAAGTATGTCTCTACTATCGATAAAATAAATTTACTGTTGGAATGGAGTAAAATTAATATTATCCCTAATCCCAAACCAGATTTTGTTAGAAAGATTGGGAATTTAATAAATTTAGAAGATGCTCCAATATTGGCTGGCGCATTAGGTAGCGAAGTTGATTTTTTGGTTACCCTGGATCGCAAGGATTTCATGACACCAAAATTAAAGAAGTTTTCTCTTCCAACCATTATCACCACGCCTCAAGATTTTTTTCAACAACATTGGAATGGAAAATAAAAAAAAGCCGCCGGCACGAATCGCCGACATGAGCAGCTTGCATTGTCAAGTGGGCGGGAGCGGGAGAATAGGGTAGGATTAAGAACATGAAATTTGCGGTGATTAAAACGGGAGGGAAACAATATAAAGTCGCCGATGGCGATGTTTTGACGATCGAGAAATTGCTTGCTTCGACGAAGCCACAGCGAGGCGAGCCCGCTTTGCCCGCTGTTGGAGAAGAAGTGACTTTCAAAGAAGTCCTTTTGACAGACGATGGCGAGAAGACAATTTTAGGCACTCCGACCATCACTGGCGTCGCGGTCACGGCTGAAGTGATCGCTGTTGGGCGTGCTAAGAAAGTGACCGTCATTAAATATAAACCTAAAGTCCGCTACCGCGTGAAGCGCGGCCACCGCCAGCCGTATATGAAGGTTAAGATAACCTCGATTAAATAAAAAAGACTCGAGCGTGCTTTCGCACGATCGAGTCTTGATGAGGTTTCAGTACGAAGTCGTCCTTCCGAACTCTGTATTGCTTTCCTGCTAGATCGTTGCATCCGAGTAACGCACACACTCCACAGCATCGTCCTTATCTTGCAAAAATGCTTGGAATTTCTCGTAGTCATGGACTACCAAGGTTACAACAGCGCAACCCTTGGTACCGTTGTCCAAGTATCTCACATTGACCTGACGGATAAAAAGAACTTTTTCCTCCGCATCAACCATCTCCCGGAGCTTGGTGAAAACTGCCCGAGCTCGCGGTATACGCAAGTGACGACACAAGTCTTTGAATACTGTTTCCACAAGATCTTGGACTATG
The DNA here is from genome assembly GCA_038064935.1 of Patescibacteria group bacterium. Classification (GTDB taxonomy): domain Bacteria; phylum Patescibacteriota; class Minisyncoccia; order Phycocordibacterales; family JACOZG01; genus JAGVGK01. The sequence continues at coordinate 23,198 of JBBTRZ010000010.1, forward strand.
TCAAAGTCTGTGAGTTTGTCCGAATGGACCGCCTGATGGAGTTCACGGAGGTACTCCGCGGTAAATTCATCTCGGAAGATACCGCGGTCAATCTCTCCGCGCAACTCTATCAACATCTTGATCCCGTCTGCCGTCAGTTCCGTATCGCGGATGAGAAAAGCCAAGACGCCCCAGAATTGAAGCAACTTCTCAATCTCAATCTTCTTCATTACAAACTCCTTTGGCGTTAAGGTTATCGCCATACCTAAGCTGTTTTAAGACGATTGCTTAAACGTCTTTGGTTTAAAAGAACTTCCGATTCATCCTTTTGGAATCATCAGTCGAGATACACATCTCGATTCGGAGAGAGTTTTAATGGTTAACTCTCGAACCCAGTGGCGATACCACTATTCAACCTCCTCCACCTTTAGGCCGATCACTTTGCCGATAGTTTCCAGGGCATTTTTACCCTGGTGGTTCGGCAGGCCGTTTGGCAGGAAGATCCAACCCCCAAGGACAGATACTAGGTGTCCAAGCCCCTCACTGTTCAGACGATGTGTAATCTGTTTAACCCTTGATTCACAAGTCTCACAGAAACAGCACATGATCTGACAAGCGGTAAATTGGGCACTGACGAGAACCTGTCTCGGCCTATTCCAACCTTCCACCTTGACCTTAATGACGTGGGCGTCGTTGTCATTTCCGATACGAAGGTCTGCAAGCATGGGAACTCTTTCTGGCGTTAAGGTTATCGCCATACCTGTCCTGTTTTGAAACGAGTGGACAAACGTTTGCTGTTACTGCCAACGCGACAATTACAGCCAAAATCAAAAAACTACCTGTTCCTAGCTTAGCATAAGTGATGGCTATTTGTCAATAGCGGAAAAAAGGACTCAAAACAAGGATATTCTAGGACCGATTCGCTAAGGCGTTTTTGAGGGTATCAGTATCGGAGTATTCGAGCTCCGTGCCGGTCGAGAGGCCGCGGCCTAAGACGGTTAAGTGTAAACCCTCGTCGGTAAATTGTTTTAGTGTTTGCTTGAGAAATTCGATGGTGTGATCGCCCTCGGGATTAACGGCCAAGGCGATAATCATTTCCTTAATTTTACGCGGGGAATTGTCAGCCATTCGTTTAGTTACGGCCGCCGTGAGTTCTCGGAGTCGGACTTTCAACTGTGGCTCCTTCTCTAAAATAGGGATAAGGCCGCCTAAGACGAAGAAGTGCCCGTTATAAGTGTCCGACTGGCGCACGGCTTCCAAGTCGGCGTCTTTCTCCACCACCATGAGGAGACTATTATCTCGTTCCAGATCCTGGCAAAGATCGCAAGTTTTGGCTGGCCCACCCGACTCTGGTCGGACGGGAGCGGAATAGAAACGGAAACATTGCTGGCATTGAGCCACCGCTTTACCTAATTCATGGAGTTCTGCGGTTAGACGATCAATTTGATTTTGCCCTTCACGAAGCAAATGATAGACAAAACGGCGCGCCTGCCGTGGTCCGATCCCCGGAAAACGGCGGAAAGTCTCGGTTAAGCGATCAACGATATTGTGAGCCATTGGATCAAACCAAAATTTTTTAAAATAAATTAACTAAACGCGCCAAAATCATTCTTATCAACACTGGTGAAGCTCACTCGCTGTTCATCAAAATAAAGTTCAATCGAGCCGGTCGGGCCATTGCGATGTTTCTCAATCATAATCTCAGCGATATTCTTCTTGTCGGAGGCCTCGTCATATTTATCCGGCCGGTGAATAAACATCACGACATCGGCATCCTGTTCGATTGAGCCAGAATCTCGGAGATCGGAGAGTCGCGGTCGCCCGCCGCGTTGCTCGACGGCTCGATTTAACTGTGATAAGGCCAAAACCGGAATATCAAGTTCGCGCGCCAAGCCTTTGAGTGACCGCGAAATCTCGGTGACTTGCTGGACTAAAGAATCGCTGTCACGGCGGGGAACCATTAGTTGAAGATAATCAACCACCACCAATCCCAAATTATGTTCGGCTTTCAATCGGCGAGCGACCGATTTCATTTTTGTAATGTTGTTCCCGGCATCATCGTCAATGAAGAGCGGCGCTTTCGATAATGAGTCGAGGGCATCGCGGATCCGTGAGAATTCGTCATCAGCGGACAGTCGTCCCGTGCGGAGTTTCCAAGAATCCACATGACTTTCGGCGGCGATCAGACGATCAACTAATTGTTGAGAGCTCATTTCGAGCGAAAAAACGCAAACGGGCATTTGTTGTTTAGCCACATGGCGGGCGATATCGAGGGCGAGCGAAGTCTTGCCCATAGACGGTCGGGCGGCGAGAATAATTAAATCAGATTTTTGCAAACCGGCCAATTTATCATCAAGTTGTTTGAATCCGGTCGGTATGCCGCGGAGCGTGTCGCCGGTTTTATGCAATCGTTCGAAGCGTTCCCAGGCCTCGGCCAAACTGTCTTTAAGAGTGATAAAACTTTTTTTGGAAAAATTAATGAGGCCGAGGATCGCTTTTTCCGCCGACTCAAAAACATTATCAATATCCTGACTTTCATCGTAACCCAATTGAGAAATGTGTTCGGCCGACTCGATCAAATTGCGAAGCTGGGCTTTTTTCCGCACCAAAGCGGCGTAAAATCCCAAATTGCTCGCTGACGGAACAGTATTCACCATCTCGGCGAGGTAAGCCGCGCCGCCGATTGATTCCAATTGTTTGGCATTCTTAAGCGCCGAGGTCATGGAGACGAGATCAATCGGCTCGCTTTTGTCAAAAAGTTTGAGCATGGCCTGATAAATACGATGGTGTTTTTCGGCGTAGAAGTCATTGGGTTTAATCATCGTGACCACTTCATTTAGGCCAGCCGGCTTCACCATAATCGAGCCAAGCAAGGCTTGCTCGGCCGAGAGATCCTGCGGTGGGACGCGGAGTGGAGTTTTTATAAACGGCGCGCTGTTGGTTGTAGCCATAGCTTCTGATTGTAGCACAGACCCGAAGTGGCAAAAGCCCCTTGAGTTAATCAAAAGGGGATGGTTGGGGGACAAAAATTAACTAGAATTTCTTCAACTTTGCTCCAGTTTCGGTGTCGTCAATCGAATAGCCAAGATTTTTGATTTGTTGGCGGATTTTGTCTGCGCTGACAAAATCGTGAGCGACTCGAGCCGCTTCGCGACGAGCGAGGAGTTGAATAACCTCGGGTGGAATCTCAAGTGGTTGGGTGGCCGAAATCAGATCAAGTCCCAGTACTTTATCAAACTCAAGCAGAGTGGCGAGAACATCATTTGGGGCCGGGGAGTGATCATCGAGAAGTTGCCAGATAATAGAGACAGCCACGGGTAAATTAAGATCGTCGTTTATCGCCTCGGTAAATTTATTTAGGTAATCGGTAAGCAACTGGCCCTCCTGGCTCGACATCGAAGGTTGGACTAGATCAATCACGCGTTGGCGGAGTTTTTGGTCAGCCGCCGCCGCGCCGCCCAAACTCTCCCAAGTGAAGTTGAGCAAAGAGCGATAATGAGCCGTGAGAAGAAGATAACGATAAGCGAGCGGGGAGAAATTTTTCTCGGCAAGATTTTTAAGGGTCAGAATATTATTCAGCGACTTGGACATTTTATTTTCAGCCACATTGACGAACGCCGAATGAAGCCAAAAACGCGCGAGCGGCGCGCCAGTCACACTCTCCGATTGAGCAATTTCATTTTCATGATGAGGAAAAATTAAATCCGTGCCGCCCAAGTGAATATCAATCGTGTCGCCGAGGGTGGCACGAATCATGGCCGAGCATTCGATATGCCAACCGGGCCGACCGCGCCCGAAGGGCGCATCCCAAGCCACCTCGGCCTCGGCCGGTTCAAATTTCCACAAAGCGAAATCGGCCGCGTTTTCCTTGTCATACTCGTCATTATCAATTCGGCTTTTAATTTCTCGGTCGGTCATAAGTTTGGCCAATGCCCCGTAGCGCGGGAAGGAACTAATTTTAAAATAAATACCATCCGTCGCCGCATAAGCCGCGCCGCGGCTGATTAACATCTCGATCATCGCGACCATCGCCGGAATATATTCGGTGGCGTGAGGGATGGCATCGGGCAACTCAACATTCAAGCGCTTAAGATCAGCCAGAAAAACTTTCTCATGTTGTTTCGTGAAATCGGCGAGCGTCACCCCGGCTACTTCACTGCCCTTGATTGTCTTATCATCCACATCGGTCACATTCATCACCGCCCTGACTTCATAGCCGTTCCACTTGAGTGTCCGACGACACAAGTCGCTCGTCACGAAAGTGCGTAAATTACCAATGTGGGCCGGCGCGTAGACGGTCGGGCCACAAGTGTAAAAACTAACCCGCTCCGGTTTTAATGGTTCAAATTTTTCTTTTTGTCGCGTCGCCGTATTGTATAAAGTCAGAGCCATCGGCGATATTTAGCCAAGACGAGCATCCCAAAGAGGGTCGCCAACATGAGCGCGATGACAAAATAATAACTCTGTGGCGACGCGGCGAAAGGCAACGACATATTCATGCCGAAGAATTGAGTGATCAGCGTGAGAGGGAAAAAGATGAAGGCCATGACGGTAAAAACCTTCATGGTTTCGTTGGTCTTAATTGAGAGGAGGGATTCGTTGGTCTCTCGCAGATCAATGAAGGTCTCGTGGTTACTTTCGAGGAGGGACCAAATCCGATTATACTCACCGGTCACGGCCTCAAGATAATAGCGGAAATTGTCGTCGAAAAATTCTTGACCGACTATTTGCAGGGAAGCCAACACCTCGCGGTGATGCTTGAGCGCCCAACGGCAGTCAAGCAGATTGCGATTAACCTCGGCGAGCAGTTTAACCATCGCCCGTTCCTCGTCGGCAAATACTTTCTTCTCGGCTTGTTTCAAAATGCCATTAATATAATCGAGGCCGGGAACTAAGTCGCTGTAGAGTTGACGGATTAGATGGTAAAACAAGAGGCCAGCATGAGTCTTACTTTTACCTCGATTCTCCAATTGGTTAGGGTGGAAGACGCTGCCGAATTCGCTTAATCCGGTGATCGGTTGATAATGGGTGGTGATTAGAAAATTATGTCCGATAATGAAATCGATCTCTTCGGTATCGGAATTATTATTATTGGACTCGCCTCGCGTCGAAGCGGGTCTTTTACCATAACAGATTTGACAGACCGGGAAGTGAAGAATCAAATAAATGAAATCGCTATAGCGATCAACTTTGGATCGGAGTGAGGGATTAGTGAGCTCGCCGATGACGAGCGGGTGAATTTTATATTCGCCAGCGACCGCGGTAAGTTCCTCTTCGTTTGGCGATTCCAAATCAATCCAAGTCACTCCCTTATATTCGCGACGCGTGAGCATATGAACTTGTCCCCCAGTATATCGCCCGCTCTCGTTGACCGCAAGCGAGCAAGGTGCAATAATCTTCTTAAGTTTTACTTTATGTCCCGCCCCATTAAACATTTAGTAATTGGATTCATCTTTCCACTCCTTCTCGTCGTCGCTTTCGGCGGCGGTTTAATTGCCGGGTCGCTCCGATCTTCGGTGGCCGCCGGCGCAACGATCGTTACGGGTGATGCCGCCGCCATCAACCTGGCACCCTTCTGGAAGGCCTGGCAAATACTTGATGATAAATTCATTGATACGCACTCGAGCACTTCGACCGTAACCGACCTTACCGAAAAGCGCATTTGGGGGGCGATTAGCGGGATGACCGCCGCCCTCGGTGATCCTTACACTACCTTCTTGCCGCCGGAAGAGAAGAAAGGTTTTGAAGAGAATATCAGTGGTAATTTCGGCGGCGTGGGTCTCGAAATTGATGTGCGTGATCATAACTTGACGGTCGTCACCGCGCTCAAAGACACCCCGGCGAAACAGGCTGGGTTCAAGTCCGGTGATCAAATTATAAAAATTGATGAGACGGAGACGAGCGGCTTGTCACTCGTCGAAGCGGTCAAGCTCATCCGTGGTCCGGTCGGGAGCGAGGTGACGATCACGATTCGTCGGGCTGATGAACCGGATCGGCCGATCACCGTGACCCGGGCGAAAATTTCGATCCCGACGCTTGAGACCAAGAAACAAGACGGGGTGTTTATCATTCAGCTCTATAACTTTAATTCCAACGCGTCAAAAGCTTTCCGCTCCGCCCTCCGCGAATTCATCGCTACGAAGAGTGACAAACTAATTATTGATCTGCGCGGCGATCCCGGGGGACTGCTCGAGTCGGCGGTCGACATGGCTTCTTGGTTTTTACCGTCCGGGGAGCCGGTCGTGATTGAACGCCGTGGCAATGATGAAGAAGATAAAATCTATCGCAGCTATGGTTATAATGTTTTCACTGATAAATTAAAGCTTGCCATTCTAATTGATGGGGGTAGCGCTTCGGCCTCCGAGATACTCGCCGGCGCGCTCTCGGAACACGGCCTCGCCACCTTGATCGGAGAGAAGAGTTTCGGTAAGGGGTCGGTGCAAGAATTGATCCCGGTGACTAAAAATAGTTCGCTTAAAGTAACGGTAGCTAAATGGCTCACACCCAAACACCGGTCGCTCGTGGATAATGGTCTTGAACCTGATATCGTCGTCAAGGCAGCGACCAGTACACCCAACACTGCCGACCGCAATAATGACAAAACTAAGGCCGATGATCCCGTCCTTACCCGCGCCATTGACTTTCTAAAGCACAAAAAATAACTTGATCGCGGAGAGGGGATAGGGTATATTAGCGGGATGAAAGTTATCTTACTTAAAGATGTGCCAAAGCTGGGGCGACAATACGAAGTGAAAGAAGTTAAGCCGGGTTACGCCCGGAACTTCATTTTAGCGCGCGGGTTGGGAGCAATGGCGACGAAAATAACTTTAGCCCAAGCTGATTTCAAACGGCAGGGGAGGGAAGCGGCCCTGATCGAGAAACGTGAACGATTAGCTAAAGAAGCTAGCGAACTGGAGAAGGTCACAATCCGACTTACGAGGCGGGCTAATGATTTGGGTCACCTCTTCGACGGACTTGATGCTAATGATTTGATCAAAGCTCTGCGGTCGCAAACTAATTTTGATCTCGAATCTGATTGGATCGCATTGCCACGCCCGATCAAAGAGTTGGGAACGCACACCATTCCCGTGAGTCACGGCGAGACAAAAACCAGCTTCCAGCTCATCGTCGAACCGGAAGCCGACGCCACGGCAATCAAAAAGGCGATGGCTAAGAAACGCTCACCTGCTTCACCAATCGCTGGCTAGAGTCGTAATTAGTTTTTCGCTTCGTTTTAAAATTAACGGTGCCGTTGGTTAAAGCAAAAATCGTATGATCCTTGCCAAGCCCGACATTTTTCCCCACCGTGAAGTAAGTCCCGCGTTGGCGGATAATAATTGCGCCGGGCTTCGCGAGGGCACCGTGAGGAAGCTTCACCCCCAGATATTTGGGATTGGAGTCGCGCAAATTCCGCGCGGTACCGCCAGCTTTACGATGGGCCATAGACCATGAGCATAACTGAACGCTTAAATAAAATCAAGCCCGTGATTCTGCCACTTAACCTCGTCCTCATTGGGACGCTCGGTTTCGGCCTCGGGCGTTATACGCGGATTGAGGAGGCGAAGGTACCGGTCATGATTGAGCAGACAACTTCGACAACAGCTTCAGGAACTTCGGTCACGGCTTCACCTAAAGAAGCTTCTGAAACTATCGAAGCTAAATCTGCCGGAACCTTGGTTGGTTCGAAAAACGGCACGAAGTATCACTACCCGTGGTGTGGTGGTGCCTCGCGGATTAAAGAAGAAAATAAAGTGTGGTTCGCTTCCAAAGAAGAAGCGTTAAGTAGGGGATATACCCCCGCCGCCAACTGCCCGGGGTTGAAATAAAAAACCCTGAAACCACGTAAGTGATTCCAGGGTAACCCACGCACCTTGTCTACCCCGACAGCGGAGCGTTTCTTTGGGGGTCTGGGAATTTTGACCCTTGTAGCTTCCAGTTGTAACGGGTAAGAAGCAAACCCGGCATCGAATCGATCGTTTCAGTAGCTTCAGTAATCGTTGGGGTTTAGATGGTCTAGCGTTCGATGCCCGACCTTTTCCATTTTCACCACAACGGTCAATTCATCTGGTGGCGGATGAATCAACAAGACAACACCCGCGTGCCACCAATCCCTTGCTTGCTTCCGGCCTATACGGGTTATAGGGCAGAAGGAGGAGGGACAAATTGGGGGCTCATTTCCAAGCTTGCACCTCGTTAGCCAGGAAACTTAATACATTCATGTATCTTGAGCCCTCAACTTCTACCAGCCAGTATACACGAATACTAAATCCTGTCAAGGTCGGGGAGTGGAAGGGTTTAATTATTTAGATTGGGTCGCACAATATACCTTTTCCGTCCTGACCCAGTTGATTTTTATACACCCCAGCATTTTTCGCTCCAGTGCCAAGGCCGATCGCCGTCGCGGGCCATGAGCCACATGGCGTAGCCGATATTCCCTTCGGCCGTGTAAATATCGAAGCCAACCGTGCGACTCTGTTCTAAGTGATATTTCTCATTAATCTGGAAGACACCGACATCGCTCCGATTTTTCCGACCACGCACTAATGACCCATCGGGATGGTATTGCTGGAGACGACTCTCACACCGGGCAATTTCGAGCGCCGCGGTCCCATCCACGCCGTAATGGGCGCTGGACTCCTTAATGAGCTCGGAGACGGTATAGCCGCGCATTTCCACCACCGCCGGTTGGGTGGCAAAATTTGCGCTCGGGGGATTGACCGTGCCACCCACGGCTCCAGTGGCCAAAGAAGCTAGTTGAGACAGAGCCGTCAAGCCGGTTAGACCAATAGTGTTGAAGTTCATAATTTAAGTAGCAAAACAGGTCAGGCAGTAATGCCTAACCTGTCAAATTAGCTTTGTAATATAAGGGTATTTGGTCAACCTAATCTAATCACCCCAAACACCCAAGCCAAACCTAGCATACTTCCCTCCCCTTGTCTAGTTTTGAAACACCGACACTATTTTGTCAATAATGGGTCGCAAGTCAATGTCAAAGTAGATTAGAGCCGCGACCACGATGACAATTAATAGAATAAACTTAATCATACTGGCAAATTTATCATAAATAGATCAGGGGATCAAGGTAGGCATCGACACTGATGAGAGGCATGTTGATTTTAGCCCCGGTACAAGATTTGAAAGCATATTCGCCGACCTTCACCCCTTGAGTCGCGACCACTCCCAAATGTAAATGCGGACCGGTTGAGTAACCGGAGTTGCCGCTATAGGCAATCACTTCGCCCGTTGCGATCGTGGCCCCGGCCACGGCCTTAATCAGTGAGAGGTGGCCGTAGACAGTGCTCAAGCCGTTCGCGTGCTTCATGAGCACCCACTTACCGTATGAAGCGCCAGGGCAAGCGCGATCGGTATCTCCCACAGCGGTAATTACCCCAGTGAGAGTGGCTTTGACCGGTGTGCCAAGAGCGGCCCGAAAGTCAACACCATTGTGCGTCCCCGAGACATAGAGTCGCTTGGCATCAACCGTTTTGCCGAAGCGTTGGGTGATAAAAATATTATCGAGTGGCCAGGCAAGGATTCCCTTCCCGGCTGGCGGGATGCTCTTAGGATCAATAATAATTCTTAATTGTGACTCGAAATCAAAGAGTTCCCGCTCGAACGCTTCCTTCTTGGCCTCCGTCGAGGTCAGAAGGGTTCGATAATTGGCTTCTTTATTCTTTGTTAATTTAAGCAAGCGATCCTTCTCGGTCTTGTTCTCTTCGGCCAACACTTTCTGATCGGCGAGTCGCAGCCGCAGACGGTTGAGTTCGAGTTGCTCCTTCTCGGTCGCCGACTTCGAGACTTCCAGCTCATCTCGCAGGGAACGGAGACTGGAGATGTCGCTCTGGACCTGACCCTGGAGGACCGCCGACCGGTCAAGCTCATTCCAGAAATCGGCGAGGTGGGAAAATCCAAGCATGATCTCAAACAAGGATTCGTGGTCGCGATCACGCCACTGCCGCAGACTCTCGCCCAAGGCGATTCGCCGATCACTCACCGTCTGATTTTTACGCCCGATCTCGAGGGCGATCTTCTCGATCTCGAGTCGGGCGCGTTCAATCTTATTCTCGGTCACTTGAATATCAGCCGCGAATTTCTTGCGAGTCGTCTCAAGTCGCTTGATCTCGCCTTCTAGCCCCGAGGCCGTTTTCACCGTCGCCGAGAGCTCTCGCCTGAAGCCCTCGATCTCGACTTCCAACCGCTTGATCTCGTTAGTATGGTCGCCAATGCGGGAGCGCAGTTCTTCGACCGTGGCAGAATTCGCCGTGCCGAACGCGGCGATAAACGCAAGTGTCGCGACCAAAAATAATATGGTCACTCCCCTACTATTGCGAATCATGAAAAATTTTTCGCAAACGCGCCAGCGTTTCGGCTTGGCCTAGAATCTCGGCTAGGGTGAAGGGATCCGGCGATCGCTCCTTCCCGGTTAAAACTACGCGCATGGTGGAGAGAACCGCCGCTCGACCCGCCTCATCAGCGTAAGGCATAAGCACCGATTTGATTATTTGGCTTTGGAAATCGGCGCCGGGGATAGATTCTAGCAAGGTGATAGTCTTGCTTAAGGTGGTTGGGGCCTTCAATAAATTTTTATCCACGATTGGCGGGGCTAGAAAATAATCATATTCACCGCTTTCAATTAGGGTGTGGCCTTCGGTCAAAGTCGAGACGCGCTCGCGGATAATTGGCGTTACTTTGGCGCGGAGTGCTGACGGCCAATCGTTGGGAAAAATGTCGTCCCAGATTGATTCCGGTACCCGGCGCAAGTATTCGCGGTTTAGCCAGTTAAGTTTCTCAAGATTGAAAATTGCCCCCCCTTTTTGAATACGGTCGAGTGAAAATTGTTTGATTAATTCTGACCTAGAAAATATTTCTTGATCCGTGCCGGGGTTCCAACCGAGCAAAGCCAGATAATTTAGGAGTGCGTCGGGTAGAAATCCTTGACCGCGATATTCGGTAACGCTCACTGCGCCATGTCTTTTTGATAATTTAGATCGATCGGGCGCAAGGATAAGCGGGATGTGAGCGTAGATTGGCCGCAGCACTTTAAGCGCCTCTTGGATCAAGATTTGTCGCGGCGTGTTGGAGATGTGATCTTCGCCGCGAATCACATGGGTCACCCCCATCTGCCAATCGTCCACCACGACCGCGAAGTGGTAGAGTGGCTCGTCGAGACTCTTGGCGATGACGAAGTCACCGAGCTCGGTGGTATCAAAACTGATCTCACCCCGAATCAGATCTTGGAAAATAATTCTCTGCCCCGGATTGCGCAGGCGAATCACCTCTCCCCTCTTCGTCTTGTCGTTGTTGGTATTATTAATGTCTTCTTTAGAAATATAAGCCGTGCCAGCCGAAATTAATTTCTCCAACGCTTCACGATAAATTGCCGTCCGCTCCGATTGGCGGTAAATTTCGTCAAAATCGAGCTCGAGCCACTTGAGACTTTCGAGAATATCCGCCTCAAACTCGGAGTTAGATCGTTCGCGGTCAGTGTCTTCGAAACGCAAAATAATTTTACCACCCATTTGCTTGGCAAATAAATAATTAAACAGCGCGGTTCTAGCGCTACCGACATGGAGCGGCCCCGTCGGACTCGGCGCAAACCGCACAATCACTGGTGTTGTTGGCATATTGCGTCCATTCTAGCAACCAGTTCAATTTTAAGGAAATCAAATATTTTAACCATCGCTAAAAAACATTATTATAAGCCATATTCTATCAATTTACCCACAAAATCATCTACAAACGCTTGACAATATTTATGGTTTGTGTATACTGGTGGGTAGACTTGAAAATTAAGTAGTTGCAGAAGAGGGTAAGGATCGGTAGCTCCAAAAAAGCCAGCGTGGTGCTCAGTCACGAAACACTGGGCGTTCCAAAATGAACAGGTTAGGGTTTTCTGTCTTTGGCCCAAAAGCACCAACCCCCTACCTTATTCTGTATGCTTCCGAGTAACGCCATGAATTCCACTGGGAAGTGTTATGTCTACCAATCGATACAGTCACAGCCCTGTGCTGATTTATGCTGCCAACGATTGGATCAAGGATGTATTACAAGTGGAAACTCTCTGATTTAGGGAAAGTCTAGCCAACTAACCCAATGAGATCAGCGAGTAATGGTTGAACCCCCGCTATGGCGATGGGGGTTTTTCTTTTGCAAAAATTAGCGTTTAGAAAGAATCGTGCGTTTGTAAACCGAGAGGTGTTCGAGGGCAATGCCGGTGCCCTTGGCGACGCAGAAGAGCGCTTCATCGGCGAGAATGGCTTTGACACCGGTGCGCCGATAAACCAGCTCCGGCAGATTGCGGAGCATCGAAGAACCGCCGGTCATAATAATTCCATGATCAATGATGTCCGCCGAAAGTTCGGGCGGCGTGTCTTGGAAAACGGTTTTGATCGCTCGAATAATTTCTTTGAGTTCCCCGTCAATCGCTCGGACAATCTCATTGGTTTTAATTTCAGCAAACCGCGGCAGGCCGCTCATGAAATCGCGGCCCTTAATGGTGTAGACCAACTCATTTTCGATCGGAATGGCCGAGCCGATCTCAATCTTCACTTCCTCGGCCGTCCGATCACCGATCGCCAAACTAAAGGCCTTTTTAATATAATCCGCGATCGCCTGATCAATCTTATTGCCGGCATATTTAACCGAGGTCGAAGCGACAATACCCCCGAGCGAGATCACCGCCACATCGGTCGTGCCGCCGCCGATGTCCACAATCATGTGCCCACGCGCTTCATGAATTGGGACGCCGGCGCCCAAGGCCGCAAGAATCGGTTCCTTGACCACATAAGCATTTTTGGCCCCGGCCTTAATCGCCGCCTCGATCACCGCTCGCCGTTCGGTGGAGGTGACGCCGGCCGGCACCGAGATCATCACCTCCGGCCGGAAGAGGTTCCAACGCCCGAGCGCTTTATTAATATAATATTTTAGCATCGTCTCGGTCACGCGATAGTCCGCAATCACGCCGTCGCGCATCGGCCGATAGGCAATGATACTGTCGGGCGTCTTGCCAATCATATCTTTGGCTTCACTCCCCACCGCGAGCACGCGATTGTCAATTTGGGAAATTGCGACGACCGACGGCTCGCTCAAGACAATCCCCCGCCCGGGCATGAAGACCAAGGTGTTGGCCGTACCGAGGTCAATTCCTAATTTAGTGACGAAGAAGTTCATGGCGAATGATGGCGTTTGATATTAAACCCGAGCATCGCGAGCCGCTCATCGATCTTTTCATAACCACGATCGATGCAGTGGACATTATGAATGATTGTCTCGGCCTTAGCCACGAGGCCGGCGATAAGATAGGCGAGGCCGGCGCGCAGATCAGGGCTGGTCACTTCCCGGCCGGTAAGGAGCGTGGGACCCCCCACGGTCGCTTGATGCTGATTGTGGATGTGGACTTCTGCTCCCATTCGCGCGAGCGTCTCGAGATACCCTAATCGCCCCTCAAAGATAGTTTCGAAAATGCGACTCTCGCCCGTCGCTTGAGTCAGGAAGACAGCCATGAGCGCTTGAAGATCGGTGGGGAAACCCGGGTATTCGTGGGTCGTAAGCGGTAGCGCTCGGTATGATTGGCGCGGCGTGGCGCGAATAATTATTTGCCGCGGCTCAATCTTAATTGTTGCCCCAGCCGAACGGAGAAACGCAATCACGGCGTCGAGATGGCCCGGTTCGCAGCGAGTGATGGTAAGTTCGCGCATAAGCAGGGCGCCGAGAATTAAGAAACTCCCGGCCTCGATCCGGTCAGGAATTATTTCATAACTCGGCCGAAGTGATTTGAGTAGAGGACCGCCGTCGATTGTGATGGTCGTGGTGCCAAGTCCCCTAATCCTCGCCCCTTCTCGGACCAAGAATTTTCCCAAACTTTCGATCTCGGGTTCGAGCGCGCAATTTTTCAAAACGGTTTGACCCTTGGTGAGAACCGCCGTGAGCATAAAACACTCCGTCCCGGTAACTGTCTGATTACGGAAAAAAATTTCCGCGCCCCGCAACCCGTCGCGAGGCGCCGTGAGATGATATCGGCCATTGCGGATGGTGATCGAGGCACCCAACTTAGCGAAGCCGTCGAGGAAGAGATCAATCGGCCTTTCGCCGATCACGCAACCGCCCGGGTGGGGGAAATGCGCTTCACCCCGTCGGGCAAGCAAGGGGCCGGTGAGAATGATCGAGGCGCGCAATTTCTTAGCGATATCATCGTCGAGAGTGGCGCTATGAAGTTGGCTCGTATCGAGAGTTAAGGATTTTTTGCCCAATTTTTTATCCTCGGTAATTGCCACCCCGAGGGCGGTGAGTAAATTTCCCAGTCGAGCAATGTCTTCAATCGCTGGGACATTGGTGAGTGTCAACGGCGAGCCGAAAAGGAGAGAGGCCGCGAGCGCCTGGAGAGCGTCATTCTTCGAGCCCTTGACAACGATTGTTCCTTTCAACTTCCTGGCCCCGTGACAACCTTTAGCGACCAAGATGTCATGATTAGTGTTATTCACCTACGCATTCTAGTCTCCCCCGCCCCTTTTTACAACCTTCCCCTTTAGCCACTTGAAACTGTTACCAAGCGGTCCACGGTTAGACAATAAATAG
>JBBTRZ010000011.1:0-11471 GCA_038064935.1 Patescibacteria group bacterium
CACACCCGATCTCATTCCGAACTCGGCCGTTAAGCACCGTAGTGGCGATGGTACTGGCAACGGGAGAGTAGCTAGCCGCCAGAACCGAGTGTTTGATATACTGTATCGGTAGTTGCCCAAAATTATGGCCTCTTGGAGTACCAGACGACAGTTGACCTACTTCTTTGGTTTTTTTGTCGTGCTGATTCTCATGGCCTCTCTGGCCGCTTTTTATTTCTGGCCACGGGCGACTTGTGATGACGGTCGTCGTAATCAAGATGAATTGGGGACCGACTGCGGTGGCGGGTGTCTTGCGGTTTGTCCGAATGAAGCCATCCCCATCCGCGCCGCTTGGGCCCGCGTCTTGCCGCTCGGGGCCGAGGCCTACGATCTCGCCGCGTTCGTCAGTAATCCGAATGTCGATCTTCGAGCCGTCCGCTTACCTTATGAAATAAAGTTTGTGGATGATAAAAATGTACTGATCAATGGCGTGAGGGGAGAAGTCTCGCTCTGGCCGGGTGAGGCCTTGCCAATTTTCGCCCCCGATATTAATGTCGGGCGGCGGGTTCCAGCCCGCGCTTATCTCGAGCTTACGGGTAGCGCCCGCTTCGAGCGTTCAACCTCGACCTCCCCCGCGATCACTGTGACGGAAGATAATTTTACCGCGACCCCGGCGCCGCTTCTGAATGCTCGCCTCACCAATAATTCGCTAAAACCGGTGGCGCAAATTGAGGTGGCCGTTCTCCTCTCGGATGCCGAGCACAATGCTTTTGCGGTCAACAGCACTTTTGTCGAGCAATTGGGACCCAATGAGACGAAGGAGATAAGTTTCAATTGGCCCCGGCCGTTCGCTCTCACTCCCACCTTCACCGAATTTTATCCTCATGTGGCCACTCCCTCGGCTCTTTAGACAAGTTGATTGGTTGCTTCTCCTCTCGGCGCTCACTTTAGGGGCAGTAGGACTTCTTACCATGGATTCTTTCGTCACGCCGAACTATTTCTTCGGCCGCCAGATTGTCTGGCTTATTTTGGGTTTAACTATTTGTCTTGCGCTGTCTCTTCTCGATTTTCGGTTTCTCCGTCGGAGCAGTGTCGTGGTCGCGGTTTATGTCATCCTTCTCGTTTTCCTTCTCGCCCTACTTCTTTTTGGCGAAGCGGTGCGGGGAGCCAAGGGCTGGTTCTCTTTCGGCGTCGTCTCCTTCCAGCCGGCGGATTTCGTGAAGCTCTCTCTCATTTTCATTTTAGCCAAATACTTTTCGCGACGGCACATTGCGATTGCCCACCTCCAACATATTTTAGTTTCCGGCCTCTACGCCCTGCTGCCTTTTCTGCTTATACTTTTCCAACCTGATTTCGGCGGGGCCTTAATTATTTTTATTATTTGGCTCGGGATGATTATCGTCTCGGGCGTCTCCAAACGGCATCTCCTATTCGTGATCGGTGGCGCTCTGCTCGTCTTCGGCATCTTGTGGCTTGCGGTCTTCACCGGCAATCAGAAGAATCGAATTATCTCTTTTATCCATCCTCTCGCCGACATTCAAGGCGCGGGTTATAACGCTTTTCAATCAACGATCGCGGTTGGTTCGGGTCAATTGATGGGGAAGGGGATCGGTTTCGGCACGCAATCCCGCTTGCGCTTCCTGCCCGAATATCAGACCGATTTTATTTTCGCTGCTTTCGCCGAAGAATGGGGGTTTGTCGGCGTGATTATTTTCTTTACTTTGTTTAGTATTGTCATTTGGCGAATTGTGAAGATCGCGATGTTCGGCGCCACTAATTTCGAAATTCTTTTTGGCGTTGGCTTGGCCATTTTCCTTATGAGCCACTTCACCGTCAATGTTGGGATGAATATCGGCCTCTTGCCGGTCACTGGCCTCACTTTACCCTTCACCAGTTACGGCGGTTCGCATTTGCTCGCTGAATTCATCGGCCTCGGCATTCTCCTCGGCATGCGTCGCTATTCCAACCCCTTTCATCGCGACGATATCCACAACGAATTCTTAGGCGGGGTGTAGTTTATTAACAGGAACCAAATCCTCCAGAAAACTCACATGTGAATGTTTCCCATGTTTTAGACCAGTCTGATGACCAAATTGACATTGAATTATCTCTAACTAGAATTGTATCCGGATCACCAAATGGATCTATATAAGTGTCAATCATGTTTTGTGGTATGGCGTTTGTATTTTCAATAGTATTATAAATCAAAACTTTATAATCTTGACCATTTGGGTCAGATTTATACCAATATCCCCTAGCATCACCATCACCAAAACCGTTTAGTGGGGCCGATGGATCGGACGGTCGGGGATTTAGGTAGCTCGATAGGGGGCCTAATCGAGTTGAATCTCTAAAATATTCTCCAACACCCACGGAACCATCGGCGCAATCCCAGCAGTCCATTCCCGTGCCTCCCAAGCCCAGGGGAACATCGAGTGTTGAGGAATCATCAGGGTACCGGCCATTATCCGCTTTATACAACTCTAACGCGTTTTGGACTTGTCTTAAATCTTGAATTCTCTTCGAGTCGCGGGCTTTGGAGCGGGCGGCACCGAGCGAGGCGAGGATGATGCTGGAGAGGAGTGAGATGATGGCGATGACCACGAGGAGTTCGATGAGGGTGAAGCCATGGGTAGCTTTTAGGTTACCCGCCTTGCCGTCGGGCAGGTAGCTTTTAGCTTGCAGTGGATTAGTTTTTAGTCTCATTAGCTTCATTGTATACGGCCGTAGTTTGTTTGACCATACGGGTAGTGGAGAAGTCTTTAGTGACTCGTTTTTTTAGGGCTTGGCCGAATTGCGTCATCTTGTCACGGTGGGTGAGGAGGAATTGAATGGCGCTGGTGATCTCGTTTGGCCGATCGGGTTTGATGAGAATGCCGGATTCCATGCTGGTAATAATTTCCGGAATGCCGCCGACCGAGCTCGCAATGACGGGTAGTCCGGCCAAACCAGCTTCCATAATCGAGTAGGGCAGGCCCTCCTTGCGCGACGGCAGGACGAAGATGTCGAAGGCCTTAAGACACCGCGTGGCTTCCGGCACGGCGCCGACTAGATAAGCGTGGCCGGTCAGATTTTTCCTCTCCTCGCCCTCGCCGATAATGACGGCTTGGGGGTAGGCCGCAACGAGATAATCTAGACCTTTGTTTCGATGCAATTCGGCAATTGTGCCCACCCAAATCGTCTCGGGCCGGTTAATCTCTGCCAACTTGGGGCATAGTTTTTGCAATTCGTCGCGCGCTTCCGGCTGGGGCAAAAAGTTGATGGACTTAATCCCGTTATAGATCAAGACAATTTTGTTTTTAACTCCCGGCCAATTTTTAATCTGCGCGTATTCACGCCGATTGATAACAATGACTTGATGACACAGCAAAATAGTGATCCAACTTAGGAATTTAATCAGCAATTTTTGCCACCCCGGCCGACTCTCATTGAAGGTGAAGCCGTGCGCGGTGAAGATAATTTTTGGCACACCCGCGAGACGCCCGGCCAAAGCCCCTATCCCGCCGGCCTTAGAACTATTCAAGTGGATGATGTTGGGTTTTTCAGTTCGGAAGAGTCGGAGCAGGGCGAAAAAAGAAGAAATATCATCATTCACTTCAACATCGCGTTTTAAGCTCGAGAGGGTAATTGTCCGGATACCCATTTCCGTGAGCCGGGCGGGGAGAAGCGCGCCTTCGCCCGTCGCGACTACGACGGCAAAAGATTTTTTGGGCAAATTGGTCGCCAGATCGTAGACATAGCGCTGGGCCCCGCCCCACTTGCCCTTGGTGATGACAAACAGAAGTTTCTGTTTCGACATCGTCCGACTATAGCATAAATTGTCATTTCGTAGTACGATTAGGCCATTAATTATGATTCGGCGGTACGGCACACAGCAGGCGTTACTTCTTCTTCTCGGCGATTTGGCGGCTTACACACTGGCTCTATGGCTGACACTCCTCTTGCGTTATTGGACTTTCCCGTCGGGGGCCGCTTTCCTCTCCCATCTCTACCCCTTTGGTTTCGTTTTTCTGATTTGGGTGATCGTCTTTTTTATCGCCGACCTTTACGGTCGGCAATCATCTAGCTTCGACAGTCGGCTAGCCGAGACGGTGATTAATGCGCAGTTAGCTGGCAGTTTGCTGACGATCGTTTTCTTCTACTATGTGCCGTTTTTCAGTATCACGCCTAAGGTAACCCTCTTTATTGATCTATTTTTATCACTCGGCCTCGTCTTCATTTGGCGGCGGTATGGGAGTCGTTCACTGCGCCGCGGCCGGGTCGAAAATTATCTTTTCCACTGCCGCGGGTCGGAGGTGGAAGAGTTAAAGCGGGAATTAGCGCGGAATCAAAAATATCAAATCTCGCTCGTCAACCACTCCGGATCGCTCGCGACGCTCGAACCCCAGCTCATCTCGACGCTCGTCCTCAATTTCTATGACCACCGGACGCCGCCGGAAGCCGCGGCCTGTTATCGTCTCATGGTTGCGGGGGTCGAAGTGGTGAGTGTCCACCGACTCTATGAGGAAGTATTTGGTCGGATTCCGCTCACGGTGATCAGTGAGCAATGGTTCCTCGACTACATCGAGTATGATGCCGGTTTGACTTACCGACTCTTCAAACGACTGATGGATTTTGTCACTGGCCTCGTTTTCGCTCTGGTCTCCTTACCGCTTTATCCGCTAATTACGCTCGCGATTTGGTGGGGTGACCGCGGGCCGATTTTTTATCGTGAAGAACGAGTTGGCCGTGGCGGGCGAATTTTCCAAATCGCCAAATTCCGGAGCATGACGACTGAAGCGAATTTGTCGGAGCGCCAAGTGACGCCGGTCGGCCACTTTTTGCGTCGCACCCGCCTCGATGAATTACCCCAACTCTGGAGTGTCGTCATGGGTCAACAGTCTTTAATTGGGCCGCGGCCAGAGCGGCCGGAATATGTGGCTGTTTACAACCAACAGATTTCTTACTACCAAGCGCGTCATCTCATTACCCCCGGTCTCTCTGGTTGGGCCCAAATTTATCAGGCGAGTCATCCGCACTTTCGTCTTGCGCTTGACCAGACCCGCGAGAAGCTCTCTTACGATCTCTATTACATTAAGAATCGCAGTCTCTGGCTCGACATCACCATCGCTCTGAAAACCATTAAGACGCTTCTCTCTCAAGTTGGGGTATAATGAATACGCTTAAAAGATAAATTATGAACGAAAGTTTATTTGCCGTTGTTTATAGTTTGGCCCATCGCTCGGCTGGATTAGATCAATTAATTATTTTTTGCGCCACTCGGCTGCCGGTGATAGTCGGGGTCTTAGCAATTGTCGGGGCGATAATTTTGGCGTCTCGAGATTATCATGCCCGCGACAGCGTTCGTCGCTTGGCTTTTATAATTTCAGCGCCGGCCGTCACTTGGCTCATTGCGCATATTTTGAAAATATCTCTGGCTTGGCCGCGACCGACTTTAGCGCTGACAAATATTGAACCGCTTTTCACGGCGGACGGTTTAGCTTTCCCGTCGGGGCATGCCAGTTTTTTCTTCGCGCTTACTTTCGCGCTCCATCCCTTCCATCCGCGTTTGGCCGGCTTCGTGGCGACGGGAGCTATCGTCATCAGTTTGGCGCGCGTCGCGGCGGGCGTTCATTGGCCCGGTGATATTCTTGGCGGCTTTGTCCTCGCCGGTGTTGTCGTTTTTATTTCTTGGACAATAGCCAAAACCCGTTTCCCCGCCCTCGCTTCCCCCGGGCGATATTGAATTCAGCCTTTTTGACCGCCTCACCTTTTTGCCGTAAGATGGCAAATATGAGGCAATCGGAACTTTTTACTAAGACTGTGCGGGAGGTACCCCGCGATGAGATGGCGAAGAACGCGATTTGGCTCACGCGCGCGGGTTATATCCATAAAGAGATGGCCGGGGTTTATTCTTATTTGCCGCTCGGTTTGCGGGTAATCAAGAAGATTGAAAGCCTTGTCCGCGGCGCGATGAACCAGCTCGGTAGCCAGGAAATATTGATGTCGGCGCTGCACCCGAAAGAGAATTGGGAGCGAACCGGCCGCTGGGCGACAATGACCGATCTTTATAAAATTAAAGATGGGAGTGACCGCGAAGTGGCCCTCGGCCCAACGCACGAAGAGATCGTGACACCACTCGTCGCGGGCCACACTAATTCTTATCAAGATCTGCCCTTTTCAACTTATCAATTCCAAACCAAATTTCGGATGGAATTACGCGCGAAGTCGGGACTCTTGCGCGGCCGGGAGTTTATCATGAAAGATCTTTACTCTTTTCACCGCGATGAAGCGGATCTCGATAAGTTTTACCAAGCAGTCGGTGAGAGTTACCAAGAAATTTTTAAACAAGCGGGGATTGGCGAGCAGACGATCAAAGCATTGGCGGGGGGCGGCACTTTCTCCGCCTTTTCCCACGAATTTCAAACCTTGACCCCGGCGGGTGAGGATCAGATTCATATTTGCGCCAAATGCCGTTTAGCGATTAACGACGAAATTATCGGCCAACATCCTGTTTGTCCGGAGTGTGGGGAAACGGCCAGAGAAGTGGCGACCGGAATTGAGGTGGGCAACATTTTCAAACTCGGTGACAAATTTAGTCGTCCGTTTGAATTGAATTACCGTGATGAAGCCGGCGCGCCGCAAAGGGTTCTAATGGGTTGCTATGGTTTGGGCATTAGTCGTCTCATGGGCGCGATCGTCGAAGTGACGGCCGACGCTCGCGGCCTCGCTTGGCCCCTCGCCGTTGCTCCCTTCCGCGCGCATCTCCTTAGTTTGGGGAGTGACAAGTCGCCGGCGGTGATGAGTCAGGCGCAACAGGTTTATGATCTTTTAATCGCCGCTCAAGTTGAAGTGCTCTGGGACGAGCGACCGCTTAGTCCTGGCGTCAAACTCGCCGAAGCGGATATCCTAGGTTTGCCACATCGCTTAGTGGTGAGTTCCAAGACTGTGGCTAAAAATGTGGTGGAAATGAAATCAAGAATTGACGAGAAAATTAGTCTGGTCACTTCGCAGAATTTATGCGCCTTCCTTCGTTGAATTGGCTGAAGCGTTTTTTTGCCGCTTTCTCCCATGACATTGGGATTGATCTGGGGACCGCCAACACGCTGATTTATGTCAAAGGCCACGGGATTGTGATTGTCGAACCCTCGATTGTCGCCGTCAATCAGAAAACCGGTCGGATCGTGGCGATCGGCAATGACGCCAAACAGATGATCGGCCGCACGCCGGCGCATCTCGAAATCGTCCAGCCACTCATTGACGGCGTGATTTCTAACTTTGAGGTCACGGAAGAGATGCTCGCCTACTTCATCAAGCGAGTGGGGCAATTGGGACCACGGAAATTTTTCCGGCCGCGGGTGGTGGTGGGCGTGCCGTCGGGCATTACCAATGTCGAGATCCGCGCCGTCCGCGACGCGGCGAAGAATGCCGGCGCGCGGGAAGTTCATGTGGTTGAAGAACCGATGGCCGCGGCGATCGGTATTCGCTTGCCCATCCATGATCCGGTCGGGTCAATGATCGTCGATATCGGCGGCGGGACCACTGACATCGCGGTGATTTCGTTGAACGGTATTGTCCAATCGAAAAATTTGCGAATCGCCGGCGACCGTTTCAATAAAGATATTATTTCTTATGTCCGAGATGAATTCAAAATTTTGCTCGGCGAGAAGACGGCCGAGGAAGTCAAGATGGCGATCGGCGCCGTGTGGAAACAGCCCGAACCGCTCGAGGCGACGATCCGCGGCCGTGATCTGGTGACTGGCCTCCCCAAAGAGGTAATCATTACCGACTCCGATATTCAAGAAGCGATCGCGGTCTCGGTTTCTAACCTCGTTGAATCCATCAAGGAGGTGCTGGAGACGACGCCGCCGGAAGTGATCTCGGATATTATACACAAAGGACTCACCTTGGTTGGCGGCGGCGCTTTGCTTAAGGGGCTGGATCAACTCCTTCTCTACGAACTTAAAATCCCGATTACCATTGCCGCTGATCCGCTCACTGCGGTTGTCCGCGGCGCTGGCATTATTCTTGAGCGTCTCGAGGAACATCGTGATATTCTAGTCGCTGACGATGATCGCTTACCACCCAGTTAAAATTCCCGGCCGACCGAAACGCTTCCGCGCCTTTGGTGGTTTGATTTTGCTTTTGGCAATACTTCTCGGCTTAAGCCGAGGAAGTATTCGCCATTTAGCGGCCGACGCCAGTTTGCGAATTTTAAGTCCGCTCTGGACCATCGGTCGGGGGGCGAGACGAGTCGAGACCGATCTCGGCGGCGTGTTTTCTAGCAAGATTCATTTGGCCAACGAGAATGCCCAGCTGCGAAATCTCGTCGCGGAGCAGAGAGCGGCGCTCCTAGCACAAGCTGGCTTGCGACAAGAGAACATTACTTTACGCGCGCTCGTAAGTCGTGCGCCAGACCCGCCGCCTCTGACTATCGGCCGGGTCGCTTCCCGCGGCGCGCAATTTCCACTCGGGTTGGCGATAATTGATCTGGGGTCCCTTAATGAGGAAGTCAAGGGACACCTGACCGCGGGAGCGGTGGTAACAGTTGAGGGGACAGTGGCCCTCGGGGAACTGACCGAAATATATTCGGCTACGGCTCAAATGCGCCTCTACTCCACAACCGGCGAACGGATCTCGGGCAATCTTGGAGAGAATCACATCCCGATTGAATTAACCGGCCGCGGGGCGGGCAACTTCGTTGGTCTTTTGCCGCGGGATCTCCCCGCCGCGGCGGGGGACGAGGTGACGATCGTGGCGGCGGGGCATGAATTTGTCATCGCGGTCGTAAGTGAGATCGAGCGCGCGGCCGGTGATTCCTTCCAAGAAATCTTTCTTCGGAGTCCGGTCAACATTTCGCAATTAACTTGGGTAGAAATGTATGCGCCGTAGGTTGATTATAACTGTCACTCTGCTTTTCTCTGTCGCTTACGCCCCGTGGTGGGGGAGCGGTCTGCTGGTTCTCATCGCGTTGGGACGGTTCGGTAGTGGTTATGAATTGCTTTTTCCCGCTGTGGTCGCTGATCTGGCTTATGGTACGCCACTCACCCAATTTCTGGGGCTAGCTTACCCCGCCACTTTTCTCACCGCGGGGGCGATGGTCGGCTTTCGCTTTCTCGCCAATCGTTTTTTCATTCAGTCTTAAAATCTTAAAATGCGTTTACCGAAAATAAAAAAGGGATTACCGATCATTGACCCGGACGAGATTTTTCTCGATTCTCACAATCTCCCCCTATTCAATACCCAGCAGTTCGAGGGCCAGATGGAAAAACCGATTGCCAAACAGATTCTCTATCTCCTGACCGGGGCCTTTGCTCTCATTCTAATTATTTTTATCGGGAAAATTTTTAATTTAGAAATTAGCCAGGGCGCGACGCTCGCCGAGAGAAGTGAGCGCAACACACTCCGTCAAACGCCGATTTTTCCTCCCCGCGGCGTGATCTACGATCGGCATGGGGTCGAATTGGCTTGGAACAACCCCGAACGCACTTATCGCACGACACCGGGGACCGGCAGTGTCCTCGGCTATCTCGGACTTTCGAGCGAGCCCGCGGGTGGACCGTCCAATTTCGATCCCCGAGAATTAATTGGCAAGGACGGGGTCGAGAGAGTTTTCAACGACGCTCTGCGGGGCGAGACGGGAATTCGGATTGAAGAAGTGGATGTCACGGGTGCCATTAAGTCCGAGTACTTATCACGGTCACCGCGCGTGGGGGAGAATCTCACGCTCGCGATTGACGCTCGTCTCCAGGAGAAACTCTATAATTCGATTCAATCCTTGGCCGCGGATCGGGCTTTCTCCGGCGGGGCCGCGGTCCTGCTCGATGTGAAGACGGGTGAACTGGTGGCGCTCGTGAGTTATCCAGAATATGATTCTAACCTCATTACGCGCGGCGCTGATCGTGAGCAAATTAACCAGCTACTTAATGATCCGAATAAACCCTTCCTGAACCGCGCCGTCGCCGGTCTATATACCCCCGGGTCAATTATCAAGCCGATCATCGCGGTCGGCGCCCTCAATGAGAAAATTATCGATCCGGCCGCTGAAATTTTAAGTACCGGGGCGCTCACCTTACCCAATCCCTTTGTCCCCGATCAACCCTCGATTTTCCCTGATTGGAAAGCTCATGGCTTACTCAATATGCGCCGAGCGCTCGCCGTCTCCTCGAATGTCTATTTCTATGAAATCGGCGGCGGGTTCGAAGATCAGCGGGGTCTCGGGATTGTCAATATTAATAAATATGCGCGACTCTTTGGCTTAGGGAGCGCGACCGGTATCAATTGGTCGCAGGAGGCCGTGGGTAATATCCCGACACCGGAGTGGAAGGCGAAGAATTTTCCCGACGATCCGATCTGGCGAATCGGTGACACTTATCACACGGCGATTGGTCAATACGGAGTACTGGTCACGCCGCTTCAGATGGCTCGAGTGGCGGGAGCGATTGCGACTAGTGGCACGCTCGTCACGCCAACCATCCTCGCCGCGAGCACCACCCCGATTCAAACTCCTTCGCGCACCCTCGCTGACCAAATTTCTCCCGACTCCTTCCAAATCATCCGCGAAGGCCTGCGCCTCGCGGTCTTGGAGGGTACGGCTAAAGGATTAAATATCTCAAATGTTGCTGTGGCGGCTAAAACTGGCACAGCCGAACTCGGCGGAATTAAGGGCGATGTCAATTCTTGGGTGATTGGATTTTTCCCGTATGGACAACCTCGTTTTGCCTTCGCTGTGGTTATGGAACAAGGCCGGCGAGAGAACACTATTGGCGGGGTTTTCATCATGCGCCAACTCTTTGATTGGTTAACTACGAATGCACCCGAATATTTATAAAAATTTTGCCATCAAGACAAGATCGTCGAAACCATTATGTATCTGACCCACTTGCCGTTTGCGGCCTTCTTCTTCGTAGCCGAGGCGTTTGAAAAGTTTGTGGGCGCCGACATTCTTGGCGAAGACTTCGAGTTCGAGGCGACGGATCGCCCGCGCGCGGGCTAAGTCCTCGGCCGCGCGCATGAGCTTCGTCCCGATTCCTTGGCCGCGATAATTCGACCGCACCGAGAGGATGAGATAAGCGTTGGCCTTCATCTTGCGAAAGCGGGCGAAAGAGACGGAAATATAACCGACAAACTCGTTACCGTCTTGAGCCACCAGTGTCACCAAGCATTTGCGATTGGCAAACATTCGGCCGATCGCAAATAAGGTTGACTCACTTTTACGATCATCACCCGCCAAGGCCAAGTGCTCCGTCTCGGCCTCAATCTGTTCACGAAGAAGCAAAAATTTCAGCACCTGATTCCATTTGAGGGGTTGGATAGAAAGCGACGAATGATCCATTGAGGGAATTATACTGGAATCAATCGACCATTTCAATTCTCGGTTTAAATAACCCCACCCCCTAGCCCCTCCCCAGAGGAGAGGGGAATTTCACCCTCCCCTTCGGGGAGGGCAGGGTGGGGTGTCTTATTAGACAATAATTAAGTGTTACCGAAATCAGTTTTTAAATCATATCACT
>JBBTRZ010000012.1:0-23561 GCA_038064935.1 Patescibacteria group bacterium
GTAGAGCAGCTGCCTCTTAAGCAGACGGTCGGGGGTGCGAATCCCTCTGGGCGGATTATGAACTCCGCGAATTTAATAAAGGATTATAACCTTACGAAATATCACAACAATCTTTCCATTGAAGATTTCCCCGATGGAAAACCAAAGAAAATAGCATTTAGATATTATTTGTTTTTTTCTTCCTAAGGATGTAGCATGGGAAATAATCAAGGGAACTCTAACCAAAATATATGAACCAGCCAGGAACAATTCTCCTCACATCTACCGGGCTCTCTAGCAAAAGTGTCTATGACAAATTCGTGGAAATCAAAGATTCAAGGGATCTTAAAAAGGCAATAATTATTACCACGGCTTCTCTTGGGAAAGAAGGAAATCAATATTCTCAATTGGCTCTCTCCCAACTAAAGTCGACTGGTTTTGAGACGGTAAACTTTTATGATTTTGAAAATCAGGGGCCTGGAGATTTTTCCTCCTATGACACTATATATGTATGCGGCGGCAACACTTTTAAACTTATGAAATTTGCTAGGCAGGTAAGTTTTGATAAAGACATAAAATTATTGCTAGAAAAGGGTGGTGTATATATTGGAGTTAGTGCCGGTAGTCTTATCGTTGGACCATCAATCAAAATAGCCAACGAGATTCACGCTGACAAAAACGAAGTTGGTCTTACTGATTTTTCTGGCTTCAATGTAGTAGATCTAATTATTTTTCCGCATTATTCTTCTATCCTTGAGGAAGAAATAAAATCATTCGAAAATAGAAACAAAACTAAGGTAGAAAGAGTAGATAATTCTCAGGCGATTGTCATCGAAAACGGGGAAAAGACAATGATCTGACGGGTTGTTGACTTCATCTAAAAAACATTTAGTATCAACGCTAGCTTAGTTCGCTGAGAGTGCTCTCAGTTTTGACATGAAACTCTTGAATTAAAGGAACAAATATGAAGAAGCGAATCGTATTCATCACTGACTGTGTAGATATCGCATACAACGAATTACGCGGGACTGTCTTGTCGCAACTAAACAAATTGGGGAATAATGTCGAGTTAGAAATTGAACCAGTGGTTCCAGTCAAGCCCTTTTCGTTAATAAATGGGAGCTTCGTCTTGCGGCTAATGGCAGAAGCCTACCCGGAAGATACAATATTTTCGGTGATCCTAAATCCCCTAAAGGAGCGCCCCGTTCGTCTAACTGGTAAAACTAAAACCAAAAGGTTCTATTTCTTGGGCGCAAACACGGGAGTGTTCGACTGGTTTCTTCGGGATTTTGGGATAGAAGAACTGTATGAGATCCACGATCCCGGCTTCTTCCCATTTGGGGGGAAATATGTCCACGCTCCCGCCGCCACACAAATTGCTTTTGGTGGACTGCTTGGCTTGATTGGAAGCAAATTTGACTCCGGCGGTTTGGTTAAGTTGGATATACCAGAAGGAACGATACTGCATATCGACGACTTTGGCCTGATCAAATTCAAGAGCGTTTTGCCCAAGTTGAACGAGGGCGATAGGGTGACGATTGAGATTGTTGGAAACTCTTTCTCTGCAGTTTATGTCAAGAGAATGATGAGCAGGGAGACCGGGGAGTGGGTTTTGTACCCCGGTAGCTCACTCGGGTTGCCAGAGATTGGAAAAGTGCGCCAGGACGGAGCAAGTGAAATCAACGCCGACATAGGAGATATCGTCAAAATCGTTCTGTAAAAAATAGGCCCCCGCATATGCATGGGGGCCTTTTTGTTTTCAGAGACTTTGTTGGGTCTCTTTAAAGAGTCGGCTGAACAGCTCCGTTCCGAAACCCCCGGCGATAAGGTGCTCCTTTCCATTGTTAAGCAACTTCTTTGTCCAATCGCAAGCTCCTCCTCCAGCCAGTGGGTATCTACCACCAGCAACATTTTGTGCCGCCAGTCTGTAACAAAGTCCCGAGTAATATCCGAGCCCAGAGGATCTCGCCAAATCGAAGTAAAAATGCACATGCGGGTACTTACTCCTAAGAGAATCGATAATCTGCCTTTCGGTGAATTGCAACTCTCTTATGTAAGTTTCCAGTCCCGAATACTTGTCAGGAATTTCTCCAGCGTGATCAATCTGATTCGGTAGATCAATTGAGCAAGCACTGAGCAGGTTAAATGTCCCGCCTTTCCCGCCACGCACTACTTCCTCCCTGCTAATGCGGCCTTCAGAAATGAGTTCTTCCACAATCCCAATGTGTGACAGGGCGACAGAAATGTTTCGTGTCCCGTATCCCAGACTCGCTGACTGCATCAGAAAATTTAACCAGATTTCGAGATGAACTAACAAAGAAGTCAGTTCAAATTTGTTGAATCCAGTCGTGTCTCTTGCCGACGAGGTAAGAGCAAAGGCCCTGAAGTGCGGAGTTAGTTCAGAATCTTTGGGAAAATTCTGAAGCCGGAGAACGCGATGACTCGTCGCCAGATGTACTTCCGGATTTTCTTGGCTAGAACTTTTCGATCTCCGTCGATAAGCACATTCGATAGCCAATGCCATACTTGGATCGCCCACCACTTCCACATTTCTTATTGTCGACAACACCACTTTCGGGTCCAGTGTGGTTAGCGTAGCATTTGCCCCTATTGGATTTACCGGCGACAACTCTACCGCCGAAAAATATCCAGGAAGAATCCCGAAAAACATTCTGTCAATCTCAACCAGATCTCTTGGGGCTATGTCCCCGACTATGCTGAAGCGATTTTTCGTATAGTTCCGCATGATTTCAGCGGAACTGATATGCCCAATCTTTTTCTCCAAGATGTGAAGGAGTAGGGTATGAAAATCCGCCCAATTGAGGTTCTCAGACGAGAGTGCCCCGACAATATCACCCATTCCAATGGTCACGAGAATTCTTTCGACACCTTTCACATTTATCTCCTTGTAAAGACCTTGTTTTATTCCGTCAAACGCTAATCTATAACTAACATACTTTTAATTTTTCGGCAAAAATTGCACTGGCCTAGTGTACAGTTGACAGTCAGGAGGGGGCGGAAAAGATGGTTATAATATTCTCTATTGATTTTAGTTGTTGTTTATGTAACACTAGACATGGAAAGGAGGTGAGCATGTTATTTGCAGTGATCATCGAGCTAGTCCTTGTGGTGGCTTGTTTGCTCGGTTGTTCCTCATTAGGAAAAATGGTTCCCGATGACGGCTGAAATGTATTTTAGTCCGTTCGATTTTAGCCAGCTCTTTGAGCTGGCTTTTTTGTCCAAATATTTCGCGATGCCCGAGGTGGGAGTCGAACCCACACCCGCTTTAGCGGACAACATTTTAAGTGTTGCGTGTCTACCATTTCACCACCCGGGCCTGGAGGTGCGGGCGGGAATCGAACCCGCGTATTGCGGTTTTGCAGACCGCTGTGTTACCACTTCACCACCGCACCTAGCTTAGCTGATTGTAGCAAACTTCCTATGAATTTTCGCGGTCGCGTGTCGCTCTTATGTCGAGAGCGAAATCAATGTGGGTGAGTGGCGAACCACGGAGGCGCGTATCGAGGAAGTCGCGCAAATCGCGCCGCCAAGTTCTGATCTCGGCGAGGGCTTGGGCTTCCGCACTGGCCGGATAAACGGTAACGAAGACCGTCGCGCCCCGCCCGCTTTTATCGAGGCGCGTTCCCGTCACGGTGACGAGTGTGCCCATACTGCCGTGGTGAGCAAGCCCGCCTCCTCGGCGGGCAAGGAACTCCGCCGCGAGTCGACTCACGGATTCAGTTAGGCGTAGAGTGTGGTGGGGGCGCATCACTCGCTATCCTAATAGTGACGGCGAGCAAATACAAGGAGAGTGTCGCCTGGCGCGATGGCGATTTTTGATTCCACCAGCGCGCCGAATGGTTCTTCAGTTTCCACTTTTTTGATCTCAAGTTTTTGGCGTTTGAGTTCGATAATTTCGCCCTCGCCGAGTAGTGTCCCCCGGCGCATAATTCTCACCGGCTGGCGAACGGCCGCGGCGCCTTGGGTCGCGGTGGCTCCGATGATTTGCCGATTCTTCTCGTGGCTGAAGATTTTAAGCACCCGAATTTCGCCGACGGTTTCTTCCACTTCCACGACCGGTGTTTGACGAATCATTTCGCCGGCAAGCCATTCGCTCAAGTGGTAGATAATGTCGAAAGTTTTAATCATGAGCCCGTACTTCTCGGCGATTTCGCGGACGCTTCGATCAGCCGTCACATTGAAGCCGACAATCACCGCCGGTTTAGTCCCCGTACCCAATTTGACATCATTCTCGGTGATTTGACCGAGGCCGCGGTGGAGAATCGAGAATTTCATTGTTGCCGTCTCTAGTTTTTTCACTTCCTTCACGATGGCCTCGAGCGACCCTTGATTGTCGGCCTTGAGAATGAGAGGCAGTTCCGTGACCCCGTCTTCGGTCTCTGGTCGGCTGGCGTGGTGGCTATTCTTCTCGGTCGCTGACTGGCGCGCCAGGGCTTCGGCGGTATTCTTATCAGTCGCGGTCACGAAGGCGGCCCCTGAAGGTGGCATCTCGGGGAGGCCCAAGACGACAGCGGGACTTGAGGCGGTGAGCGCAGAGACATTCTCGCCGCGAAAATTCTCCAACTTCTTAATCCGGCCAAAGATGCTCCCGACGACGAGGAAGTCACCCGGGCGCACTTCCCCGCTCTTAATAATAAGGGTTGCGACAATCCCGGCTTTTGGATGCTTCGTTGTCTCGAGGACGAAGCCGCCACTCTTTCCTCCCTCCGGTTCTTCCGTTAATTCGGCGAGATCGGCCATGAGAAGAATGAGCTCGAGAAGTTCGGGGACGCCCTCACCCGTTTTAGCCGAGATGGGGAGAGAAGGAATGGTCCCGCCGTAACCTTCGACGAGAATCCCGTTTTCGGCTAGGCCCTGTTTGGTTTGATCAACATTCGCGGTCGGGCGGTCAATTTTATTAATCGCGATGAGATAAGGGAGACCGGCGTTAGTTACTGCCTTCAAGGCTTCGATCGTCTGCGCCTTCACGCCTTCTTCGGCCGAGACGACGACAATGGCTAGGTCGGCAATCGAGACGCTCCGTTCGCGGAGTTCCGAGAAGGCCTCGTGTCCCGGCGTGTCGAGGAAAGTAATAGTTTCTTCAGATCCGTTTTCCTCCCGCTTTTGTTTCACTTCATAAGCGCTCACCCGTTGGGTGATACCACCCGGTTCGGCCGCGGCGACTTTCGTCTGCCGAATATAATCGAGCAAAGTGGATTTGCCGTGATCAATGTGACCAACGACAACGACGACGGGCGGTCGCCGTCTGGTTTGACTCACAATAACTTTTTTCATTTGGGCGGGGGGTTGGTGTCAGGGGGAATGGCGAGACAGGCGGCCTCTTCGGTCGTGAGTTCGAATTCCGAGCCACGCGCTCGGACTGGTTTGGCATAGACGCGCATTGTGTCGCGAGCATGAAGTCCGGTAATAATGACCCCATCGCCCCGCTCATCTAGCCAGGCAGTGCTGAAACTCTGATTCCCGCCTTGATCAGGGAAAGGGTTGTAACGCAGAGTGCGGATCTGACTCACCGCTTTTTGCAAGCGTTGGTCGGCGGCGCCGAGAAATCGCTCAATCTCTTGCCGCGACTGATTGAGCGCCGTGAGTTCCTGACCGAACGAGATGGCTAACTCCTCAAAATTCTCCCCACCGCGACCCTGGAAGAGGCGAGTGATTCGGCGGTCAAGCCAGAAGATCCACCCGGTCAAACCGAGAAGGACTAAACCGAAAGCGATTAGGCCAATTAACATAGCCCGAATTATACCGAATCGAGTGTTTTTTGCAAAATTTTCTCTGGGAGTTAGAATAGGCCAGTGTTAAAAACCAAAGATAAAATAATTGATCTGGATGCCGCCGCCGGCGCCGATAATCCTTCGAGCATTCACCGGGCCGGAGCGCGCGCCGCGCGGCGACTTGACGAGGCGCGCCGGGCGGCCGCGGAGGTACTCGGAGCTCATCCCGACGAAATTGTTTTCACGAGCGGCGGGACGGAGGCAAATAATTTAGCGATTTTTGGCACGATTAATTTTGCGCCAAACCGTAGGCAACATATTATTACTTCCGTCATTGAACATGTCTCGGTGCTCGAACCGTGCCGCGAGCTAAAACGCCGCGGGGCGGCTGTCACTTATTTGCCGGTTAATCGTGAGGGGTTGGTGTCGTCGAGTGATCTCGCCCGCGCGCTTCGCCCCGAGACTCGGCTCGTCTCTATCGGTTATGCCAACAACGAAATTGGTACGGTCCAACCCCTTCGCGAACTTGCCCGAGTAATTCGTAATTTTAAAAAACTCAAACCTAAAAGTTACCTGCCCGACCCCCTTTTCCACACCGATGCCTGCCAAGCGCCAGGTTTTTTGGATTGCCGAGTGTCAACACTCGGTGTTGATCTGCTGACTCTAAACAGCAATAAAGTTGGCGGGTCGCCGGGTGTCGGGTGTCTCTATATGCGTCGCGGCGTTCAGTTGTCGCCACTCCTCTATGGGGGCGGGCAAGAACACGGCCGGCGCAGTGGCACCGAGAATGTACCGGGAATCGTTGAGTTTGCCGTGGCCTTAACCCTTGCCGTGAAATCGAGAGAAAAAGAATCAGCTCGGCTCACCAAACTGCGCGATTATTTTTTGAACCACTTGCTTAAGTGGCCCGGCGTGATCTTGAATGGTTCGCGGGGCGCTCGCCTGCCAAACAATATTAATGTCAGTTTTGCCGGAACGGATAGCGAGTTTGTGGTTTTAAGTCTCGACGCGGCGGGGGTGCTGTGCTCGTCGGGCAGCGCTTGCTCGACGAACGACAAGTCGTCATCACATGTGATCTCAGCGATCGGCACCGAAGCGGACACGACCATCCGCTTCACCCTGGGTCCTGCCACCACCCAACCCGACCTCGATCATGTCTTAAAAATCTTGCCCGACATCTTGCGCCGCGGGAAAAAGATTAGGCCAACCGGCTAAGTTTGGCAAGTGATTTTAATTTGTTATGATCGAGCTCGTATGTCGCTACTCATAATTTGGATCACGGTGGCGCAGGTGGTGGTTTACGGTCTGCTTACGCGCGGGTTACCGGCGTTCTTCAATCAAGCTCGGGAGTGCTGGGGTGTGAGTTCGAGCCGTCACCGTGCTGTCCAATCCATCGCTTTAATTATCGCGGTGAGCATCGGCAGTCTGCTCTTGAGCTCTAGCGTCGTTGATCCGGAATGGTCTAACCGGCTCCAGCACGCCTTGGGTGGCGGCTTCGTCTCGGCGGTCGTCTGCTTCCTCGCTTTCCGCGACAGCGGTTTATTGGCCAAAGTCGGCCGTACGCGTTTTGCTGTCTCAAGCTTTTTCCTCGTCATTGCTCTCGGAGTTTTTAACGAAGTCGCGGAATTTATTTTGCAAAATTATTTTGACCTCCGGTTTGCTTCAACCATCAACGACACCTGGCTGGATCTCATCAGCAACATCGTTGGTCTCATCCTCGGTCTCGGGATGGGTATCGGGTTATTTAAATTTAGCCAAGTCAAGAATTTCGTCAATTCGGATTTGGGCGACGAAGTCGGGGAGGTGACTGACTAAAATCATGGCCCCATCATATTGATTGAGTGCTTGGGCGATGACGGGCAGGTGGCGGAAGTTAATGTGATTGGTCGGTTCGTCGAGGATGAGAAGTCCCGGCCGCTCGAGCACGAGCCGAGCGAAAGCGACGAGCCCTTTCTGGCCCTCGGAGAGGCGACCAATCGGGGTGCGCATGATTTCGCCCGAGAGGAGGAAACCGGCCGCGAGACTTCGAATTGACTCCTCATCTCTTCCCTCTGCCGCGGCTAGGAGCGAGGCTAAAACGGTTTGATCGAAGTCGAGGGTTGAGAAATCTTGACGATAATAGCCGATTTTAACGGCCGGATGAATCTCTAGCCCTTTAGCCAGCCGTCCGGCGGTAGCTTCGAGTAAGGTTGTTTTGCCACTGCCGTTCGGCCCCCTCAATAGTAAGTGTTCGCGGTGGCGCAAGGCGAGTGCCACTTGCCGCGTGACCGGTTGATGTCGTTCGCCAATTACCGTGAGCGATGAGATTTTCACGATGTCTCCTAGAGCGCCGAGGGCGGGTTGAGCCGGAATGATGAATGGCCGGATCGTCTTATCTTCTTGCCGCACCTCAACCTTCTCTTCTTCTAGCGCCTCGGCTTTCACCCGCATGCGTTTGGCCACGAGGCGCATTTTGCCCCCCTTGTGCGCGAAGAAGTTGGCCTTATCTTTATTAGCTTGAATTTCTTTAGCCAACTGCGCGTTTTGTCGATTCTCTTTCTCAATCCGCGCCGAAATATCTTTAACCACATCGTGATAATTACCCGAATACTGCTCAATCTTATGGGTGCGGGCGTCGAGATAGAGCACACCGTCACTGAAGGCGTTGAGGAACGCGGCATCATGAGAGATTACCAGTACAGTTTTTTGATAATTAATTAAAAAGTCGGTGAGATGCTGAATTCCCGCTTGGTCGAGGTTGTTGGTCGGTTCATCGAGGAGGAGGAGATCGGGCGTTTGGATTAAAGCCGCGGCTAGAAGCAGTCGCGCCTGCTGACCACCCGAGAAGGAGCGTATCCGCCGGTTGTAGATTGGCTCGTGACTCGGTAAGTGGACAATCTCTAGCACCTTGTCAATCCGCGGTTCAAGATCATAGACAGTTTTGGGGAAACTGGTTTGGAAAAATTCTTGCACCGTGAGATCAAGCGCCCCCCGCGGCATGACTTGGCGGCCGAGGGCGATGGTGAGACCGGAGAGCACAATGATCTTACCGGACTCGGGGGTGAGGTGGCCGGTAATGAGCTGAAAAATCGTGCTTTTCCCCGCGCCATTCTGACCCATGCAAGTCACCTTACTCCCGCGGCGCACCGAGAAATCTACCGACTCGAGAATCGGCTGATTGGGACTGTATTCAAACGACACCGCTTCGAATGACACAATACTTTCCGCTTTCGCCATAACTTGGCACTGTAGCATATACAAGTTTATAATGGATGGATGAAAAAGCTAAAGATTAAAACCGCGTGGGACTTGGGCTTGCTGTATCAAGACAACGATGATCCGGCGATTGAAGCCGATTTAGTGAAAGCCGAACGAGCCTACGACGACTTCGCTAAAAAGTATGGCGGCCAAAAAGATTATCTAACTGACGAGAGTCAACTGGCCGCGGCGTTAAGTGATTATGAGCAGTTGGAAGCGCTGGCCCCGGCGAAGCCCCTTCTCTTTTTCCACTATCAAACTCATCTCGATAGTAAAAATAGCGCGGCCGAAGCCAAGGTGAATTTGCTGTCCCAACGATTGGATAAAGTCACTAACAAAATTATTTTTTTCCCACTTGGCCTGTCTAAAATCTCGAAAGATAAGCAGGCGGAATATTTGAAGAGTGAAATACTTATCAAGTGGCGCTATTTCCTGAAAGTGATTTTTGATCATAGCCAATATCTTTTATCCGAACCGGAGGAAAAGTTGTTTAATCTGCTTTCTTTGCCAGCCCATGCTTTATGGGTCAAGGGGAATGAGAAAAATGTGAGTGGGCAGGAAGTGAAGTGGCGAGGCAAGACGCTACCCTTAGCCGAAGCACTGGGGAAAATTAGCGCTCTGCCGACGCGTGACCGCCGGGCCCTACACACCGCGACAATCGAAAAGTTGAAGGGGGTGGCTGATTTCGCCGAAAGCGAATTGAATGCCGTCGTGATTAGTAAAAAAATTAGTGACGAATTGCGGGGTTATGCTAATCCTTATGAAGCTACCGTGCTTGGTTATCAGAATGAACGCGCGACGGTGGACAATCTGGTGGCGACGGTCACTGATAATTTTGCGATCAGTCATCGTTTTTATCGATTGAAGGCTAAACTATTGGGGCTTCGTCGCCTCACTTACGCCGATCGGAGCGCGGCGGTGGGGAAAACGCGCCAAAAGATTTCGTTTGGCCAGGCGGTCGAAATTATCCGCCGCGCTTTCGCCAAAGTCAGTCCAATTTATACAGAAACTTTCGACGAATTCTTGCGTCGTGGGCAAATTGATGTTTTCCCAAAAACCGGTAAGCACGGCGGGGCTTATTGTTCGAGCTACGCCAACCTGCCGACTTTTATCTTACTCAATCACTTGCCGGACTTCCGTTCGGTTACCACCTTGGCTCACGAGCTGGGTCACGCCTTCCATTCTAAATTTTCGTTCGAGAATCAACCGCCGTTTTATCGCGATTACACCACGGCCGCGGCGGAGGTGGCGAGCACCTTGTTTGAAAACTTCGTCTTCGATGAAGTTTTCTCGACGCTCTCGGCGAAAGAAAAGATCGTCGCCCTTCACGATAAAATTAACGGCTCGGTGCAGACAATTTTCCGTCAGATTGCCTGCTTCAATTTCGAAGTGGCCCTACACACCGCGATCCGCGCCCGCGGCGCTCTGTCGAAAACAGAAATTGCCGCGTTGATGAACGCCCACATGAGCGCCTACCTCGGGCCGATTTTTAAGTTGCATCCCGACGACGGTTACTTCTTCGTTTATTGGTCGCACTTGCGGCAATTTTTCTATGTTTATTCTTATGCCTTTGGCGAGCTTGTTTCTAACGCGCTTTACTCACGCTACCAAGCCGATAAAAAATTTGAAGTTAAAATTCGGCAATTTCTATCAGCCGGCGGCTCGGCCTCGCCCGAAAATATTTTCGCCTCCATTGGCCTCGATGTCCGTCACCCCGAATTTTTCAAACTCGGCCTCCAAAAAATTGAGGAAGATATCGCGAAGTTAGAAGATTTGGTATGAGTAGAAAAAGATAAAGCCCCGCTCGTGATGATGCGGGGCTTGATCACTCTCGTCACAAATTGGTTGTTTCTCTGTGAGCCATTTGACAAATCTTGGCGACGAACGAAGAAATGTCAACTCGCTTTCCATTGTCATAAACACATCCAAGCCGAAACTCAAAGGTGACAGAGTAAAAAGTTTCGTCGTGGTCATCAGTCATCAAATCAATCGATTCAATCAAGACAATTTTTCGCGTCGTTCGAAACACATTTTCTTTCGAGTGAACGAAATTCAGTAACGAGAGAAAATTATCGCTGTGGATGTTGTCAATCTTCAGAGTCATCAGTAATCCTTTCGTTGTTTGTCGTTGGGTTTTGGTCAGACAATCTAACCGTCCGCGTTCAAGTTAGCATAATAGAGTATATTTGTCAAGTAGGTGGAGAGGGTCAAAAATGCTAGAATTAAAAATAATCACTAATGCCAAAAGAGGCCTCAAAACAACCCGCCATCGGGTCGGGCAAGCGTAAATACGACGCCGATGATATTCTTGTTCTCGAAGGGCTCGAGCCGGTGCGGAAGCGCCCGGGAATGTATATCGGTTCGACGGGTGGCGACGGTCTGCATCACCTCTTGGTTGAAATTTTCGAGAACTCGCGCGACGAGGCGATGAATGGCGCCTGCGACGAGATCGAAGTGGCCCTCCTCCCCGATGGTGTCGTGCGCGTGGCCGACAACGGCGCCGGCATTCCCGTCTCGATTCACAAAAAAACTAAAGTCTCGGCGCTCGAAACGGTGATGACGACGCTTCACGCTGGCGGGAAGTTCGGAGGCGAAGGTTACCAGATCGCCGGTGGTCTCCATGGGGTCGGCGCGTCGGTTGTCAACGCGCTCTCGGAGTGGTTACGAGTGTGGGTCTATCGTGACGGCGGGCAATATTTCCAAGAGTATGCGCGCGGGGTGAAGAAGGCGGCGGTGAAGAAGCTGGCTAACTCTGATCGGCACGGTACGGTGGTTAGTTTCAAACCTGACGCGCAAGTATTCTCCGAGTTGGTTTATGATTGGGAGCGGATTATCAATCACTTGCGTGGCCAGGCCTATTTAATGAAGGGAGTTCGGATCCGAACGATTGATGCCCGCGCGCTCGATAAAACGAGTTTTGAGAAATCAGTTCTTTATCTCACCGAACTCGATCTCGTGTTCCCCAGCCAAACCTTTTACTTCGAAGGTGGTTTGCGCTCCTTCGTTCGCTTTCACACCCAGAATGAGAAACCGATTCATAAATCAGTTTTTTATGTCGAGAAAGAGACGAATGGTGTCGGCGTTGAGATCGCTCTCCAATACATTGATGATATTGCGCCGCACGAAGTGAGTTATGCCAACAACACCATTACCCCCGAAGGCGGTACGCACTTGACCGGCTTCCGGACGGCGCTGACGCGCGAGCTGAATGGTTATGCGCGGAAGAATAATTTTATTAAAGAGAATGGTGATAGTTTGACCGGCGACGATGTGCGAGAGGGAATTACAGCGGTGATCTCGGTTAAACTAAAAAATCCGCAATTTGAGGGCCAGACGAAAGCTAAACTCGGCAATGTCGAAGTGCGCGGCGCGGTGGAGACGGTATTTAGCGAAGCCCTGGCCGCTTTCCTCGAAGAGAATCCGGATGAGGCGCGATTAATTATCAATAAAGTCTTGCTGGCGCTCGAAGCGCGGAAGGCGGCCAAGGCGGCGAAGGATAGCGTCTTGCGGAAGGGCGCGCTCGAGGGTATGACTCTGCCGGGTAAGCTCGCTGATTGCCAGACGCGACGCGCGGAGGACGCCGAATTATTTATTGTCGAGGGGGACTCGGCCGGCGGCTCGTCGAAGCAAGGCCGTGATCGGCAGACCCAGGCGATCTTGCCGCTCAAGGGTAAGATTTTGAATGTCGAGAAGACGCGGCTTGATAAAATTTTGGCGTTCAAAGAAATTAAATCACTTATCATCGCGCTCGGCACTTCGATCGGGGACACCATGACGCTGGAGAAACTTCGTTATCATAAAATTATTATCGCGACCGACGCTGATGTGGACGGCGCCCATATTCGGACGCTTCTCCTCACCTTGTTTTACCGTTATCTCGCGCCGATTATCGGTGGCGGTTATCTCTATATTGCTCAACCGCCGCTTTATAAATTGAAGCAGGGCAAAACTCTTCATTATGCTTATTCCGACGCCGAGCGCGATGCGGTGGTCAAGCGCTTGGGCGGCGGGTCACCGATTGATATCCAACGCTATAAGGGTCTCGGGGAAATGAATCCGGAAGAACTCTGGGAGACAACCATGGATCCGGAGAAACGGGTTCTGCGGCAAGTCACGGTGAGTGAGGCCGCCGCGGCCGATCATATCTTCACTACCCTCATGGGCGACGAAGTCGAACCCCGCAAAATTTTCATCCAAACTCACGCCAAACTGGCGACACTAGATGTGTGATTGGATGTGCAATGAGAATTTTCTTTACTAAACACGCGAGGGTAAGACTGATTGAGCGGGGTATTAAAGAAGTCATTGTTCACGATATTTTGGAAAGTCCGGATCTTGTTTATCAAACCTACGACAACAAATCGGCTTATCGCAAGGAGATTCAGGGTGAAAAGATCGAAGTAATCTGTTTGAAGTTGGGCGACAAATTCCTTGTCATTACCGCTTATTATCTATAGACTGTAGTTATGAAAATAGAATACGACAAAATTGCCGACGCCCTGTATATTTATTTGAATAAGGGCATAGTCGCCAAGACGGTTAAAATGCAAAACCGTTTAATTGTTGATGTGGCTAAAAACGGCAAGATCCTCGGGCTTGAGGTCTTGGGAGCCTCGAAGCAAATTCCAAGAGCCCAAATTACTCGGCCGATAAAAATCAGCGTGCCTGTTTTGGTGTAAAAAATCCTATTTCTTCTCTTTAATTTCTTTTTGCAGGCGAGTGATGAGGTCGGCGATAGTGATGCCTTCGAGTTTCTCCGACCGGCCTTCGGCGGTGAGAGTTTGGCTGGAGATTTCTTTATCTCCGATCACCACGAGGTAGGGGACTTTTTGTAATTTCCCGGCGCGGATCTTCTTGCCCAAAGTATCACTCTCCAGATTTATTTCTGATCTAATTCCCATTCGTTTCAATTCGTTACATATTTGCCTCGCATAATTGTGATGAGTGTCACTAATTGGGAGCACTAGCACTTGCACTGGTGCCAACCACAGCGGAAAAGCGCCATTATATTTCTCGATGAGTAAGGCGAGGGTACGTCCGATTGAGCCGATGGACGAGCGATGAACCACAAACGCGCGGTGTTCTTGACCGTCCTCGCCGATATAATTGAGATTGAACCTCTCGGGCATACAGAAGTCGTATTGGACGGTGAAGGCGGTGTCTTCTTTGCCATTCGCGTTTTTAATTTGGACATCAATTTTTGGACCGTAAAAAGCCGCTTCATCCCCCGCTTCCTCGAAGTCGGAGCCCCTCTTTTTCATTAACTCACGCAGAAGATTCTCACTCTTTTCCCAAGCTTCGTCATTCTTATAATACTTCTCCGTATTTTTTCGATCACCGAGTGAGAGACGGTAGCGATAATCTTCAGCGAATTTCAGTCCCAAGACGAGATTCATATGTTCAATCAAATCGAGCGCGCTGCCGATCTCGCTTACTGCTTGTTTTTCGTTAGCGCAGATAATATGAGCGTCTGCGAGGCAAAAACTGCGGGTTCGAATTAGTCCCATCAATTCACCAGATTGCTCATAACGATAAAGTTGGGCGAGCTCGGCGATTCTCATTGGCAATTCGCGGTAACTGCGCGGCGTGGATAGATAGAGTTGGAAGTGGTGGGGGCAGGTCATCGGCCGGAGCATAAACTGCTCATCGTCAATCTCGATCGGCGCGTACATTGAATCTTGGTAATGTGGGTAGTGACCCGACTTCTTGTAAAGTTCTAGCCGCGCAAGGTCCGGCGTCTCCACGTGCTGATAACCACGGCGCGTCTCTTCCTCAATCACAAATTGCTCCAAGAGCCGCTTCACTGTGGCGCCTTTAGGTAGAAACATCGGCAAACCTTTGCCGACAATCGGATCAATATAAAACAACCCCAATTGCGGTCCCAATTTCTTATGATCTCGCTCGTCCATGTATTTAAATAATAGCAAGTTTGTACCCCACTATTCATTGACAATTTACAGGCACTGTGCTTATAATAAAAATAGTTTTGCCGGTATGAGTTTCAGCAGTTTTTTGGGAGGATATTTATGGGTATTTTCTGGTTTTGCGTGGGTTTGCTAATTTTTGGGTTGTTTCTTGAATGGTTCTGTACCATTCTAGGTGGGGAATTTGAAAAGGCCATAGAAGGTACAGAGAAGATGGTTGATTGTCGGTGTGGTTGGAATGCTGGAGGCCGTAAGTGGAAATTTTGCGGGCGGTGCGGGAGGGATCTTTTGAGTGCGGCGATGTCTTTTGACGATGGTCGGTGTTGAACCTCAGTGCGCCGGGTGCGGAATTAATTTTCCCCACCCGGCCTTTTTGGATTCCAACCCCACCCAAACCCTCCCCAAAGGAGAGGGCTTTGAATCTGAATTTCCCCCTCTTTATCCCAATTCTTTCACGCTCTCTAAAATAATACTCGGTTCGCCGTTACGGAGGGATAATTTGCCGCGGATGGCGACACACTTCTCGGCGACGAGAAATTCTTTATATTGATCGTAGGAGCGACTGAAGACGACCACTTCGATCCGGTCGGTGAAATCGGCGAGCTTGAAGAAGGCCATGCGATCGCCTTTTTTGGTCACGATCGGGCGCATCTCCTCGATCAAACCGCCGACCATGACCGGCGTGTCGGCCTTCTGTCCCTTCGCCTTTTTAATACTATTACCGTCAGTGAATTTGTCTCGGAAGTCGTCGAGTGGGTGCCCCGAGATATAGAGCCCAAGCAACTCTTTCTCCCAGATTAGTTTCTCGCGGCGGGTGGCCCTAGGCGCGGGTTCGAGCTTAAGTGTCGGCACACTTTTCGTATCGGCCATGGCCGCGAAGAGGGATTCTTGATTTTTATGATCAATCCCGGCATCGCGATTGTAGGTGAGGAGGCGCTCGAGATTTCCTAGAATCGTGGCGCGGTCAACCCTGAGCGAATCGAACGCCCCGGCTTGAGTCAACGCTTCGAGTGATTTTTTATTCAAATTGCGGTGGGTGATCCGTTCGAGGAAATCAGGAATGGAACGAAAGGGGCCGTTCTTTTTTCTCTCGCCGACTATCACGCTCGAAATTTCTTCACCCAAATTTTTAATAGTGAAGAGACCGAAGCGAATTTTATCGGCATTCGCGCCTTCGCCCGCCTCGCTCCTTCGGACCCCGCCGGCGGCGGGGTGGCCAGTCGCATTGTCGGGCGAAGGCGCTCCTTTCACAACCGTGAAGTCGCCGAAGCTCTCATTGATATCCGGCGGCAAAACCGGCAGACCCATCCGGACACACTCTTTGATAATCTCGCTGATCGTCTCCATGTCACCGGCCTCGGCCGAGAGCACGGCGGTCATATATTCGGCCGGGTAATTAGCTTTCATGTAAGCGGTCTGATAGGCCACTTTGCCGTAACTCGCGGCGTGGGCCTTGTTAAAACCGTAACCCTGGAAGGGCTCGAATAAATTCCAAAGTTCTTCGGCTTTTTCTTTCTTCATCCCGCCGTTTTTCACGCAACCGTCGACAAAAAGGAGATGTTGTTTGGCCATCTCTTCCGGAATTTTTTTACCGACCGCCTTGCGAAATTTGTCCACTTCCCCCCACGAATAACCGGCCACCTCGATCGCCGTCAGGAGAAGATCATCCTGATAAACCAAAACGCCGTAAGTCGTCTCTAGAAAATTTTTCATTTTCGGATGAAGAAATTTAATCGGTTTTTGGCCGTGTTTACGGGCGATGTATTCATTAATGTTGTCCATCGGTCCGGGACGATAGAGCGCCACCATGACATTGATGTCATGAATCGTGGTCGGCCGGAGTTCTTTCAGGCATTTGGTCATCCCGCTGCCGTTTAACTGGAAAAGACCCAGCGTTTCGCCTCGGGCGAGAAGAGTGAAAGTTTTTTTGTCATCGAGCGGAATTTTTTCAATATCAATTTCGAGGCCGTGAATTTTTTTAACCAAACGGATCGAATCTTCAAGGATGGAGAGATTTCGGATGCCCAAAAAATCTAATTTGAGAAGACCCGCCTCTTCGACGGCGTACATGTCATATTGAGTGATAATTTTTCCGCCCTTGGGATCAAGTTGAAGCGGGACGAAATCAGTTAGAGTGGTTGGCGCGATGACCACGCCGGCGGCATGAACGGAAATGTGACGCACCCCGCCTTCGATTTTTTTGGCCAAATTGATAATTTGTTTTGTCTCCGGCTCTTCGTCGTAGATTTTTTTTAATTCCGGCGTCAGTTCCAACGCTCGTTCAATCGTCATAGGAAATCCCTGTGAACCCATAGGTATTAAATTGGCGATCCGATCGCCCGCGGCATAAGGGAAACCGAGCGCCCGGGCGACATCGCGGACCGCCCCGCGCGCCATCATCGAGCCGAAAGTGCCAATCTGCGCGACCTTGTCTTCACCATATTTTTGTTTGACATAATTGATCACTTCATCGCGTCGCTTGTCGGCGAAATCCATATCAATATCCGGCGGTGACGGTCGGTCGGGATTTAAGAAGCGTTCAAACGGCAATTTGTAAACCAAGGGATCAACGCCCGTAATGCCGAGGAGATAAGACACGAGAGAACCCGCCGCCGATCCTCTGGTGTTGGTGAAAATGCCTTGGGAGCGAGCATAATCAATAATATCTGCCACCACTAAAAAATAAGGCGAATAACCTTTTTTTATAATCACCTCAAGCTCATAGGCCAGGCGGGTTTTAATCGTGGCCGGATTTTCGAGTTGATTGATGAGATAATTCACCAGATATTTTTCCGCTTGTTTGACAAGTAATTGATCGTAATTTTCACCCTTCGGCAGGGGATAATTCGGGAAAACCCATTTTCCCAATTCAAGTTCAATCGAACAGAGCTCGGCCACCCGAAGAGTGTTGGCTACGGCTTCAGGCGTATCGGAAAAAAGTTTTACCGCTTCTTCCGGTGTGATAAAAGAGAAATCTTCACCGATTGCCGAGAAGCGTTTATTGTCGTCAAAATTATTTTGCTGAATGGCGACCAAGGTGTCATGGGCTTTGGCATCATCTGGCTCGAGGTAATGAGAGTCGTGAGTGGCGACCAAAGGGATTTTTAATTTCTTTGATAACTCAATCGTCGCTAACTTGATCGCCGTTTGAGTTTCAATTTTCGGGTGATGCATGATTTCCAAAAAATAATTTTCTCGGCCAAATATTTCTTGATGTTCCTTAATGATTTCTTCGCCGCGCGATTGATTATTTTGTTGAAGGGCGCGGCCAAGCTCGCTCGCCATGCAACCGGAGAGACAAATAATTCCCTCATGATGTTCCGCGAGCAATTCTTTATCCATCCGCGGTTTGTAATAATAACCTTCGAGATTGGCGGTGCTCACCAGTTTGATCAGATTTTGATAACCAATTCTATTTTTAGCGAGTAAGGTGAGGTGGTAGCGTTTATTATCGATATTCGGTTCTTTGTTATGGCGACTCCTTAGGGCGATATAAGCTTCAACACCGATGATTGGTTTAACGCCTTTCGCCCTGCAGGTTTTATAGAATTCAATCGCGCCGTAGAGATTGCCGTGGTCGGTGAGTGCAAGCGCTGGCATGCCGAGTCGTTTGGCTTTCGCCACCATTTCATCAATTTTTGACAGCCCGTCAAGGAGAGAGTAATTCGAATGCGTGTGTAAATGAACGAAGGACATGATATGCGAGGATTATAGCATGATGAGTCAGATCACTTTTCCATTGACATAACTAATTAGGCGTGCTAGGCTTTTCAGCAGATGGCAATATGTGTTGCTGTTGAGTGCTAAAAACGCTGCTGGACATTGAAAACCACAAAGGCAAAAACGCCTTGGCTAACCTAACGGAAAGTCTAAAGTATAGAAAGGGATTTAATATGAAGTTGTTACGCTTTACCCTCAAGAGTCTGTCTCCTGGCATGCTTCAGGACCCGGCGACGGAGGAATTGCTAAACAATCTTCGATTGGGCAATCGCCCACA
The DNA here is from genome assembly GCA_038064935.1 of Patescibacteria group bacterium. GTDB lineage: Bacteria > Patescibacteriota > Minisyncoccia > Phycocordibacterales > JACOZG01 > JAGVGK01. The sequence continues at coordinate 18,870 of JBBTRZ010000012.1, forward strand.
GAAGAAAACCGACTGGAGTATTGATGAAGAGTCAGCGACCAAACTCTACCGTTCCGAGAAAAACTGTATGGGTGTGCCGACGCAAAACATTATGTCGGCCATCATCGGTGCTGGGCAGCATGTCAAGTCTGGCAAAAAGAATATCTCGACGGCCAAGACGACAACCCTGTTTGACTTCCTGGAATTTGTGGATGACTTCTGTGAATTCCTCGACTGCGACGACAAGGGTAACATTGCCTGGAAGCCATTCTTGAGCAAGGGTAATCTTGAGAACAAGGGGTCAAAGGTGGCAGTTTGTCTGACCCGACCACGTATTCCTCATTGGCGACTGCAGCTTGTCGTCAAGTTTGACGACAAGCGCGGGATTGATCAGGGTACCGTCCTGAAATTGGTCGAAACGGCTGGCCGCAAGACGGGTCTCTGTAACTGGCGCCCGAGTTGTAAGGGTCGCTTCGGTCGGTTCGTCGTCGAGAAGGTGGAAACCGTTCCAATGAAGGCAGACGAGCACATTGTAGAAGAGATTGTCTATACCATGGAGGATGCCCCGGAAGAACTTCGCGCTCTCGCGGCGGTAGCGTAAGTCATAAGGCAGTCAGAACCGACTCATTATCGAGCGGCTATCCTATTCAAAGGGTAGTCGCTTTTTTATTTGACAAAAATATATTTTAATGTACTATACGATCCAGAGAAAGGAGGTCTTTGATGTTAAAAATAGACGGTCAATACCGTGGTCCGAATGCTCTGCATCTGGATAATCATCCGAAATTGGGCATTCATCGGACATTGATCAAGGGTGCGTTATCCTTGGCCGAATACCTTGTGGCTCATTCTCAAGTCGAAATTCTAGAGCTCGGTCGTTGTATAAATATTCGAGCCGTAAATGCGAGTTGGAACTTGAGATGTGAAGAAAACAAAAAGAAAGGTGCTCTGGAACTGGTAATCACTGACGGTAAAGCCGTGCAGTGGTTGGTGGTGAGAACGACGAATGAAGATTCAGTTGTCATTATCAGAAATGAAATTGAGTCTCTCTTCGGTATTCCGAGCGGAGTCAGGCGCTGTGGTCTGTAGCACAGTCCAGTGGAATTAAGCCTGGCAAACCACCGAGCGCTAGAAAATTTTTCTGAGCGCTGACCATTTTCCAAAGTCCAGCGTAGTGGAGTATTGTGTTCCACATCAGAGTCCCGTGCCGAGCGTTAGGTTGGAAAAACTTAACGCTGATTTTCTAAGTTCTCTTCAGTTCAATGAAGTGTCCCACATTACTCTCTAGTAAGTTACCCTGCACTCACGCGCACCAGTGCCTCGCGTTGTACCGAGCGATTGAGTGAAAATTTAATCGCTGTCACTTAAACTCCGGTCAAGCTCCATTGAGCACTTCAGTCTCAAGTTATGTTCAACAGAGTTTTGTATCGAGCAACTAACTTGGAAAAATTAGTTGCTAACACCCACAGGGTCCAGTACGGTAACTTGTCGCGTCGTCAACTTACCTGCCGTAGGGTACCGAGCGTTGAGAAAAATTCTTGACGCTAATCTTTATGGTTGAGCGTATCAGCATGACCTAAATTGCCCCATCGTCCACTCAATCAGTGCACACTACCGAGCGATTAATCTAAATAATTGATCGCTGATAGTTGCAACAGCGTCAAGTTCGGTCGTGCACCGTTCAGTACGATCGCGCAAAGTTCTATATCGAGCGTCCGGTTTGAGAAAATCGGCGCTAACTTTTCCCATTGTGTCCAGTAAGATGTGACACGGTGGCGTGGAGTCTAGTTCCATGGAGTCCGTTGATGTTCCGTTCTGTATCGAGCGTCTCTTCTAACCGAGAGACGCTTTTTTATTTGACAGAAAATCCAAAGTATGTTAGCTATAGCAATGGAAAGTGGTCTTTGAAATTGTTCACCTTGTGGGTGGAAAACCACTTTGGACCATCAGTAACATCACAGGAGGTATTACTATGAGCAAGCTAAGTTTGCCTGTTTTACAGGCCAACTTTCCTAGGATGGGAAAGTATCGCAGTGTGTGGAAAGAGCAAGAACAGAGTATGGCTTTTGTGGCCGAGAATGGCTCGGCCCTCGTCGAATCTCCCACTGGTTCGGGTAAAACGGCGATTCAGTATGCGATTACTCAAGCCGCGCAGAATGAGGGGCGCAAGCCAGTTTTCCTTATTGTCCCCAACAAGACAATTTTGGAACAAACGGCCAATGAATTCCCGGGAGCATTTAAAATTGCCCTCGGTCGCAATGAGCACCCCTGCCTCTATTATCACGACGATAAAGAGGAACTCACTCCAAGTTTTGTGCGAGATCTCTACGCCGACCCCGAAGCAATTCGAGCCGACGAGATTCCTTGCTCCTTCTTGCGTGATTGCCCACATCGAGTGGATCAAGCGACGGGTGAGACTTTCGAACCCGGAGCCGCGCCTTGTCCCTACTACCAGCAGAAGTTTGAAGCGAAGCAGGGTGGTGTGGTCCTCTCGACCATGTCATTCTATCTCTTCACTCAACTCTTCTCGCGTGAGTGGGACACACCAGAAGTTTTGGTGATCGATGAAGTTCACCAATTGGCTGAAGTTTTCCGTAATGCTCTATCGTACGAAATTACGGACTGGCATCTTGGTAAGGCAGTGGAACTTCTCAAGCGAATTGATTCCACCAGCACTAAGAAGGTGGATGAATTTCGGAAAAAACTTATCCATACCGCCAAGAAGAAACCGGCTCATCAACCAACCTTACTCGAAGATGTGGAACTGCGGAAGTTTATTGACTTACTCGAGGGAATTGATAATAAGGAACTCGAGCGAGAAATCCGCGGGGCAATCAATGAAGGAAAGATAGACGTGGCGGAAGATCGAGTGACCCTTAAGAAGCTCGAAACCTTTGTCCGCGATCTGCGCCGTTACTTGCATTCTTTCGAATATTCGCTCGAAGCGCCGCCAGACCGTCATGCCCTCAATTACACTTACGCCTTCTACAAAGAGGAGCGGGATGAAAATGAGCGGGTACAATACAAGTTGGTAGTGCAGAGCCACTATGTGGCGGGTTTAATTCGCAAAGTACTCTCGCCGCAAACAGTATCCTTCTCGGCGACAATTGGTGATCCAGATATCTTCAGCTACGAGAGCGGCATCAAGTCGCCGTTCTTGGCTTTAGAATCTGGATTTCCAGTTGAGAATTGCCGGATCTTCATGCCGAAGGACAGCCCTAATTTGGCCTGGAATGCACAGAAACAAGGCACCCTCGCTAAAGTCTTACGGCGAGTGGCTAAGACCTGCAAGCGTTTCGCCGACAAAGGGATTAGGTCGCTTATTGTGACCGTTTCCAATGCCGAGCGGGATGAGTTTGTGCTCATTGCCAACGATGAGGGTCTTATTCCCATCAGCTACGGTAGTAACGGGGTTACAGCCAAAACAGCGGCCCTGATGTTCAAGAATGGTCAGGGCGATGTGTTGGTCGGTACTGAAGCGGTATATTCGCAGGGTATTGATTTGCCAGGCGGTATTGCTCCAGTAATTTTTGTTTTGCGACCGGGTTATCCGCAACCCAAGGCACCAGCTACCGTTTTTGAAGAAAGGCGGTTCGGTAGCGCTAGGTGGAAAATTGTGAATTGGCGGGTGATCCAACGGGCGCTCCAAACACGAGGGCGAAATATCCGTGGTTTGCGTGACAAGGGGGTAACCTTCTTTGTCTCCGAGCAATTTCGTCGTTTTGTTTATGGATCACTCCCAAAATGGTTGGAGAAATCCTATCGCGGTGACAAAACTTGGGATCAGTGTGTTAAGGAGACCGAAGAACTACTTGGATAATTCTGCGCCGTGAATTTGTGCGCAACCAGGTGTTCCACATTGCAGTTGAATCAGCTATCGAGTAGAGATTAGAAATAATCTCTACTAAATCATTGTCGTGGAGTAAGGCGGTATGGAATATCGCAATGTTCCCTTCAGTCTAGTAACCTAATGTATTTTCTACTACCGAGCGCCGAACCATCATGGTCCGGCGCTTTTTTTTGTTTCGTGATAGAGTTTTTAGATGAAGGCAAAATACTTAGTTGGCATTGACGAGGCCGGACGCGGACCGCTCGCCGGGCCGGTCGCTGTAGCGGCCGTTCTTCAACTGTCAAGGAGAGTCCTTGACAGTGACAAATCGCTAGGAAGATTGCAGGATTCAAAAAAATTATCATCCAAAAAACGGGAAGCGTGGTTTGAGTGGTTGAAACGGAAACAGACAAATGGTGATCTGAAATTTACTGTTGCGCTCGTGAGCGAAAAGATTATTGATCGAGTCGGAATTGTTCGAGCGATTAAAATTGGTATCAAACAATGTCTCGACCGTCTTGATTTGAAATCGACACAGTGTCGGGTTCTTCTCGATGGTGGTTTACGCGCGCCGAAAAATTATCAAAATCAAAAAACTATTATTCGCGGCGATGAACAAGAACCAGTCATTGCCCTGGCTTCGATCGTCGCTAAAGTCACTCGCGATCGGCGGCTGAACAAGTTGGCTAAAATTTATCCAAATTATAGTTTTGAAATTCACAAGGGTTACGGCACCCGCGCCCACTACTCCGCTCTCCGCCGTCACGGCTTCTCGCCGCTTCATCGCCGGACTTTCATCATCCGGCGAAGTGGGCCGGTCTAATTATTTTCTTATTAGACAATAATTAAGTGTTACCGAAATCAGTTTTTAAATCATATCACTT
>JBBTRZ010000013.1:0-18217 GCA_038064935.1 Patescibacteria group bacterium
ACTATTGTACCGAAAAACCCCACAGAAATGTGGGGTTTTTCGTGCAACAAAGCCTATTTACGCCCCGTGATGAGGCCCCCGTAGAAGGTTTGGAATCATTCCGAACTACTTAGGCAACGATGCAAATTTTTCTGATGATCTTAACTCGAGACATCGTATGCAATGAGTATATTGTTGCATACGTTCCCTACCGACTGTTTCCCATTCATAAACTCCAGGATCATACCCACAACATGCTGTTTGCCTTGTTCCAATTTGCATGGAATCTATCCGATGTACTTCCGGCTGAAGGCGTATTGTACCTGCAACTGCCCAACGCATCGCCATTTTATTCTTCCTTTTGGATTTTGAATTCCCCGAGATCCAGCCAAGATCACACAATCTGGCCTACCTCACTTTTCCACCTACGAGCTTAGCATAACTAGTTTCAGAAGTCAAGATTGACTAATGTTTTGGTTTTGCTAGCATAGGATTACAAGTGCCTTCGGGCTTGCCCTGCCGCAAGGTAGGGAGAAAAGAAGAAAAGCCGTCAAAGTAAATCTTTGGCGGCTTTTCTTACTAAGGCGAAAAGTTTTTTGTTTAAGAAACCAATTTTATTAACTAGCCGCTTGGTATCAATCACTCGCGATTGAGATAAAAGAACCGAAGCCGGTTTGCCATCAACAATTCCGAGTGAAATTCGCATCCGATGTTTATGGGGCGAAGTCGTAAGTGGTAACACCGTACAAGTATTGCGGCTCAAGCCCTTGAGAATCAGGACTGGCCTCTGGTGATCACTTCCAGCTCCATCTTGTTCAAATCCAACATTCACACCAAGCGAACACCACCAAATTTCGCGTTCGTGATACAGTTTGTTCGATTCCGTCAAATGCAGTTTCTTTTTCTGTTCATTCCAACTGTCGAAATCTTTGAACATAGAACTACCGCTTACTCCACTGCGGGGCTTTGCGAGCTTTTTTAAGGCCGAATTTACGGCGTTCTTTCATTCGAGAATCGCGCGTGAGAAATTTATTTTGTTTTAAGGTGAGGCGAAAACCGGGTTCAACTTTAACCAGCGCGCGAGCGAGACCCATGGCAATCGCTTCGGCTTGAGAATGAATCCCGCCACCCGCAACATGGACACTGATTGACCAAGTTCCAATCGTTGTTGGTTTAACATTCGCTTCCTCACCGGGGAGAGAAAATGACACAGCGAGGGGGGCCAGCATAATCCTTTGTAAATCAGTAATTGGGAAATATTTATCGAGAGGGCGATCATTGATCGTAATCTCCTGTTTAGGATTTGGCACAATCCGCACCCGAGCCACGGAAGTCTTGCGCCGGCCCACGGCCTCGGTATAGCGAACAGTAACTTTAACAGTTTTCGTTTTAGGGGTAGTCATAAAAATTTTAAGCCGTGACGGTGAGCTGTTTCAAGATGAGACGACGAAGTTTATTGTTCGGCAACATCCCCTTCACCGCTTGGCGAAAGAGCTCGGGATAGCCGCGGCGTAGGGCCAAATTCGCCATGGTTTCTTGCTTCAAACCACCCGGGTAACCGCTGTAGCGACGATATTGGGTCTGGGCGAATTTCGCCGGTTGAATTTGGAGTTTCGAAGCATTGGTCACCGTAACCGAGATATGGGGCACGAGATGCGGTTGAAAGCTCGCTTCTCCCTTACCGCGCAAAAGCATCGCCGTGCGAGAGGCCACGCGCCCGAGAGATTCCCCTGTCGCATCAATCGTATAGTTTTTCATATTTAGACAAATTCAATCAATGCTTGCGGACTACCATCCGAAAGTCGCACTGGTAACTTGGTAATTCGGGTGTAACCGCCCCGACGCTCTTTATACCGTGGCGCAATGTCGGTCACAAGCTTCTGCATCGCCTCCGGCCGTCCCAGTCGCGCCAAGAGGAGGCGGCGGGCTAGAAGATCACCCTCCCGAGCGCGCGTCACCATTTTCTCAATCAGAGGCCGCAACTCTTTCGCCCGAGCCGTGGTCGTCTTGATTTTGCCATGAGCAATCAGATTAACCGCTAAAGATCGCAAGAACGCCCGGCGCTGATTCCGCTCGCGACCAAATTTTCGATTGTGATTATGGTGACGCATAGACTCAAATATATTTTATTCTCGGAGCGACACGCCGTGGCGCGCGAGTACTTCCTTAATCTCCGCTATCCCCTTCTCGCCTAAGCCGCTGATCAAGGAGAGATCGGGTTCGCGCTTCCGCGATAAGCCGCCGACGGTGCGAATACTGGCCCCCGCCAAGGCCTTGCTCACTCGTGACGAGAAATCGAGGTCTTCAACGCGCGTCTTGAGAAATTCACTATCTCCTACCGTCTCGAAAGTCGGCTCGGGTGGTGAAGTCGGAACAGCCATTTTTTCTGTCGTCGTCAAATCTTCTGGCAGCGGCTCTTCCTTAAATCCGATAATCGCCTTGAGTTGGTTTATCATAATCTCAATTGATTTCTCGAGCGCCAAGTGCGGACTCACGCTACCGTCGGTCTCGATTGTCAAACGCAAACGATTGTAATCCGTCCGCTCGCCGACTCGCATATTCTCGACTTCATAACTCACGCGACGGATGGGCGTGAAGGAGGCATCAAGCACGATCGTGCCAATTGACGGCGGCCGAGCGCTCTGTAGCGTCTCCTTAGGCACATAACCGATTCCACGCTCGAGCGTCAACTCGGCTTTGAATTCAGCGCCTTTCTCGGTGAGCGTGGCAATCGGCTGATCGGTATTCACTACTTCCACCTGTCCGCCGGTCTCAATATCTTTCGCGGTCACGACCCGCGAGGCCTTAACAGAAATCGTGGCCACTTGCGGTTCATCGCTCGCGAGCTTGAAACGAATTTTCTTCAAGTTGAGGAGAATCATAATTATATCCTCCTTCACCCCTTTCAAAGTCGTAAACTCGTGCGCCGCCCCTTCGATCTTCACCATCGTGATCGCCGTGCCGATCATTGAGGAGAGGATGATTCGCCGCAGTGAATTGCCGAGCGTCTGACCGTAACCGGGGTAAAGACCCTCAATCTCATAAACCCCGCGCTCGGCATCCTCGGTAATAACCCGAGGCTTCGATGGCATAATGATATTTAAATCAATCATATTAATTTAATTACACTCGACTATAAAAATCAATAATCGCGCTAAGGTTAAGGTTCGACTCTGCTGCCTCAAGCGCGGGAGGTGCCACGACCTTCGCTTCCCGATCATTCGTGTAGAGAAGCCAAGACGGCGGCTCGTACTCCTTGAGCCGGGCCGAGGCTTCACGGAAAACGCCGTTATCACGACTCTGGGAACGGACGCCAATCATGTCGCCGACCGAAATCGTATATGACGGAATGGTCACCCGCTTGCCGTTGACCAAGATATGACCGTGACTCACCACTTGACGAGCGAAGGCCCGTGACGGCACAAGACCGAGACGATAGACCACATTGTCGAGCCGCGATTCGACGAGTTGCCCCAGATTGGCGAGTGGATTACCGGTCTTGATACTTCGACTCCGCTTGACATAACTGCGGAATTGCCGCTCGTTGACACCATAGGTGTAACGGGCCTTCTGTTTCTCCTTCAGCTGACTGCCATAATCCGAGGCCGACCGCGAACGCCGGCCAGTCACCTTCCCAGGCCTCGCCGCGCCGTCGCCGGAAATGGTGAATTTCGTCGTTTGGCACTTAGGGAAAATGCGTTCTCCCAAGCGACGACAAATTTTATATTTTGGTCCAATTTTCATAAATAAATTTTACTAAACCCGGCGCGGTTTCTTCGGCTTCGGCCCATTGAATGGCACCGGTGTCGAATCTTTAATCGCCGTGAGTCCAATACCTTTACCGGCAAAAGCGCGCATCGAAGATTCTCGCCCCGACCCGACCCCCTTAATCACTACTTCAACCTCCTTGATACCAATATCTGTCGCCTTGTCGGCCATCAACTCCCCGACCTTGCTCGCGGCGAAGGTTGTCCCCTTCTTCGCCCCGCGGAAACCGAGCGCCCCGCTCGATGACCAGGCGAGCGTCTCACCGGCCGTATCAGTGAGCGTTAACTTGGTGTTGTTGTAGGTTGATTGAATGTAGAGCACACCGTGACTAAATTTTTTCTTCGAACCCAAGTGAACGGCCGGCGTTGGGGCGTCGGGGGTCGTTCCAGCTTGAGCGACAACGCGTTTCTTACCCATAATTATTTCTTCTCGACCTTCTTGCGGCCGGAACCCATAGTCTTTCGGACATTGCCGCGGCGAGTGCGAGAATTGGTGCGGGTGCGCTGGCCGCGCGCCGGCAGGCGACGCGCGTGGCGTGAACCGCGATAGGATTTAATATCAATTAACCGTTTGATATTGCCCCCGATCTCCCGCTTCAGCGCCCCTTCAATCTTATAAGTTTCCATCGCGCGACGAATCCGACTCTCTTCCTCCGCGGTCACCACGGCCGGTTTCGTCGCCGGTGGGACTTTTGCCTCGGCGAGAATAGTCCGGGCGCGACTACGGCCCACCCCATAGATGTAGGTGAGGGCGACATCGAGGCGTTTCGTATCGGGGATGGTAATACCGGCAAGGCGCATAGAGATTAGGCTTGTTTCTGTTTATGCTTCGGCTTATTGGCGCAAATAATATAAAGATGGCCACGGCGGCGAACCATCCGACATTGAGCACAGCGTTTCTTAATCGTGGAGCGAACTTGCACTGAACAGAAAATTTAAAAATTTATAAACGCTTCGTAATCCGACCCTTGCCGCCATAAGGATCAAGAAGAACTTCGACCCGATCACCAACCAAGACTTTGATGCGATGATAGCGCATCTTTCCCGCCAAATAGGCCAACACTTCCTCCCCCGAATCAAGCGCGACGCGAAAAAGAATGTTTGGCAAGGCCTCCAATACGACGCCGGGAGTCGGTTCGTTTAACTTAATTGCCATTGGGTGCGCCAGATTGATTGACCGTGTCGGGTATCTTAGCAGAGGGTGTTTCCACCGTCAAGCTCGTATCTATCGAGAGAGATATTCGTTTCGGGTCAGCGGGAAAACGAATCAGCCACGGCGGGGTGAACGACGCCTGCGCCACCCGAATGCTCGGATACTTCACAAACACGGCTTGATAATCGCGGGTGCCACGGCTCGCCAAGTCTTCGGCGAGAGCAACTGCGTCAAATTGCCAAACAAGAATTCCTTCGCCGGCTAAAGTAAACGAAAATTCCGTAAATTTATCCGGATCAGCCGGGGGAACGCTTGGCGCTAGGTTCAAACGCTCAATATCATCCAGCAAAACTGCCGCGCCATCATAGGTTGGTAAAAATCGACGGGCCAACTCCCGGCTTAATTCGATTCGAGAAAAAATAGGGGCCACCAACTCAATTTGTTTAGTCACCCTCACGGTTTCGGCGGTTGATGAGTCGTGAGTTGTATCAGAGTCAACAACACGCCAAAAAACACTCTCCGGATACCAAACATAATCATCCGGTACTTGGCCCGCCGCTTCGGCGAGGAGACGCTTTTTCAGTTGCTCCGTAAGCCGCGTCTCGGTCGCCAAGCGATCAACCTCGGCCACTACTCGCCGGGCGCCGATAAACCCCCCGGCAAAAGGAGTGGTAGCTCGGGCGGTAACAGTATTGAAACGATTGTCATTCTTGAAGCCGGGAATGGTAAGGGTTGATAACTCGCCATTGTAATCGGCGCCGGGTTCGGCTGCCGTCACCTTGACCGAGAGCTCGCCGGGCTTGAGCACCCCACCAACCAAAGTGTAACCCGGCACCACGACCGCATCGGCAATTTTATAAATCTTGCCACTCACGGCTTCGAACCGCGTACTGGCAATCAATTTTTGAGTGGCTTGACTATAACGATTAGTGATGAGGATCGTGCCGCTGGCGCGTTCGGAAACAAGTTTTTCCCCCACCGCTTCGACATTCGCTGATTCGCTCGCCTCAATCGTCATGGTCTGGAAACCGAGCGACATATTGTCAATATTAGCGAGTGGCAGTTTGAACGCTCGATATGTTCCTGTCACCGCGATCGACACCTGTCGGGGAGTGATTGTCACTATCGCCCGACCGAAAGCAACCGAACCAAAATAAATCAGAACGGCGATTAAACCCAAAACAATTAAAGTAACAAGTAAGGCGCGAGAGCGGTGTGCAGGAGGAGAAGCGGGGCGAGAAACCACCGGGCTCGGCCGTTCACGGTTGGCTGACGGTTCGACAACCTTTTCCGTTACGGTCTTCGGCTCGCCTGTCGGCGAGGTAGGCAACACATCTTGCAAACTCCGTTTGGGCCGCTTGATGTCTTGAATTAAATCTTTAGCCATGTTGATTGACGCTTAGAAGTTTATCATAAAACACGGAGCCCACCAAGAGGTGTTCATTGCCAGCAATCGGAAATGTCCCTGGCAAACCACACTGACCGGCAAGGGTCGCGGCCGAAAGCAGGGTCGGATTAAACGGGCGGTTGCCCACAAGGATTTCATTATATTTATCCTCCTTTAACCAATCGAGAAGAAGTGGCGTCACCAAAGGATCACCGATCGCTAAAATCTCAAGCGGCACTAAATGCTCTTCGGATAAAGTTTCGAGCATCTGCCGGAAGTAACCGACCCAAATTTTCTGAAAGCTCGTGAGCGCCGAGGCCATCTTAGCCGTTGCCAATTTATTCTCGCCACTCCGTCGGTAGAGACGGAAGGCCGACATCGCTTCCTCCGGCACCGTTCCGAGTTCTCGCGTCAACTCGCGAATAAGGCCATTATACCCGGCCGGGAAAGAGACACTCTCCCAGAGAATATCTTCCGCCATGAGGAGGACTTCGGTCAGCTCGGCCCCAACATCAACCAGGAAACGGTAGCGACGATCATGGAAGTAATCGCGATAGATGGAGAAGAGGGCGAAAGGGAAGGAGTGAAATTCAATCGGCGCGTGATGGACGAAACCGCGAATCACCTCGTGGAAACGCCCAAGGATCCGCTCCGAACCGATGCTCACATAATGATACATCTCGACCTCGCTCGCCTGCTTATCCGCCGGGGTGTGCGTGGGGTAGCGATTCAACTTCACCTGCATGGTCTTGCTCTCAATCACTCGGTGGGCATCGGCGAGCACTTCAGTGTAGAGTTGCGGTTGCTGTTTCGTGAATTGCGCGAGGTCGGCCGCGATGAGACCGTTGAGGAAAGAGGCAGTGATGCGGAATGGTTGGTCAGCTGTGTGCCGCACCACCCGCGTCTGGGAAGCGTAGAAGGGAGCGGAGAGAAAGCACACCACTTGCGCCGGACGGGAAGTCTCGTCGCGGGTCAGGGCATCAATCACCGTCTTGAGCGCCGCGACCACTTGATTGAGGAAGCGTTCTAGATTAAGTTCCGATTGGAAGGGTAAAGGCACCCGAGTCACCGCGCGCGTCGGCGAACAGAAGATTTTCTTCTGGGTGTCGTAAGTTGGATCGAGCAATAACCCGCTCACGCTGTCGTTCGAGAGATCAATAATCATCACATGCCTAGCCATGCCGATAATTGTACCACAAGCGCTACCTTTCAATTTTTATTTTTAATTCTTGGAGTTGGTCGAAGGTCGCGGGGGCGGGAGCGTTCATCATTAGGTCACGGCCTTCGCCGGTTTTGGGGAAAGCGATGACTTCCCGAATATTCGGTTCACCGGTCAAGATGGCGAGTAGGCGATCCAGGCCCCAGGCGATTCCGCCGTGCGGCGGCGCGCCGGCAGCCAGAGCTCGCAACATGTGACCAAAATCATTTTCAATCTGTTCTTTTGGATAACCCAGGATTTCAAAAACAATTCGCAGGGCTTCTGATTGATGATTGCGAATACTGCCGCCGCCGATCTCGAAACCATTCAAGACGACATCGTACTGGCTGGTCTCGATCGCACTGATTTTTTCGCGCTTCAAAAGCCACGGCCGATGCTCCGGCCGTGGCGCCGAGAAAGGATTGTGGGTGAAAGTCCACTTCCCCATTTTATCTTTTTCGAAAAACGGAAAATCAATAACCCAACCGAAAGCGAGCAAATTGGGATCATTTTTATCTTCTCTTAAATCTGGCCGATCAGTCTGGTACTTACTCATCGCTTCGGCGTAGGTGAGTCGCGGGAAGGGAATCTGCTGAATTCTTTTCTCCGGCGTGAGACGGGTCACGAGCTCGACAAGCAGAGCTTCGTTCAAAGCCATGACTTCCTCTTGGGTGACAAAAGACATTTCCAAATCGAGCTGGGTGAATTCCGGTTGACGATCACCGCGCGTGTCTTCATCGCGGAAACAACGAGCGATTTGGAAATAGCGTTCGAGACCGGCGACCATGAGGAGTTGTTTATACTGTTGCGGCGATTGAGGCAGAGCATAGAAAGAACCCGGCACCAAGCGGGCCGGCACCAGATAATCCCGCGCGCCCTCGGGCGTTGATTTCGTGAGAATTGGCGTCTCCACTTCGACGAAGCCACGCGCGTCGAGATAATCGCGAATGTGTTTGATCAAGCGATGACGGAACCGAAGATTCCTTTGCAACCGCGGCCGGCGCAAGTCGAGATAACGATTAACCAAACGGTTTTCTTCGCCAATCTCCCGACCGTCGCCGGCGAGATCGAAAGATGGGGTTTCGGCCTCGTTTAAAATTTCAATTGATTTAGCCAGAATTTCCACATCACCATTCAATATCCCTGCATTTACCATCTTGTCCGGCCGACGATTGACCTCGCCCACCAGTTTGACCACCCACTCCGGCCGCAAGCGATCGGCCGCAGCATGAACTTCGCCGCCCGCCTCGGCTCGACCGACGCGAGATGAGGGCGTCACCACCACCTGCACTTTACCTGACGCATCGCGCAAGTCGAAGAAGATAAGTTTGCCGTGATCGCGCCGAATGTCGACCCAGCCGCAAACCTTAACCTCCTCCCCCACTCGCTTTCCCAGCGTCTCGATCATCACTCGTTCCCGTTCCATAATCCTCTAGTTATAACATAGAAAAATTATCCCCGCTCAATTTATTTTAACCATTTTTCGGCGTCTTGGGTGGCCAGTACATAATGAGAAGGGCAAGTGGCGCGCCCCAATTGGCCCAGCGCTCGACGAAGTCCCAAATCGGCATCCCCACAATCGGCCGAAGAAGCGCCGTCCAGAAGCCCCAGAAAACCATCCAGAGTAGCGCGCCGCGCATCGGCTTGATTAAAACAAGAATCGCGAGCGCGATATCCATAAGACCGAGAATGAAAAGAATTTTGGTCGCAAGGATTGGATCAGAAATGCCAAACTTAGCAAACCACCCAATCCAATCCTGCTTCCCTTGCAGGGCAAATACGCCGTGACCAATAAATTCCCCCGCCACCGCAATTCGCAGAACCCACTCTAACTTTTTATTATTTATCATTTATCTTAATTTTAATGCTAATAATTTTACAGAGCAACCTGGCGCAAATTATACTATGCTTTCCCAACAACAAAAAACTTCCCGTGGGGAAAAGTTCTTCGGTCGTAGGTATCATTTGGGGAGATCGCTAATATATTTACACCTTCGGAGCGCGATTAATAATCGATTTAATGACACGGTATTCACCACGGTTGCCTGATCCGTAGACCGCTTTTCTCACCTCCCGCGCGGCCTGGCAGCTTTCTTCTTTTTTGGCCGTAAGAATGCTTTTAAAAATTTCGGTAAAAGTTTCCATGATTGCCCAAAAATAGGCACGGTTACTTATCTAAATATTGTTTAGCATACAAATTCTTCTGGAAGTCGAAGAAAACAGAACGAATAGAGTCAACCTCGCCAAGGGCACTTACTGCATTAGCAATAGCATGATATTTGAGATTCAAAAGCACAGGCAATTTCTCCTCATCCAATTCTTCCACACCCTTTTCCTCATATTTAGACAACACGAAGTCTAGAAATTCCTTTTGCTTCTCATTTAGCCCCTCATATATCTTTGCCTTGGCCTGCTCCACACGTTCAACTCTCGAAATAGTCGGAGTTAAGAAAGAAACATAATTCAAGACATCAAAGAGATCACTATTCTCTGCATCAATCATCTTTTGGAGCATTTCTAACTCATCCTTACCATATCCTATGGCAGCAATCTTCTCTAGAAACGCTTTACGCGTCACTGGATCAGACCATATTTTTCTCAACCCCTTCTCACTCTTGAAGAATTCCGGCATTGCGCCAAACATATTGTCCATAAACTCCGGCACTGATACAGGTCTACCATCAGCCCCCCAGAAAGATGTGGCGATCATGTGCTGTATCTCTCGCTCCTTACCATCCCTTAATTTTATTTTTAGTTTTCTTTTTGGCCCATCGGGAGGATCAGTAATTGGGGGAGGGTCGCCCGGTGTTCCTGGCGGATCTTTTGGCCCCGTAGGTGACTCCGTTTCTGTAGTCTCATCCACCGGCTCACCATCCCATTCAGGATCAGCAAAATGGTGATAGGCATCCACGAAATCATAGATAGTAAAGTATTCCTTACCATCAAAGAGTCGTGTCCCGCGTCCAATAATCTGCTTAAACTCAATCCTTGAATTGACCGGGCGCATCAGCACGATATTGCGTACATTCCTTGCGTCTACTCCGGTTGAGAGCTTCTGTGATGTTGTGAGAATAGTAGGAATAGTCTTTTCGTTATCCTGAAACTCTCGCAAATACTGCTCACCACGAGCACCATCATTCGCCGTCACACGCTGGCAATAATTTGGATCACGACTTTTTTTCATTTGATTGACCAAGTCTCGGACTAAAAGTGCATGCCCTTGGTTTGCACAAAAAATTATAGTCTTTTCATTTTGATTAATTTCATCTAAGACAACTCTGACTCGCTTCGCCTCGCGAGCAACTATTTCAATAGTTTTGTTAAATTCGGGTTCTTTATAGATTTTGCCTTGCTCGACCTCTCCTTCGACAATCTGATCATCTGAAACATAAAAATATTCATCCAGACTGGTTTTAATTCTTTTAACCTTGAATGGCGTAAGGAATCCATCGTTCACTCCCTCCTTGAGTGAGTAAATATAAATCGGTTCACCAAAATATTTATATGTGTCTACATTGTCCTGTCGTTTTGGAGTAGCCGTGAGACCTAGCTGTACTGCCGGTGAGAAGTATTCAAGAATCCCTCGCCAGTTGCCCTCATCATTTGCTCCACCACGATGACACTCATCGATAATTATGAAATCAAAGAAGTCTGGCGGGTATTCTCCAAAGTATGGAGTGCCATTAGCACCACTCATAAACGTCTGGAAGATCGTGAAGTAAATACTTCCGCCCATTGGCACGCCTCCACGCCTGCGAATATCCAGAGGATTTATACGCACCCGTGCATCACTTGGAAAAATAGCGAAGTCATTACCAAACGCCTGATCTGCGAGAATGTTTCTATCTGCCAAGAAAAGAATTCGTGGTCTCCTCGTTCCATCTCGCTTGAGATTCCATCGTGTCTGAAATAGTTTCCACGCAATCTGTGCCGCTACCGCAGTCTTGCCGGTACCTGTCGCCATAGTAATTAGTATCCGTGACTTTTCTTCAGCTACGGCATCAAGCGCATTGTTAATCGCAAGCTCTTGGTAATATCGTTTGCCATGATCTCCCTCTATAGGAATTGCAGAGAATTTTTCTTTCCATTCTCCGCCTCTGGCGGACTGATCTGAATATGTTTTCGCCCACAGTTCGTCTGGCGTAGGAAATGCTTTTACTTCACCCTCTTGCCCCGACTTCATCGAGATCTGATACAGCTCTTTACCATTGGTGGAGTAGGTGTAATCAATATGCAGTTTCTCTGCATACGACTTCGCTTGTGCCACTCCTTCAGTTGCCGGTAGATCTATTGCCTTTGCTTCAATGACCGCAATCTTGCGATTCTTGTACACGAGGATATAGTCAGCGATTTCCGGCTTGCTCCTCTGTCCACCCACCTGAATTTTGCCGTCAGTGATGCGGAATTCACGAAGGACTCTTGATTCTTCGACTTCGCCCCATCCGCTCGCTAAGAGCTTCGGGTCGATGTATTCAGCTCGTGTTTCAGATTCGTTCATGGTAATTTAATTTTCATCACTGAAAATATCCACATACTTTTTATATATGTATGATTGTCCATATTTTTTGTCCCTATCCTTTGGAGAAAGAATATTCATGTCTACAAAACGATCTATTACTTGCTGTGCGCCGGCACGAGTAAAACCTGTCCACTTTTGGACAAGAGCAACATTTACGATTGGCTGACCATATAGTTTAGGTAAAACCATCACTGCGCTTTCAGAAGCTCTTTTACCAAGTGTTTGAATTTTTTCCATATCTTTTTCACGCAATACCGTAATCTCGCCCACAATATCTATTGCCTCATTGGCAATTTCAATCACACCATCTAGAAAAAATTCGACCCATTCTGAAACTCTTGCTTCTTCGCTTTGATACGAAGCTAGTTTTTCATAGTAGAGTTTTTGGTGTTTTTTAAAATATGAAGATAAAAATAAAACTGGTTTCTCTAAAAATCCCTCTTTCCATAAGTAGAAAGTAATCAACATTCTACCTGTTCTTCCATTGCCATCTAAAAACGGGTGAATAGTCTCAAATTGAGAATGGATAAGAGCCGCTTTTATTACGGTAGGAGTTGAATCGTCTTTATTAAAAAACAATTCGAGATCATTGAGTGCTTGATGCATTTCATTTACCGGCGGAGGAACAAAACGAGCATTGTTGGGGCGAGTGCCTCCTATCCAATTCTGACTTTTCCGAAATTCTCCAGGATCAGAAAAATGTGTAGCTCGAGCTTTTTGCATAAGTTGCGCATGGAGTTCTCTTATAAATCTTAATGCCATTGGGAAATTATCCGTCGTAACACGCTTGATTCCGTAATTAAGGGCTTTTATGTAATGTAAAATATCGTCAACATCTTCTGGTATGTTATCGTTAACTTTTACTTCTGCTTCTATGGCATCAATCATCGTAGCCATCGTTCCCTCAATTTGGCTGGAAGAAGTGGCGTCCTTCCTTAGATACATAAGCAGGAAAAAATCTGCATCTGGAAGAAGTTTGGTAATACCATCAAGCTTTCCTAAAAGATGTGAGGCTTCATTGTTTTTCTTCAAAATTTTTGGGTCAAAATCAAATTCTCTCTTTGGTGGAAAAGGGTTAGGAATAAAGGCCTTAAAGCCCTCTTTTTGCTCAATATTTTTTCCTATTTCTATCGTTTTCATAAGTTTGTATCTATCTTATTTGCAATGTATACAAAGTATAGCAGTTTGTATCTATCGGGTCAAGAGATGTATACAAACCATGCGCATATCTAAAATTCCCCCTTAAAAGCCCTGCTCAAGATCGACTTCTTAAGTTCCTCTAAGTCAGCCAACTTCTGCTCATATATTTTCTCCAACTTCTTTGTTTCCGCTGAAAGTGTTTCAAGCTTTTTAACAATAGCTTTTTGTTCCGCTAAAGATGTTGGGTATGATATTAAGACATTGTCAAAACTATAATTATTGATCTGCGGTATCGATGAACCATTATTCAAATCCCTCAAATCAATTCTCAGGAACCAATAATAAAGCAGATCAGGATTTATTAATTTTGAAGGCACAAGAGCCATCGTATTCAAATCAACGATAGTTGGTTTAACTATTTTTCTTCGTTTGTTTGTAAAAATCGCACCGCCTCGTTTTGGAAAAATAATGCTTCCTTGTGGAATAATCTGTTTAGGATTTAAGTCGTTAGAAGTAATAAATCTGCTGGACGTGTTTATTTCGACTTCATTGCCGGCTAGGTTCATATCACCAACCTTTACATATAAAACATCGCCTGATTGTTTTTCTAATTTAGGCGGAATCGTTGTGCCACTTTTTAGTTCGCAAACCTCCACCAGATTTTTCTCCTCCCAATCTTTACCCGGATTCGCAAAGACACTCTGCAAATGCGACTCAAAAAGCTCTTTCGCATTCTGCAAATTATTTTCCGCCGCCTCCTTTGCCTTAGTTACTTTCTCAAAAATATCGTCCAGTTTTTTTACTATCCGCTTTTGTTCTGAAATCGTTGGTAGTGGTATCTCAAGTCCTCTAATGAGGGCCATGTTTAGCCCACGCCTATCGTTTCCGTTGTCACCAGTTATTCTCCGAATCTCTTCATATCGACCATCCAGATTACGATAAATATACTCAGGCATTAATTCCTCGTAATTCTTGGGGAAAATACTTACTAAAGATTGATTGCAAGTGGCCTCGGTTCTAAGCATGGCGACCGTGCCACGAGTCTTTCCCTGACCGTTCAGTGCGATCATTACTGAATTAACAGGTAGAATCTTTGCGTTAGAATTCCGCATTCCTTTTTCAGTGATTCTCCCATCGCAATCAAAAATTTCACGTTTATTAATATCACCCGAAACCAACCATCTAATGGTTCCATCTCTAAAATACTCAGAATTAGTCCTGCTCGGTGTTCCGCCAGTAGCAAGATCGCAAACTTCACCGATTTTTTTTGTTTGCCAGCTAGTTTTCATGTCAATATCTCCTCATTATGTTTATCCACATATCTTTGATTTTTTCTCGTAACCTTGGTACCCTTGAAGTAAGGCTCGCTACAGAGATGTAGCGGGGTCCCCCGAATCACTAAAGCTTACGTTTGTTAAGAATTTGGTAAATCGGGAAACCCTATCGTCTGCCAATGTTTTTAACTTGGTTATAGTTATATCTTCACATTTACTCTTCAATAAGGAGTTTTTTATATTTGTTTCTACGCGTTTTAACCTGCTATTTATTCTTCCTTCTTTTGCTTTTTTATAGTGGCGTGAAAGACCATACTCGAGATTAAAATGACCCCAAGCAAAAAGATCTGCGACTTCCAAGCCGAAACTTAACCCTTTTTTATTTTGAAATGTTAGGCTGTGAATATGTTCAAAACTTTGCCTACTCCACACATTATATAAAGTTCCTTCTTGATATTTTGAAGTACCGGTTGCCCCAATAAAAGCTCTCAAAATTGCATCATCATCTTGTCTGCGTGATTCTGCCACCACCTCTCCATAAGCATCCCGACCTGATAAGAAGTGTCCGAATTCTAGTATCATTTTTCTGGCAAGGGACTCATATAGAAAATCATGCAGATCTTGTTTTTTAAGTTCCTTCGCCACTCTTTCATTTTTTACTTTTAGTTTTTTGGCTTTTTTAGAAATCTGTTTTTGAAAGTTTTGTTTATCTATTCTTAATAAGATACTATACATTTCTGCACCTTGAATTAAATTATAAAATCTGGCAAAAAAGTCTTCAATTTCTTTTATTTTCAGCTTCTCACCTCTCTTTGCTTTTTCATTTTCAAATAAATCGAAAGCGTGCAAATTTTCGTAGGTTGAGATTGAGTGCTTCTCTTTCATTGAAATCATATAATCAGAAAGCGCAAGATGCAAACTTTTATCCATTATCACTCCGGACAATAGGAACTTCCCATTACCAGTAGTATCGGGGAGTTTTGATTTCCCAGATTCGTCTACGAATAGTATGTAATTCTGATTTCTTCTTTTCATATAATTTTCTCGATGCTCAAAATACTACTCTTGATTTCCGTATCGAGTTTATTTATTTCCCAAATTATTTCACCCGGAGTGCGTAATACGGCCTCGTCTTTCTTGTGAGGATTCTTTACCGACAGGTCATACATACAGTCAGCACTCCTCAAGGTCGCACCTTTCTTCGCTTCGCTACGCAAGGAACGACCTTTTCCCGTGATGTCTTCCATATCTACGCTCCATGAGTTCTCGCTATCTGCTTTTGCGTGCCCGTCTTTGATTAGGGTCTTCTGAAGCTTCACAAAATCGGCCAAATCCGCCTCACTCAAGGGATTACCTTTACCAAGATTTCGACCAAGATTGAGCTGATAGAACCATACTTTCTTCGTGGGCTTTCCTCCCGACGCTACGGTCGGGACAGGTTTCTCAAAGAAAAGCACGACGGTCTTCACACCCGCTCCGGCAAACACACCACCTGGCAAATCAAGCACTGTGTGCAAGTTACAACTCTCAAGAAGTAACTTTCGTAGACTTACAGAAGCGTTGTCTGTGTTTGAGAGAAAAGTATTCTTTATAACAATCCCTGCTCGTCCGCCTGCCTTGAGTATCTTTATAAAATGCTGGAGGAAGAGAAATGCCGTCTCGCCAGTCTTGATGGGAAAGTTCTGTTGAATCTCTCGTCCTATACCCGCTCCAAAAGGGGGGTTTGCCAGAACCACGTTATAACGATCTTTTTCCTGAATATCGTTGATGTTCTGTGCGAGCGTATCTATGTGCCTGATGTTTGGCGCTTCAATACCATGCAAGATCATGTTCATGATGCCGATGATGTAGGCGAGGGATTTTATTTCTTTGCCATAGAATGTTTTATTCTGCAGTGTCGCCATCTGTGCAGACGAGAGCTTCGCCTGATTTTCGGTGAGGTAGTTGTACGATTCCACTAAGAATCCTGCAGAACCACACGCACCATCATAGATGGTCTCGCCGATTGTTGGTGCGACCACTTTCACTATGGTCTTAATCAAAGGTCGTGGAGTGTAATACTCGCCACCATTTCGCCCCGCATTACCCATGTTCTTTATCTTGTCTTCGTAGAGATGCGAGAGCTCATGCTTCTCTTCATATAAACGGAAGTGCATGCCATCTACTATGTTCAAGATTTCCCGCAGTTTGTAGCCACTCGAGATTTTATTTTTTAGCTCACTGAAAATCTCACCAATTTTGTATTCAATAGTGTTTGCGTCAGCATCAGGGTTCTTAAACTTCTTGAGATATGGGAATAACTTGCCATTCACAAAATCATTCAAATCGTCCCCAGTCATTGCTTTGTGGTGATCTATCTTTCCATCCTTTCCTTTAGGGCAGGCCCACGCATCCCATCGATACTGCACATTAAGAATGTATTCATATTTCTTGCCAGCCAGTGCCGCCTCTGTCTTTTTTATCTCATCCAGATCATCAAGGTATTTCAGAAAAAGGATCCATGAAGTTTGCTCCACATAGTCGAGTTCAGTCGCCGATCCAGAGTCGGTATGGAGAATATTATCAATATTCTTAAAGTGATTTTCGAACATAAATTTATTGCAGTTCGCTCGCTCCCGAGGAGTTTTCCGCCAATGCTCCGAACTCCTCGGGTAGGACTCGAACCTACAACCAAGCGATTAACAGTCGCTTGCTCTACCATTGAGCTACCGAGGAATAAATTGTTTACCAACTTTTATGTTACCAAAATAGTGTGGATATTACACCTTGACTTTCTAAGACATCAACGGTATGATCGGTCAAGATGAGCAGTTTTATCTAGACGGATCTAGTGACTGGCTCAAAATAGGTCATCAGTGGAAGGGTAACAAATGTATTGTACACCGGTCGAAAGGTTGGGAAACGATTTCCTTCGTCAGAACGGCTATGATCATCACGCCGTAGAAATCAAGCGCCGCAATGAGCGACAGCAAAGAATATTCGAATTAAAGAGTGTTCGGGCGTTGACCAACTGTCCTAGCCAAGTGGTCACTGGCCCCCTCTTGGAAAGCGGTTTAACTCCACCCGGATTTAGGTTCTAACCCTATCACCAGGTCAGCCAAGTTTAACGCCCCGCGAGTATCCTCTACTTGCCGGGCGTTTTATATTTCTTACAATACAGTTTATGACAATAAGAACTACTCGGGCCGCGGCCATCAAAATTCTCAAGCACGGCGGGGTCGGTGTGATGCCGACCGATACCATCTATGGCCTCGTGGGGCAGGCGCTTAATCCAGAGGCTGTAACGCAAATTTATAAGTTAAAGCAACGGCCAACAAGCAAACCGTTTATCATTTTGATTAGTGATCTAAGTGATTTGAAAAAGTTTAAGGTCAACCCATCATCGACTGACCGGAGAATCATTCGACAAGTTTGGCCCGGGCCGATTAGCATAATTTTCTCTAGAACTTTGGCTTGTCGCTTACCGGCCTTGCCATCGCTTCGTAAATTTTTAAAACAAACCGGCCCCCTCATCGCCACCTCGGCGAATATCGCGGGTGGCGCGCCAGCCCACACTATCACCATGGCTAAAAAATATTTTGGTCCGGTGGGAAAAGGCGTTGACTTCTATCTCGCCGGCAAGATAATCAATAGGAAACCATCCACTTTGGTTAAGATTAAACGGGGAAAAATAATTGTGGTGCGAACATGAAGGTTGCTTTTAATTAAAGGATGGGGTAATTTCTACGGTAATAATATGAAATTGCCCCCCGCCCTCTTCCTCCTCTCCTTCACTCTCATCCCCCTCACCCCGCTCCTTG
>JBBTRZ010000014.1:0-2959 GCA_038064935.1 Patescibacteria group bacterium
CGAACACGCCTCGGGTTTTTAAACATCATTGGATATTTCTCATGCAACAAAGCCGTAAATTAGTTGTAAATTGGGGTGGCAGTGTTGCCACCTTGGCAGTCAAGCAGACCAAAATACGAAAGGAAAAACAAAATGAGTAATCTTACTGAATCTCGAACCGAATTTCAGAAGATTTGTGAAAAGAATTTGGGTGAGAGTCTTAAGCGCTTACAAAGATTTTGGGACAATATGCCCCACCTTCCCATAACTCCCACAATGGTAACTGAAGTTAAGATATTTTTCGAATATGCTCTTGGATTGTGGGGGGTCGAGATTCTTGGCGGTTTGGTCCAAAATGCACTTGCGCACAAAAAGTTTTGTTTTGGTTTGTGTCCGAGATGTGGTCAAGACCCCGTCGTTGTAGGGGACAGATGGGGTTTGTGTTCCGCCTGTAGTGCTAAGATCGAAATTGAGGGAAAGAAGATTGAGGAGGAGTTTGGTTTAGAGGACACAGCATGACAAACGCTGTTAACATCGAGTGTTGACAATCAGGCGCACGACCTACGGGTTCGGCGCCTTTTCTTTTTTCGTCAATGTGCTATATTTATCCTATGTCTAGAGAATTTGAATATAAAATTGAATATGAAGCTGACAGGGAAACGGGGCAAATTACCGCCACTATCCCGGAGTTAAATCATATTTCGTCTTTTGGGGACTCTTTCGCCGAGGCCGAGGCCAATGTCCGGGAAGCGGCTCTTGGTTACTTAGAAATGCTCGCTAAAGAGAATAGAGAGATCCCAAAGCCCGCTTTCCATACCGAAGGCACTTATTTGAAACTTTTGGTACCCCAAACTGTTTAGAAATAAATGGGTAAGTTAAATCGACTACCAGCTAGAAAAGTTATTCAGAAATTAAATCGAGCCGGTTTTGTTGAAACTCACCGTCGCGGTAGCCATGTCTATTTCAAAAGTAGTGATGGAAAAAAGTTTGTTGGTGTGCCGATGCATAGTTCTAAAGATGTTCCGACCGGCACACTTTACAATATTGTTGTGCGCCAAGCCGGTTTGTCAATAGAAGAATTCAATCGCTTGTAATCAGTTTTTTTGGTAATGACCCGCATTCGCCAACAACTGATTTTTATTTTGCCTGTCGCTTTGCTTGTCGCCAATGTGTTCGCGTGGCAAGTGGTGTGGCGCGAGACGCCGCGGGGGATTCTGACCGTCGCCTTCCTCGACATTGGCCAAGGTGATGCGATTTATATTGAAGCGCCCAACGGCAATCAGGTGCTTGTTGACGGCGGCGGCGGTCGGCAAATCTTGCGGGCGCTCGGCGAGGTGATGCCGTTCTATGATCATTCACTCGATGTGGTGATAGCGACGCATCCCGACGCCGATCACATCGGCGGATTGTCCTTCGTCCTTGATCGCTTTGCTGTCGGGGCGGTCCTTGAACCCGGGGTCGAGTCGGACACTAATGTTTATCAAGAATTTAAGCGACGAGTGGATGACGGCCTGCCTCGCGTTGCCGGAGGCCCGCCTTGCTTGCAGCCATGCGAGGCAGGCAAGGCGGGCGCGCGCCTGCACACCCTCGCCCGCCGCGGCCTGCGCCTGCGGCTCGATCGTGAAGTGACGCTCGACATCCTTTTCCCCGACCAAGACCCAACTACTTGGGAGACTAATACGGCCTCGATTGTCGCTCGACTGGTCTACGGCGATACCGCCTTCCTTCTCACTGGCGACTCGCCGATTAAGATTGAAAAATATTTGTTGGCGCGCGATGGAAAAAATTTACAAGCTGATGTTTTGAAAGCTGGCCATCATGGTTCACGAACTTCCACCGCACCCGAGTACGCCGCCGCGGTCAAGCCGCAATACGCCGTCATTTCGGCGGGTAAAAATAATCGCTACGGTCACCCGCATCGAGAAGTACTCGATACGCTCACCAAGCTCGGCGCGACTATTCTCCGCACCGACGAAGCGGGGACGATCATCATGCAAACTGATGGTAAAGAGTTGCGGGTTAAATGATTTGGTAACCGTCCTAAATCACTTACCCCACTAAGTGTCGATTCTTTTTGAGACAGCGCGTACAGAGTTTAGCTCGGCCTCCGGCAGGCAACGCCGCCCATTGGAGATTGGGATATTTGCGAACCATGCCGGTTGGGTTGAATTTGGTGGCGCGAACGCGGTTAGAATAACCGCCCGCCATCCGACTCCCTTTCTCGCAGATGTAGCATTGTTTCATAATGAAGGTGAAATCATGCTAACATAAGGCCACTAATTCGGCAATTATTTATGGCGACAGTTTTTACTATTTTAATCCTTGTTTTATCGGTCGTGATTCACGAAGTGGCCCACGGCTGGGCGGCTTATTTTTTGGGCGACCCGACGGCCAAGCTCGCCGGACGCTTGACGCTTAACCCACTCGTTCATCTTGATCCCTTGGGTTCGGTTTTCGTGCCGCTACTTCTATTTATCACCAATTCGCCCATCATGTTTGGTTGGGCCAAACCCGTTCCTTATAATCCCTACAATCTCCAAGCCGGCCGCGGTGGCCCAGCGATTGTCGCCGCGGCCGGGCCCTCGTCTAATCTTTTCTTAGCATTGATTTTTTCTCTCATCATCCGGTTCACTCCCGGCTTGACGCCGCCCGCTTTCCTTCATCTGGCCGCCATAATTGTGATCATCAATCTTAGTCTCGCTCTTTTTAATCTCATCCCCATACCGCCGCTTGACGGTTCGAAAATTCTTTTTGCTCTCATTCCGTATCGCTACCGCGCGCTTGAAGAAATTCTCACTCGCTACCAACTCTTTTTCGCCCTTATCGCCATCATGTTTCTCGCTCCGTTGCTTCTCCCCATCGTCTCCTTTTTATTCCAGCTCGGAACGGGGTTGCCAATTTAACAAGTAATTGCGGTAAGCGTAGATTGTTCAAGCCACTGAACATAGTTGACACTCAATTAGGGCGATTTTAGCTTTGT
>JBBTRZ010000015.1:0-2434 GCA_038064935.1 Patescibacteria group bacterium
TATTGTACCGAAAAACCCCACAGAAATGTGGGGTTTTTCGTGCAACAAAGCCCTAGCTTCTTAAAAACATCGGGAAATGGATCCTACTAAACAGCAATCAATTTCTTGCTCTCCCTTGCCCTCCACTGATCAGTGGGAATGCACGATAACTTGGGAAAACGATCTTGGTCTGAATCAAAATCGTAGGCAATGGTGTATCCCAACTTTGCGGCACAATCATAGTAGCTGATGTGCTGCCCATCCCCCAGGACGATCAGTGACTGCACCCTGTACAAGACATCGCGCTGCAAAACTTCGAATCCACTGACCGGAATACTGCTGTATGTAGCGGGATTGCTTCCTACCGAATTACGAAGACTCATGAAATCGAGAAACACGAGTGCTCTCTGGTCTGTGAAATCGGGTTTGAGTCCGTACTTTGCTTTCGCAAGTACGAACTCATCACTGCCACCAACTTGAAGAAGTGTCGTCGTTCTCATCAGATGAATTCCTCCTGCCACAAGAGCATGCGAGGCGGGGTCCACGGGTGCCAAGAAAATCTCTTTACGGCTACCCTGCCGCTCCTTACCAAACGGGAGACAAAAAGTACCGCGCGCTTCATCTAGGGAAAGCGCCATTCCCAGGTGGATCTTACCACCGCTAACAGTGTAACAGTTCATGCGTAACCTCCAATTGGGTTGATTGTTCGCCAGTGTTATACAAGACACCGACGGCTACTCACAGGTAGCCCAATAAAAACAAAGATTTATTTTCACCGGGCTACCCATGAATTTAGGATCTGCGTAGAGACTAGCATTTATTTCAAATATAGTCAATCAGTTAGGGTGTTGATCAACTCTTGATATTCGCCGGCGATTTTCATTACGTCATTGCCGTAGAAGGCATTGCGGGGCGCCGACCAATTAGAACCGGCGTAATAGCGGAGCGCGGCCGTCCGTTCAGCGATGAAGTTTCCGGCGGTCGCGCCTAATTCCTTAAGATAAATTCCCGAGGCGGTGAAGGCATCACGGGGCAACCACGGATTCGGCGGCTTATTGCCGGTCACGGCGGTAATTTTATTTTGATACAGTTCCCATGTTGAAGGGATGAATTGCGCCGGGCCCATCGCCCCGCCCCAACCGCCGGCTTGCGGGCAAGAGAGCGGCACAATATCCGGATCAAGATTGAGACCTTGGGTAATCCGAATAAAAGGTTGGAGATCGCGCTCGGGCTTCATGATCGCCCGCCACTTTTTCGCCGGCGGATTATCGGGACGATTACAAGTTCCAACATTGGCGCCAAGATTCGATTCTTGAGTAATGATGGCGAGGAGAAGGGCCGGCCGAATCCCCGTCTTCTGGGAAATGAACGAGGCGTGCTCCACCGCCTGACCGAAAGTGATCGCATCCGAACCGCGCAGGCGGAAGAGAGCGCTCTTGATCTCGGTCTTCCGCCTTTGCCGCTCCTCGAGTACCTTCTTATACCCCACGGCTTGATTCTTGGTAATCGCGAGGAGTTCCCGCTTCTCCTTTTCCTTGCGTTCGATCAAGCGTTGTTCACTCGCGATCGCCGCCTGGGCCGCGCGCTCGGCCGCTTGCCTCCCCTCCAGATCAACTTTGGCCGCTTCATTATTTGACTTAGCCAGGCGCATCGTCACGAAAGATTGGTCAATCGCCGCGCCGAGATTCTGATAAGCGACCGCGGTTTGAGTGAGATTGGCGAGAGTGTTATCGCTAAGCAATAATTCCACCACTGTCACTTCCTCCACTTCCCGATGTTTGCGCAAGAGTTCGGCGAGGGAGACCCGCGTCGTTTCGATCTTGGCTCCAAGTTCACTGATCGTTCCCGACTTCCGCTTAATGTCGCCGCCTAATTGCTCAATTTCGAGCTGATGTTGTTTAATCACCAACTTTGCCCGAGCAATCTGCTGATTGAGAAGGGTGCGATCGCGCTCGAGCGAAGCGGATTGCTGTTCGGTCGCGCGAAGCAATTTCGTCTGGGCGGCAATCTGCTCCTCAACAACTTTCAACTCGTTTTCGAGCGTCGCCTTGCGCCGCTCGACCTCATCACTCGTCTGGCCCGATACGCGAGCCGCCGTGACGAAAAAGATAACGACTAGAATAATAAACGGAAACCGTCGCCTCATGGCGGCAGTGTAGCATAAAAAATATGAATCTGCCCTCGTATGGAAAAACCGCCATTTCTGCTGTAATTTCTCATGTCAACATGTCAAGGGGAACCCTTGCCAGCGGCGATTACGCTGGATAATGAGTCTGTACCACCACTACTTATTCCAAACAGTAAAACCTGTGCTTTCTAGGAACATCGACATCGACATCTCTGGTAAAAAGATTTTGATCGTTGATGACAGTTTGCACACCGGAGCGACGATCGATGTTGCCGTTTATTCCAAGATACCTCGATGCTTTGCATCGGTCCTTCAACCCTCAATCAA
>JBBTRZ010000016.1:0-12482 GCA_038064935.1 Patescibacteria group bacterium
GAACACGCCTCGGGTTTTTAAACATCATTGGATATTTCTCATGCAACAAAGCCTCACCCCACCCTTGCTTTGTAAACACTAATTTGCTAGCTGTAAAGGTAGTTCATTTTGCTCTTTCACTGATCGGTTCTTTCGTTTGGGTATTTTTTATTAACCTATGGCGAAGAATTATCAGTGTCGTCTCTCTATAAAAAATTATTTCTCATTAGCGCAGTTTGTCTCGGGTTCATTTTTCTGACCCGAGCCATTCCCGCGCGCGCCGAGACAATTAAAGTGGAGGGATTTGCCGTGAGTGGTGAATTCACAGGAGCCGCGGGGGAGGAGACCCCGACCAAGACCAATTCGGCGGAAAGAACTTTCACTACTGCCGCGGTGTCAGGTAATGGTAATGAGGCTTCGAGTGAACAGAGCTTTGTCACTTCACCCGTAGAACAGACCGATCAACTGGTTTCATCCGAGACTACTTTCCAGACTCTGCCCGCTTCAAGAAGTTGCGAGGGAAGGGATTGTTTGGCCGCGAGTGAAGAGGGGACAATCACTACTTTAGCTGATGACACTGGCGGGGGAGGCGGCGGTAATAATGATGACAACGGCAGTTCGGGTGGGGGGGGTGGCGGCCGGCGTCGCCGCCCGCCGGCGGTGGTCACGCCACTTGCCCCCACGGTCATCGCTGCGGCACCGGTCCCTCACTGCCCGATTTATCTGACCAAATTCATTCGCTTGGGTAGGGCCAATGATCCGTTGGAAGTCTTGAAACTCCAATATTTCCTGCGCGATCGTCAAGGGTTTGCCAATGTGCTGTTGAGTGGGGTCTATGATCTCACCACTTACGAGGCGGTGAAGGTGTTCCAAGTTCGTTACGGGAAGGACATCTTGAAGCCGTGGGGGATAGATTATCCGACGGGTTATGTCTATATCACGACGACGCTCGCCATTAATAATCTTTATTGCGAACGCGATCCGGCAACAACCCTCGATTTGCGTCACCGCTTCACCCCAAGTGGCGTTGAATCCGCCGCGACGGCGACAAGTACTCCGCCAGCTGGCGGATCGACCTCAACTCCCACGCTAGAATTTGGCGAGGCGACGAGTACGCCCCTTTTCCTTACCGCCGCGCTCGGCACGCTCAACTTTTTCAAACTAATCCCTTATTGGTGGTGGACACTGGTCTTTTTAATCATAATTTCCTATTTAATTTTTGCTTTAAGGCGCGAGAAGCGGCGTTATCGTAGTTTGGCGTCCTTTTTTGATGAGAAAAAAGATAATTCTGATTTGTTTGACAACGATCAAGATTTGAGTTAGTTATAGATTCAGATAGCCCTTTGATTGTCAGAGGGAGAAGCGAGTTCAAATTTTGATTAGGGAGGTTGATAATGTGGTCTCGATGTTGGCGTTGGAGTTTTTTTGTGGATTTGGCTTGTTGGGGGTTTTTCTTGATAGCCTTATTTTGTTTTGCGGTGATTCTTGCGCTGATGCTTGGAGGCTGTGGCGCGATTGATTTGCTCGTAGATGATATCTCGGCTGAAGACATTCGGGCGGAGGATATTGTCGTGACCGACACGATCGCGGCGACGGAAGTGGCTGTGGTTACAGTTGATGCGGCCACTGTCACGGCGAACCAAGTTGAGGCGGAAGTGGTTGATGCCGAAACGGTGACAGCCGAAACCGTGGAGACTGTCGGTCTGATTGTGACCGGGCCGGGGCCAACGGTGATCCATGGGCCACTTGTGGTGGATGGTACTTTAACCGTTACTGGTGATGGTGACTTCGGCGGGGAGGTGGAAGAAAATGTTCCAATACTTCCAGTTGTGACACCGCCGCCGGAGGTAGTGCCGCCAGTGCAACCTGTTTTTTCCTCACTGGCGTTACTCTTAGATTCCCCAATTAATAACGGTTGTTATTTGATCGGCCAAAATTTCACCATCGCTGGAAAGCTTTTCGGCAAAGAAGGCCCGCATCATCTCATGTGTTTGGTGGCAGACTCACCGACCCAACTAATCGAGTTGGATGTGATGATTGACTCGACTGGGGTAGTTGAGTTTGAACAAACCGTGGAAGTTGGTATTGAATCCCAGGCCTCCCAAATCAGTTGCCTGGCTTCCGGTGAAGTTAGTTTGTACGAAGGTAACAGTGCCCATAGTCAGGATTTCGATTTTGCAACAATTGATATCCGACAAACTTGTCCAAACCCACCGTAGGTAGTTAGTTGGACCCATTATTTTCCTTATTTTCCCGCCCGGTGCGATTCAATTTCGTCCGGGCGGTTTCTTTTGTTCCCTTGTGTTTTCTTGCAGATTTTTATTATCTATGGTAGCTGTAATGATAATGAAAAAAATTGTTTTAGCCATTGTTTTAACTCTGATTTTAAGCCCCTTTTTGGTTTCGGCCGTCGGCGAGATTGATTCAGTGACGACCGTGGACCAAGCTCAAACCGCGGTCGAACCGACGGAGACAACGGTGGCCTCCGTTGACCTTTTAGAAGCTAGCATCAATGATCCCGCGAGTCAGACAGCGTTTAATGTTAATGAGGAAATTACCTTCCGCGCCGCGGCCACCGGTGGCCGGGCCCCTTACGCTTATGTCTGGAATTTCGGCGATGGGAGTGAGGGGGCGGGGCAGATTTTTCGAAAAACTTACATTGAAGCTGGCGCTAGAACGGTGACTTTAACTGTCACTGATTTTAGTCAGGTCACTGACACGGCGTCGATTCAAATTATGATCAATTCGACCACCACGCCGAATCTCGACCCTGATCCGACCTCGGCTTTGTCCGCTTCTATTGTCGAACCATCGGCCGACAGTGTTTTCAAAGTGAATCAGAATATTACCTTCCGCGCCGCGGCCACCGGTGGCCGGGCCCCTTACGCTTATGTCTGGAATTTCGGCGATGGGAGTGAGGGGGCGGGTGAGAATTTCAGTCGAGCTTATTCTTCAATCGGTAGCAAAACCGTTACCCTAACCGTCACCGATTTTTCTCACGCGGCCAAGACTGTTTCAATTAATTTAACGATTAATCCGGTTGATGATGGCGGGGGCAATAACCACAACGAAACTTTAACCATTAGCGGTATTCGCGTGACGGATGTGACGCCCAATAGCGCGATTGTCCGCTGGGCCACTAACCACGCGGCTTCGAGTCGAGTGATCTATGATACAGTTTCGCATCCTTCGATCACCGGTCAATCCGCGCCCAACTTCGGCTACCCTTCTTCGACGGGTACCATTGATGTAGATACTAAGGTGATCGAGCACGCGGTCACAGTCTCGGGCCTCGTGCCGAGCACGACTTACTACTTCCGCGTTTTATCTCAATAATGTTGTTATACTAGCGGGATGCTTAAACGGAATGTTGAGCTGGCCCAATACACCACTTTCGGTGTCGGTGGGCGAGCTAAATACTTTATTTCAGTCGCCGATTCCGACGAGCTAGTCGCGGCGGTACGCTTGGCTAAAAAGAATAATTGGCCCTATTTAGTCATCGCCGGCGGGAGTAATGTGGTGTTTGGCGATAATACTTTTCGCGGCTTAGTGATTCGTTACACCAATTCACGGGCCAAAATATCATGTCAAGGAGAGTCCTTGACAGTAGAGGCGGGGACGCCGCTACAGCACCTGATTAAAACGGCGATTGGTAATGGTTTGGCCGGTCTCGAAACTCTCTCGGGCATTCCGGGCACGGTGGGGGGCGCAATTGTCGGTAATGCTGGGGCATTTGGGCAGACGATTTCGGATTGTTTGGTCAGAGTTGAGGTTTTTTCTGGCGGGAAAATTAAATGGCTGTCGAAAAAAGAATGTCTTTTCGCTTATCGGGAGAGTGTTTTCAAAAAAAAAGATTGGTTGATCTTGCGGGCTGAATTTAAGCTTAAAAAAGGCGATAAAAAAATGTTAATCAAAAAGTCGCGGGAGATTATCAAAATTCGATCGGCGAAATATGATCCGAATTTGCGATGTCCGGGGAGCTTTTTCAAAAATGTGTTAGTAAGTGAAGTGCCGAAGAAGTCTCTAGCTCTGATTGATTCGACTAAAATTCGTGACGGCAAAGTACCAACCGGCTATTTGCTCGAAGCGGCGGGGGCGAAGGGCGCGCGTGTCGGCGGTATTTATGTCGCCGACTGGCATGGCAATTTGCTGGTGAATGACGGCCGCGGCACTTACCGCGATGTTATAATGTTGACGACTAAACTTAAAAAATTAGTTCAAAAGAAATTTGGTATCACACTTGAAGAAGAAGTGAGGTACATGATAAAATAAAGACAGAAAGGGGATTTTTAATGGGTGAAAAATTGCCAAAGTTGAAGATTGCTCGATGTCATCATCTTACAAAGTTACCCAAATTACATTTCTCTTATCTGAAAGGTAAGCTTTCAGGTCGGAGGTGTCGTGTTGTGGAGAATCATATTCTAGAATATTCACAGTGCGAATGTAAATGGGATGAACTTACGAGGAAAAAGTTATTTAGTTAACTGAACTCGTTTTTGCAGGGTTTATCATGGCCCTGCTTTTTTTGTGTCTAAGATCGTGATAAAGTGGAAACACCTTAATGATTGCCAATTCTATTAAAGGTCGAGTTTATGTTTTTATTGACGCGGCGAACATTTTGTATTCGCAACAAACTTTGGGTTGGCGTGTTGACTACGAAAAACTAAAAAATTATTTTTTTACTGAATGTCAGCTTGGCGTTGTCTATTTTTACACTGGACGTGTCGGTGATAATCATAAACAGATTGCTTTCTTGAAAAAACTTGAAAAGCTTGGTTACATCGTAAAATCAAAGGAGGTCAAACGGATTAAAATTTCAGAAAATAATTACGAGTGGAAGGGGAATCTCGATGTCGAATTAACTATTGGAGTTTTAGCCAATCTTGATAATTTTGATACACTCATTTTAATGTCAGGAGATAGCGACTTTGCGCCACTTCTCGATGAAGTTAAGGCACACAAGAAGAGAGTGATCGTGATGTCCACTAAGGGACATGTATCTAAGGAGTTATTAGATCGAGCTAAATATGTAAACCTCAAGAAACTAAAAAGGATAATATCTTGGGAACCAAAAAATCCCCCCGCCGAAGCGGGGAGAGGTATGACTGATTCATGATAGCAAACACAAAAATTATGTCAAGTAATTTAGTGGGGGATAAATATCAATTAACCGTCGGGTTGGAGATTCACGCCGAGTTGAAGACGCGGACGAAAATGTTTTGCGATTCAGCCAATGATCCAAATGAGAAGCGACCGAATGTTAACATCTGCCCGATTTGCCTGGCGCATCCGGGGACATTGCCGACCATCAATCAAAAGGCCATCGAACATGTTCTGCGTGTTGGCCTCGCGGTCGGTGGGACGCTCGCCGACTATACCGAGTTTGACCGCAAGCATTATTTCTACCCCGACATCCCGAAGGGTTACCAGATTAGTCAGTATCAATATCCATTAGTGACTGGCGGTTCGATTCAGGGGATTAAGTTGACCCGTATTCATTTGGAAGAAGATACGGCGCGTTCAATTCACGACGATAAGGGCGGTGGCAGTCTCATTGATTTCAACCGCGCCGGCGTGCCGCTTATGGAGCTTGTCACCGAGCCGATGATTACCAGCGCCAAGCAGGCGGGGGACTTCGCTCGCGAGTGGCAACTCCTCCTTCGTTATCTTGATGTTTCGTCGGCCAATATGGAGAAGGGCGAGATGCGGGTGGAGGCCAACATTTCAATTCAAAGGTCAGACCTTAAGAACCCCAAAAGGTCTGACCTTGGGGGCAAGGTCGAGGTGAAAAATCTCAATTCGTTCAAGAGTGTCGAACAGGCGATTGAGTATGAATTAAAACGGCAAACCGCCCTACTCGAAGTTGGTGGAAAAGTTATTCAAGAGACGCGCGGGTGGGATGAGGTGAAGGGGGTCACTTTCTCCCAACGGCTGAAGGAGTCCTCGCATGATTACCGTTATTTCCCCGATCCGGATTTGCCGAAACTTTGGTTGAGCGAGATTCCGGAATTTCATCCGCCGGCTGGCGGATTACAATCAACCATTCCCGAATTACCGTGGGTCAAGCGCGACCGATATCGCGCCTTAGGGTTGAAACTGATCGAAGCGGAGCAATATTTAAATAACTTTGAATTGGCTAAGTTTTTCGACGAGGCGGCAGTGGAATTGAAGGATCCAGAGTTGGTGAAAATTGCCTCGAACTTCATCGCCAACGACATCGCCGGCCGGCGGAAGGTGAATCCCGACTGGCCTCTGCCTACGCTTCAGCGCTTCACCGAAGTGGTCCGACTCTATCATTCGGGCAAACTCGCGTCGCCACAGGCGAAAAACTCAATTTTGACCGGGGTGCTTGTCGAGATGTCTACCGCCGACGCGCTCGCTGGTTTAGTCGAGAAGATTGTGAGCGATAATCCCAAGGTGGTCGCCGATTATCGCGCTGGCAAAGTTGCTTCACTGCAATTCCTCATCGGGCAGGGGATGCGGTTGTCAAAAGGGAGTGCCAACCCGACTGTTTTGGAGAAGTTGATAAAGCAAACATTACAAAGCTAGATGACTTTTCCACTTTTTAATAGACATAGTTTTTAGTCAATGTATAATAACGGTTGGTTTCCCATCGTCGTTTTAGAACGACTTTGATGGAGAAAGGATGAGTCCATGATCTTTCGAAGACGAGACGGTCCCTAATGATTTAGGGTGATGCAGGTGATGCGTCAGTGTGGGGATGGTTCCTAGAGAAAGGAATCATCCCTATTTTTTTGTTTGCTTTTTAAATTCTTGGTATGATTAAGTATATGAGAAAAATACGCGTGGGGATTAATGGGTTGGGGCGGATTGGGCGGGCGTTTTTGAAACTTGCCGTCGAAAAGCCGGAACTCGAAGTGGTGGCGGTCAATGACTTGGGTGACTTGGAGAATCTCGCTTATCTGCTTCGTTACGACAGCGTCTACGGCCGTTACGATCATCCAGTGACGGTGAAGGATAAGATGTTGGTGATGGATGGCCACGAAGTGCGGGTGTGTCAGGAGAAGGAACCGCAACACTTGCCGTGGGGAGAATTGCAAATTGATGTTGTTGTCGAAGCCACTGGTTTTTTCACTAGTTTTGATAAAGCTAAATTGCATCTTGACGCTGGCGCGCGCAAGGTGGTGGTCTCGGCGCCGATGAAGGGCGAGCCGGTGCCGGGGATTGTCGGGGCGACCGTTCTGATGGGCATTAACGATGTCGCGCTCGATACTTGCCAAATTTCTTCCAACGCTTCTTGCACCACGAACTCGGTAAGTCCGATTATCCAAATTCTTCTTGAGACTATTGGAATTGAGAAAGCGATTTTGAACACTGTGCATGGTTATACCGCGACGCAGAAACTGGTGGATGCGCCGGATGCGAAGGACTTCCGCCGCGGCCGAGCCGCGGCGATCAATATCGTCCCCTCCACCACCGGCGCCGCCGAAGCGGTAACACAAGCGATCCCGTCGCTCGCGGGGAAGTTTGACGGGATCGCCTTGCGTGTTCCGGTTCTAACTGGTTCGATTGCCGACATTACTTTCATCGCGAAACGCTCGACGAGCGTGGAGGAGGTGAATAAAATTCTGACCAACGCTTCACTTACCCCCCGCTGGCGCGATATCTTCACGGTGACCACCGAACCCTTTGTCTCTTCCGACATTGTCGGTAGTCGCCATGCTTCCATCGCCGATCTCGGTTTGACTAAAGTCGTTGGCGGCAACTTGGTCAAAGTCGTGGCCTGGTACGACAACGAAATGGGGTACACCCACACCTTGATCCAACATGTGATCAAGACGGGGCAATTAATTTAGATATTTGTATGAATAAAATTTGGCCGATCATTTTACTCATTTCACTGGTTTTGATAATCATTTTAGCCGTTGTTGTTTACAATATATTTTATATGGCAAAAAATAATATTCAATCGGAAATTATCAGGTATCGTCAATTTTCATGCTTAACTTTGCCGGGTTTTACTTTTAAATATCCGGTTTTTAGAAATCTTGAAAATGTCAAAACGGAATCAAAAGACAACGATAACTGTGAGTTACGGATAGGTTCAGCCGATAATGATACGGTAATCGTCATTCGAATTTATCGCACCGTACTTTCCAATATGCGTTCTGTTGATTATCAGAAAACTTTTACCACCACAAATAAAGCCGGTGTACTTTACAGATTGGAAGGTCGAACTGAAACATCCGTATGGCCGAAGATAGAATTTTTTACCGACGGCACTAATCCTAATGCGCCTTCGGGAATAATAGTTGAAGTAAATTTACCCCAAGCTGGTCAGGTTGAAAGTTTCAATGAAAATGAATTTTTTGAATCAATTATTAGCACTTTTACTTTTTACAATAAAAATAATATGAATTCTGACGAAATGGTCATTATAGAAAGCGGCCGTCCCCACACTTACCGCAGTGCTACCGGCGGAGGAGTGGTGGTGATTGACAATGATAAGTTCTACCGACTTACGGGAACGCGACATGCAATGGAGGAGTGGTTTAATAAAGTTTCTACAGCTGAGAAAACAGCTCGTACTATGCCGCTAGTGAAAGTTGTTGGTACGGTAGTCAGTCAGGAAAACGCAATTATAACTATCACTCCAGCCCCTAATCAATTAACTCCAGATTCGTGGGCAAATCTAACTGTTGATTTGTTTGTTATTGATGTGACAGAAATTCAATTCATCGAATCGCCGGGGAGTGTAAATCACAATGAGACTGTAACCTATAGGATTAATGGTGAGGCAGTTGCCAAAGCTGATTTCGAATTATATAAATCTAAATTATCAATAGAGCCTAATTTTGCCACTGAAGGAACTTTGGCTAATGGTTATATTCATATTTATAGAGCAAAGTCACTAAGAGATGGAAATTTTTACGAATATACGGAACAATATACTGAAAACGGTGCCGATAAAAAAAGAGAATATGGTATAAGTCAGACCGCAGAAGTAATTCAGTATTAATACTAAAGTTACCGACACTTTAAAAATTATGAACTGCTCTTTATGTTAAGGGAACCAAATAATAAATTTTACCTTATCCTCGGCATTATTATTGTAGTTTTGGTTGTAGCATTAACGATAGTCAGTACGAAATTATTGAGATTAAAGGATGATAATGCTCCTATTACCGAGACGACAAATTCATTGCCTGCCACATGGGAGACCGTAATTTATCCTCCCACTAGATTCACTTTAAATATGCCTCGGCATTATACCGAGTTATATCAGGGAGTGGCTGATAAGATAGGCGGCGAAGTAATTTATTCGCGCGCTTTTGATGGTAATGTAAATTATGTTGTAAGTATTGATGAGATTAAATTTGATCAAAAATTTGCCGGTACAAGGACATTTCCGGCTTTTTATCACGACCACCTTCAACAATATTTAAATGAATCTATTAAGAACCATAACAACCTTGATCGTTATCGTTTCAATCCAAAATTAATTTTCTCAACAACTGGGACTTGGCAAAATGCGGCTTTTTTAGAATACACTTATTTAACGGATGTTCGGGAAGAAGACGATACGGCTGATGCCAACACTATTGTTCACAGCAAGGGCCGGCTAGTTTTAGACGATGAGGTTGGAAGTGACCGGAGAAACTTGTTGTATATTCTCCAGATGAATTATAAAAACGGTCATTATAGTGAAGAAAATTATCAACGGTTCATCAATTCTTTTTCGTTATTGCCACATGTAAATTTAAAATGAAAAAATTAATTATTACGATGGTTGTTTTAATGGTAATTATCGCGATTTTCTATATTGTTAATCTAAAATCAGCTATGAAAAATTTATCACTCGATGTAAAAGCTACTTGTGAAAATGGTGTTGAAGACGGAGAGGGGAACAAGATGTGTGTTTTTGAAGGCAAGGATATTTTTTTGGATATTAAAATTACTAACAATGATCGAGCGGTCGTCGGCTTCCCGTTAGAGTATTTGCAAAAGACCGGTCCGATTATCAAGCTGACCAATTTCAACACCGGAGCAGAAACCTATGTTCCGATAAATTTGGCCGACCGGGCTTTGGCAGATAAGTTTACACCGATTCAGCCCGGTAATCTCGTGTCTATTAAATGGATGATTAGTTCTTCTGACCTAGGACGAATTGACTCGCATCTTACTGCTGAAATTATTGTGAAAACCATCATTCAAACTGGTGGTAACGAAGTCGAGTTTATGGGTATGGACCGAATGATAATTGCCGGAAACCGTGGGCCGAGAACGGACAAGGAGCAGTGAAAATTTATATGAAAATCTTTCTTGGTGCGGATCATGCGGGGTTTGAGCTGAAGGAGATATTGAAGAAATATCTGCGGGACGAGTTGGGTATAGAGGTGTCCGATGAGGGGGCATTCGCACTCAATCCAGACGACGATTATCCCGACTTTGTGCGGATTGTGGCCCAGCGCGTGGCCGGCGACCCAACGGGAAGTCGCGGTATTATACTGGGTGGTTCGGGTCAAGGCGAAGCAATCGTGGCTA
The DNA here is from genome assembly GCA_038064935.1 of Patescibacteria group bacterium. Taxonomy (GTDB): domain Bacteria; phylum Patescibacteriota; class Minisyncoccia; order Phycocordibacterales; family JACOZG01; genus JAGVGK01. Next base: position 10,486 of record JBBTRZ010000016.1, read on the forward strand.
ATCGTTTTAAGAATGTTCGCGCGGTGGTTTATTATGGTTTACCTAGAGTTGAGCCGAGAGACGATGGAAGTTTGGATATAATTAAATTATCGCGCGAACATAACGATGCCAACATTCTCTCTCTCGGCGCGCGTTTCATCACTCCCGAAGAGGCCAAGGGAGCGGTTAAACTTTGGCTCGAGACCAGAGCGAGTGATGAGCCGCGGCACGCTCGACGGATTAAAAAAATTGATAATCCCGATCGCCCCGATCATCAATTCTAAAAATCTTTCAATCTTCATGTCTCGAGAATTAACGAAGCAAATTATTCCGGCAGTGCTCGGTGAAACTTACACCGAGATTGAGCGACAGCTGAAAATTTTAGACGGTCACACCGACTGGATGCATCTCGATATTACGGACGGCCACTTCACACCGATCGCCAGTTGGCCGCTAAATTCATCGGGCAGTGGAGCACTAGAGAATCTAAAATTTCTCGACGGCAAAACTAAGATTGAAGTGCATCTCATGGTCGAAGCGCCAGAGACGATGCTTAGTGATTGGCTGGAAGTGGCTGATCGAATTATTATTCACTACGAAGCGACGGATCAGCTCGTTGAGATCATTGACTCCTTTTCTTCATCACGGATCAAGCTTGGCCTCGCTCTACTTCTGCCGACGCCGATCGAAAAACTCGCGCCATATCTGCCTAAAATTAATTTTATCCAACTTATGTCCATCGCCGAAATCGGAAGGCAAGGTCATCCCTTTGATGCGCGCGTGTTGGAAAAAATTAAACACTTACGCCATCTTTCGCCCGATGTTATAATCCAAATTGATGGCGGCGTGAATCTCGAGACGGCTAAAGTGGCGATTGAAGCCGGCGCGGATAATCTTGTTGTCGGCTCGACTATTTGGCAATCGCCTGATCCTGTCGTTGCTCTCAAATCCTTCCAATCCCTCCTAGAAGCTAACCCCTAGAAGCTAAAAGCTATTTATGCATTTGCACGAAGACAAAATTAAATTTTTAGAAAAAAAAGCGAATCTTATTCGTCGCTCGATTATCGAGATGTTGGTGGCGGCCGGTTCGGGGCATACCGCGGGGCCGCTCGGCATGGCCGACATTTTCACCGCGCTTTACTTCCACTTGCTTCGGCACGATCCACGCGATCCGACTTGGCCGGGTCGCGATCGCTTAATTCTCTCCAACGGCCATATTTGTCCGGTACTCTACGCCACAATGGCGCATGCTGGTTATTTCCCGCTCGAGGAATTGAAAACGCTTCGGAAATTCGGTTCGCGGCTACAAGGTCATCCACATCGCGATTGGTTGCCGATGCTCGAGACAAGTTCCGGGCCACTTGGCGCTGGTTTGTCACAAGCTGTCGGCATGGCACTCGCCGAGAAGATGGATCACGACGAGACTTCGACCAAATTTATTTATTGTCTTATGTCTGACGGGGAGCACGACGCGGGTAATACTTGGGAGGCGGTGATGCTCGCCGGGCGCGAAGGGCTCCGCAATCTGATCGCCATCGTTGATCGTAATAATATTCAAATCGACGGCTTCACCGAGGACATCATGCCGCTCGAACCGCTCGCCGACAAGTGGCGCGCCTTCAATTGGCAGGTGCTTGAGATTGACGGTCATAATTTTGAAGAAATCAATGATGCAGTCGGGCGCGCCAAGGCCGTTTTCGGGAAGCCCTCGGTTATCATTGCCCATACCGTGCCGGGGAAGGGAGTCGGCATGTTTGAGCACCGTTATGAATGGCATGGCAAACCGCCGACTAAAGATGAAGGCGCTCTCGCCATCACCGAACTTCGCACCCTCTGGGGCCGGATACAGAGTGAACATGAGTAAGAGAAGGGAATTTGCCTTTCGTTCCCAAATCAGTTAGTTTTACAAGCAACACTAATCATGAAGCTACCCTCTGCGATTTTGCTGTTCTCAATGATGGTGATCCCCCTCACCCCGCTCCTTGAATCTTTGCCGCTCACGCCCGCGCCGGTGGGGG
>JBBTRZ010000017.1:0-52918 GCA_038064935.1 Patescibacteria group bacterium
AATCGTTAAAATTAAAATGATGAGAAGTAAGCGATGTTTGAGCATGAAAATGATTTGATGCTATAGTAATGGCACTATTATATATGCTAATCGACGATTTGACAATTCGAGTGGTGTCGGGGAAAGGGGGTAATGGGATCGTGGCCTGGAGTGGTAATAAAATGTCGCTCGGGCCGACAGGCGGCAGTGGTGGCGACGGCGGGAGCGTCTACTTCGAGGGTGTTTCCGATCTCGGAGCCCTTAATCGTCTACGCCATCGCAAAGTCTTCGAAGCCGAAGACGGGCAAAATGGCAAACGGCAATTAAATGACGGCAATCGCGGGGAGGATCTGATTATTCGTGTCCCCGTCGGCACCGTCATTCATAATCTGACGACCGGATCCAATCGAGAGATCGTAAAAATTGGCGAGCGGCTCTTAGCGGCGCAAGGTGGCCACGGTGGCAAAGGCAACTTCCACTTCCGCGGACCAAAGAACACTAGCCCAACGCAATTCCAACTTGGGGCTCCAGCTCAAGAATTCGAGATTCGGCTGGAGTTAAAAATGATTGCCGATGTCGGGATTATTGGTCTACCAAATGCTGGAAAATCGAGTTTACTCAACAGCTTGACCAATGCCAAGAGCAAAGTCGCCAACTACCACTTCACCACGCTCGAACCGCATCTCGGTGTCTACTATGAATTGATCCTCGCTGACCTCCCCGGCCTAATCGAAGGTGCCTCAACCGGCAAGGGTTTAGGTATCAAATTTCTGCGTCATGTGGAACGCACGCGCATTTTATTTCACCTCATTTCCGCTGAATCCGAGACGCCAATTGAAGATTATAAAATTATCCGGCAAGAACTCGGCTTATACAACCAAGATTTATTGGCTAAAACCGAATTCCTATTCTTAACCAAAAGTGATTTGCTCGACCAACCAACGCTCACAAAAAAATTAGCTGAACTTAAAAAACTCAATCCAAAAATCATTCCCCTCTCGATTAACGATCCCGCCACTTTGGTTGAAGTCAAAAAGATTCTTAATGCTATTGGTAAAGAAAAGGGCGGGGTATAAATAAAGGGAATGATATATTGCTTCGGTGTTACGATTTTGATACACTAGCCCGTATGACAACAATAACAAAAACTAGAATTAATATCAGTGCTCCCAAACCAGTACTGGCCGCTCTTAGAAGCTTGGCACTTCGAGATGATATGCCAGTGGCGGCTAAAACACTTGAGTTAGTTAAATATGCCCTAGAGATGGAGGAAGATTTCATGCTCGGCGAGATAGCCATGAGTCGTGAATCAAAAACGGCAAGATGGATAAGTCACAAGGACGCATGGCGACCTATGAAATAGTTTACAGTGATATCGTAGTTCGTGAAGATATCTCCCGTCTTAGTACGACTGAGAAGCGTCGAGTCGAGAGTATCGTTAGAGAGAAACTTGCCATCGCGCCCGATCAATTCGGTAAACCACTTCGACGACCACATAACGGATACTGGGTGCTTCGAGTGGGCAATTAGCGGATAGTTTATACGATTTCCCAAAATATTGTTCGGGTTGTTGCAATATTACCCCGTGACCGCGTGTACAAAGAACTCACAAAGAGACTTAAACTATGAACAAATTTTTGTCAGCGTATCATCCGCAAGATGAGGAGGGGGCGATTTATCAGAAATGGGAGGCCAGTGGCTTTTTTAATCCCGACAAATTACCCGCCTCGTCGGCGGACGGGCCGCCGCGACATCGCAAACCCTTCACCATTATCATGCCACCGCCGAATGCCAATGGGTCGCTGCACGCCGGACACGCACTCTTTATCACTCTTCAAGATATTATGATTCGTTTCGAACGGATGCGAGGCAAACGCGTTTTGTGGGTGCCCGGGGCTGATCACGCCGGGTTCGAGACCCAAGTGGTTTATGAGAAAAAGCTCGAGAAAGAAGGACGCTCGCGTTTTGGAATGGATCCCAAGGTTCTCTACAATGAAATTTATAATTTTACGATCGAGAATAAGAAAAACATGGAGGGGCAAGTGCGCGCCCTCGGCGCGTCATGTGATTGGTCACGAGCGAGATTCACGCTTGACCCAGATATTGTGGCGGGGGTACAAAAAACTTTTATTAAAATGTTTGAGGACGGCCTCATCTACCGCGGTGAACGCCTCGTCAACTGGTGTCCCAAACATCAAACTTCCCTTTCGGATGTCGAAACCGAGAGCGTCGAGGAAACAACGCCTTTCTATTATTTCCAGTACGGCCCTTTCGAGATCGGGACGGTTCGTCCCGAAACTAAGTTTGGCGATAAATATTTGGTCATGCATCCCGACGACGCGCGGTATCAAAAATATACTCACGGCGAGCAGCTTGAAGTGGAGTGGATTAATGGCCCCGTCACCACGACGATTATTAAAGATCGGGCGATTGATCCAGCGTTCGGCACCGGCGTCATGACGATCACCCCGAGACATTCGGCGGTTGACTTTGAAATTGCGGCGCGCCACCACTTGGCCGGTGAGCAGATTATTGACTTACGGGGTAAACTTCTGCCTATCACTGGTGAATTCGCCGGACTCAAGATCACCGAGGCGAGACCGAAAATTGTGGAGAAACTCAAAGCCAAAGGACTCTTGGCGCGGGTGGATGAAAATTATACTAATGTCGTCAAACGATGTTACAAGTGTCAGACCGCGATCGAGCCGCAAGTGAAGGATCAATGGTTCGTGAGAATGGCCCCCCTTACCAAGTTGGCGCTTGAAGCAGTTGACGCCAAACAAGTCAGTTTCATCCCCGACAACTATGAAAAAGTTTTCTGTTATTTTCTGGAAAACACACACGATTGGAATATTTCTCGGCAAATAGTCTGGGGCATTCCCATCCCGGCTTGGGTCTGCAATGAATGTCACGAGGGAGTCGCGAGTAGCGAGAGTAAAATTCCACAATGTAAAAACTGCGGGCAAGAGATGCGTCGCGACCCGGACACCTTCGACACCTGGTTCTCGTCCGGGCAGTGGCCACTCTTGGTGCTTAATTATCCCGATGGGCCGGACTATCGGGCCTTTTACCCGACGAGTGTCATGGAAACAGGGCACGATCTCATTTTCCGCTGGGTGCCGCGGATGATTATTTTTGGCCTTTATCTAACGAAGCAAGTCCCCTTCCCCATCGTCTATCTTCACGGTCTAGTTAATGATGCCAAGGGGAAAAAAATGAGTAAGTCGAAGGGGAACGTCACCAACCCGCTTGACCTCACCGCGAAGTATGGCACCGACGCGCTCCGAATGGGACTTGTCGTCGGCAATCCACCCGGGGCCGACCTCGCCTTGCGCGAAGATAAAATCAAGGGCTATAAATATTTCGCCAATAAAATTTGGAATGTCTCGCGGTTCGTTTTGGAAAATATTAAAAACGCCGATCTGTCGAACGCGCCGAATCTACTTCCCGAACACCAAAAATATCTCGACCAGTTAAACGAAATCGTGAACGGAGTGACAAAGCAATCGGAAAACTGGCGTCTGGATCTTGCCGCTGATCAGATTTATCACTACTTCTGGCACTCGTTTGCCGATGTGATTATCGAGGAAACAAAAACAATTTTTAGACAAGCCGAGATTAATCCGGAAGCCAAGAAATCAGCCGTGTGGTTACTCTACACTATTCTCGCGACTTCCCTCAAACTGCTTCACCCCTTCATGCCCTTCGTCACCGAAGCTGTCTGGGTCGAGCTTCCCGCTGGCGTCCATAAGCGGCAAGATCTGCTCTTGGTCGAGCCCTGGCCGCTTTAGCGGTTCGGATATGGGTATCGGCGTTGATGCGCTAATTACTTCAAAAGGTAAAAAATTGCTCATGATGCCATTACTAGAAAAAATCGACACCTGATAAACTCCAGGTGGGGTCGGCAGAAGACAACCGCATTCAGTACCTAAAATAATATCTGGAACACTGATGCTAATCACCTCATCGCTAGATGAAGCAACCCCAATACTGGTCAAGCCAATTTCATTATAAAAATTAACGGTGCTGGCAAGAGCTAAACCTGAACCAAACAAGACGATCGGTTCACCCGGCGCCGCGGCGGGCGGGACGACCGATTCAAGGTGGGGCGGCGGGACGACAGTGATTGATAAGGTTTCGACGGTCTTGAGATCGCTGTCGTTATTGATGGCGGTAATGGTAATCGGGTAAGTCATGAGCGTCGCCGCGGCCGGAATGGAAAAATTGAAACCGTTAAAAACCGATTCCTGGGGCGCAATTTCCTGATCGCCGATGGGTAAATTATTCTGCCAATCGTCGGGAAGCGCGACCGTCACAGTGAAATTGGCCGGCGAACAGCCGACGGAATCTTGGTTAATCAAATTGAAATAGACAAAGCCATTAGACCCCGGTGACAAAATAGGAAAGAAATTAAGGTTGGCAATCTGCGGCCGAGCGCGATCACAAGCACCTTCGGACAACTTAATATCAAAAGTAATCGTCGAAGTTGAGATCGCCGTCGGAGCGATTGAGACCCCTCGCGGAATATCGGAGAAAACGCTACCGATATTAACCGATGCCAGCTTACTGTCTGGATGCCAATCAGCGTTCGTCGGGAGCAGGTCAAGGAGACGAGTAGGATTTTGCCCGACACCGCTTATTAAATTAATCAACAAACCTTGTTGATTAGAATTGACGCTCTGATCATTAAGAAAAGAATCGAACCCGAGTCCGCGCCGGTACTCTAAATAAAAAGGGGTATTGTTTGAATTAAGCGGCTTAATCTTGGCAATTTTAGGGCCGCCAGTTTCTTCAAGCGCATTTAATTTATACCGCCCGGGACGATTAATTAAAAGAATTTCTTCTGGCTTAAGCCAGCCTAATCGTTCTTTATAAAAAGCGTTGAAATGATTCGCGATAATTCCCCAGCCCATTACATCGAAATGATTGCCGTATTCCACCTGTTGGCAATTACCGGAAAGCGCGTAGAGCGATTGAGTTCCGCAATCCCAACCATTGGCGTGATATAAACCAAGTCCATGACCAAACTCATGGGCGACAATGTAATCAAACCAAGTCCAAGAAAAATTCTGATTGGCCGGATCGCGCGGGTTATTCCAAATTGGAGACGCGCCAATATAAGCCAACGAAATATAAACATCGTGCCCACCAATGTTAAAAGTTCGTTTGCCAATAGTTGATTGGCCGCCCATAAAACAGGGTTGATTCAGCAAGACTACATAACGGTCATATAATTCAGGTCGGAAATTATCTAAAATAAATTGATCGAGTTCGCCGCCGTTGCCAAGCGTCGGTAAAGGACAAGAATTGGCGTCACCACCAGCGCGCGGCAAGGTGAACCAACCGTAGGTCTTACCCGCGAGAGACACTCGACCGTATGATTGTTCACGATAGAAATTATTAATCTGGCTTTTGAAAATCCTTCTCTCTGCCTCTTCTTTGTCAAAGGGCGGAGCCGGCGAATCAGTAAAATCAACCATAATTACCGCCACCTTCTGCTCACCCAGAGTCGGTGGAGTCGGCGGCGGTTCAATTACTTGGATATTTCTGCTGGTCACCTCGGCCACCGCCAAATCACCTGAAACATAAGCTTGCTTAAGGTGAATTCGTGAACCAGATTCAAATGCCAAATTCCCCACGGGGTAAAAATCGTATTGCTTACCATCAACGCGCAGTTTGTAAGACAAACGAGCCTTAGCGGGGTTATCCCAGTCATCGTGTTGGGTCACTTCTAGCACCCCGATCAATTCCTCTTTCTCACCGGACAGAGCCCGAGACAGAAATAATTTAGGATTAGAAATAAGGAGTTCTCGAGAGGTGGCCAATGGAACACGCGAGGTCAAGTTAGATTGTTCCACTGGCCCGATGTCGGAAAAAGCTTGAGAAAATCCCAGTAAAATAATTAGCGCCAGCAACGAGACAAAAAGTATCGGCTGTAATCTTCTATTAGTTTTCTGGTCTGTTTCCATGGTTAAAAATTAATTGGTTTCGTTAATAATGTCTACTGACTTTAATTCTACCTCAACCGGAATTTAATAAAAAATCCAAATAATTGTTTTTATGGATAAGAATAAGGGAGGTATTGGGATAATTTTTTAACCATAAAGGCGGCGGCGAGACGATACTTCCTGACCATTTACATTCAATGGCCGAAAGAACCCCATTTGATTCTTTAATAATATCTATCTCCTGCCCAGTATGAGTGCGCCAAAAATAATAAGTGTCCAGCTGATTTTCAATGGCACTTTTCTTGATTAGTTCCATAAAAATAAAGTTTTCCCAAAGGGCCCCAAGATCATTGCGAAGATGAAGCGGGTTAAATTGAGAAATGACGGCATTACGCACACCGTTGTCAAGAAAATAGTATTTAGCTTTTTTAGAAATTTCATTGCGCAAATTTCGACTAAATCCTCTGACTTTTTTAATAATAAACATTTTTTCAAGCAGGTCTACATACCGACCAACAGTTTTGACATCTGTCTTGACAGTTACGGAGATTTCATTTAGAGATACTTCATTCCCTGTTTGAAATGCTAGACATTTCAGGATATCCTTCAAGAGATCGGGGTAACGGATCGTCTCTAGTATTAGCACATCCTTAAACAGATAGGAGGATACTACTTCGTTCAAGAGCTTGATTTTTCTTTGAGTATCAGGCTCACTCAAAATTTCCGGATATGAACCATAGAGAAGAAAATCTTCAAGATTGTTTTTTAGTTCAAACTCACCTCCTTCCATTTCCCCTTGAGACAGTGGCAAAAGGGTTAAGGTGAAATGGCGACCAGTCAATGGTTCGCCGATTTTATTAGAAAGATCAAGTGATGATGAGCCGGTTAAAATGATATTTTTCTCTGGAAAAGCATCGATCATCATCTTCGCACCAATCCCAATGTTTGGAATATATTGAGCTTCGTCAAGAGCCACAATATCGTAGGGACGAGCAAAATCAAGAATTTCTTTCCGGAATTGAGGCTTAAAAATTTCATGCAATCGGGCATCATCCCCTGTCCCATAATACACTTCCTTTCCCGATATTCCTTTCAAATAGGCCTCAAGCATAGTGGTTTTGCCGATTCGTCTTGGGCCATAAACAAGTAAAACCCGCCTGGGTTCTAATTGGCTATTGATGTCCTGCTTCCTCTTAAATTTCATTAAATTTATGGTATACTAAACCATATATTAAGTCAAATTTGTGGTACTAATATGTTTTAAGCGACAAAACCTATCGCTCATTGAACCCTGGCCGCTTTAATTTATTTTTTCTCGCCTAAACTATAAGCCGTCCAGTGTTCGACTTCAAATATTGCCGGTTCAGAACCTAATGGGGATATGAAGGCGCAAATATCCGCCGGGCATTCTTGCCCATCTTTCAAAATAATCGGTGAGTTAAATCTGCCCGCCAATCCATTTAATGTAATTTGGGCCTTTTTATTGAGGCCGGGGTTAGACACAGAATCCACTACGGCCAAATTATCGCTAACACTTATGGCCCGGCTCAAGCTCTTACCGGAGCCGCTAAGAGCTTCCAGGAATTTTATTTCTCCGGTAGAATTTCTCACCACCAATTTACCGCCCGGCCCATCAATCCGATACTTACCGATCAAGGGCATATTATTCAGATAAACAATATGTTCAGGATCACCATGAAATCTAATATCATAAACCTCTGGATTATTATTTGTTATCACCACGCCATTTAGCGTATTCCCCATATCGCTTCCGTCAGAAGTCGCAATATCTAGCCCGTATTCTTGGGAATTTTTTACAAAACCGCCAGAAACAACATTACCGATACCACTTAAAATAATGCCGCTCCGACCAGAAGATATTTTATTATTTATCAGCTGATTATTTTGGGAAGTCCCGCCCAAAAAGAGACTATTGGGACTGGCCACCACGGTATTATTCTGAAAAATACTGTTAAAAGCTAAAGTCTCAATCCCCGAGGTCCCAGCCGAAAGGATGATGTTGTCTTTGATAATTCCATTGGTCACCCCCACTAAATCAATTCCCCATTCGGCTCCAACAATCGTTAAATTTTTGACAGTTATACTGCTTAAAAATTGAAGAAAGACACCGGTGTCATCCTCTCCATTTTCAAAAATTATACTATGACCATTTCCATCAAGAGTGACGCGGTCTGAGGCAATGGTAAAACAAACCCCATCATCAGTCGGGTGTAAATCCATTGTTAGGAGATACACGGCGTTTGGCACATCCAAAATGGCGCAACTATTTAACAGGATGGGTCTCGGGGCCGGTCTTTGGACGATTTGGGTATTAGAATAATTATTGTAGTTTGAGACGAAATCCGCCGAAGAAATAGCCACCACGGTCGTCGCCGCCATCCCCATAATCATAACAACCAACATATAAACAAAACTTCGATGGATATTATTCATGATAAAAACTTTTAATTTTTTAATTAATAATTTCCCCTGCTGGTTCTGATTGTATCATTTCTGACTTCAACCCGCTAGGCAAAATGGACTCCGGCTCAATAATCGCTTCCGGCAATGGTTCCGGCGCTCGGGGTTGACTCACTAGCGGAGCGGGTTCGACTGGCTCGACTGATTCAATTTCATTATCATTCTTACTACCACCACCATTGTCTCCCCCACCGCCACGACCGTCTTCATCTGGCTCCTCGGGTTCAATCTGAATACCCGAGCGCTTAAGAATTCTCTTCAAATCGGCTTCATCAACGCAGGTTTCCCCCACGCAAATCTTTTCTTTAGCTCGGAAGGTATCGGCAAATAGGTCTTTGAGGCCATTCCCAGCGTCAGCCAGCCAATTCAAAATCTTTTCAAAAAAATTGTCGGGAAAATTCGGAGCCAACGAGGGCGACTGCGCCAATCGAGTTTCAACTCTCGAAGACAAAGTTTCAACTTTGAGATTAAGTTCTTGAACTGATTCAACCAGTAAGGCAGTGACACCTTCATAATAAACGGTTCTTGGTTTTCCTTTTACATCCAGATGAACTAAGAGTGGTTCAATGTCTGATACTTCTTCAGCAATCAAACCAAACCTTCTTTTGTTTTGATCGTTGTAAATGAAGGAAACGGGATTAAGAGAAAGAATGGTGCCAAGGCTACCATCAATATTGACAATATCATGCTTAAACCGTTTGGAAGAAGTAACGCAGGTGTCGGAAGTATCTCTAACCACATCGTTGTTAGCATCAACACACAAAGCGTCAGTGGTTGCTAAATCAGAGCTGGTTAAATTTTTGAAGGAAACCGTGCCATCAACCGAGAATGTCCGCCACGGCGAAGTGGTGCCAATACCGACCTTGACTTGGTCGGCGCCGGTGCCACCCAACACCAAACTGTCGGAAGCTCCGACCTTAGCATTGTGACCGATCGCCGCGGCGTTCGACAAATTGTTGCTGATAACATCAGCGCCGGCACCGATCAAAGTTAATTTACTACCAGTGGTATTGGTTAAACCAGACCGAAAACCTAAAGCGGTGCTTGAGGCGCCGGTGGTATTGTTTAATAATGCTTCATAGCCGACAGCGGTGCTTGAAGCGCCGGTGGTACTCACACTTAAAGACAACCGGCCAACCGCCACATTAAAATTCCCAATAGTGTTAGTTCCTAACGAACTATCACCTAGAGCGACATTGTAATAACCCGTGGTATTTTGAGATAAAGCATCATTACCGATAGCTAAATTATTACTCGTCTGATTATTAGTTAAAGCTCCAACACCGATGGCAATATTATTAGAACCAATGGCATTGCTCGCTAAAGCGCTTGTGCCAATGGCGACATTAGAACTGCCGCTAGTGTTGCTTTGCAAAGCGCCTGAACCAATAGCTACATTACTAGAACCACCAGTTAAAGCAGACAGGGATAAGTAACCAATACCGGAATTCTGAATTCCGGTAAGAGAAAAATTGCCGGCACCTACTCCGGTAAAAGTATTTTGCGTGCCATAAGTATGTAATAAACTATCGGTGCCTGATCTAATAATACCCGCGGTCGCGGTGGTCGCCGGCAGTCGCAAATTGCCAGTGATCTCCAGTTGTTCATTAGGACTCGCTGTTCCAAATCCGATGTGACCGTTTTGATTGACCCCGCCGATGTAGAAGGCGGGGGTGGAGGAACCCTGATTGGCGACGACCAAGCCAGCGTTTTGAGTATCAAGCTCGAGAGTCAAGCGACCCCACGGGGTAGTAGTACCGATGCCGACATTACCCAAGACTATGGAACCGAGCAAAATATTGCCATTGGCCCCAGCGCCGGCTTTGGCTCCGGGATCAATTTTGACACTACCACCATCAGTATCAACATTTGCTCCGTTACCGGCTGAAAGAGTTAAGGATCCGCCGGGTGTATCGGCCGTAGTAGAATCAACAACATCAATCGAGATATCTCCGCCGTTTATTGATCCAAGAGTCAGACCGCCCGAGGCGGTGATCGTGGTTATGTTCAGCAAAGCCCCCGAGCTGTTTATCCGTTGGGTGCCGGCGCCAGCGCCGGTGTTGATGCCGGTTGTGCCGTTCAAGACGGTGCCGGTGATAGGGTCGGCGTTGTTGATCGTTCCGAAGTCAGTGGTGATCGTCCCGCCGTTGAGCGCCCCGACGGTCACCAGCAAACTTGCTGTGGTGAGACCCGAGGCGGTCGTCACCCCAGCGCCTAAGGTCGTCGCGTTCAAGACCGAAGCGCCGGCGATGGAGTAGGCGGCGGCCGAGGCCAGATTCAAGTTGCCGGCGGTGTCGAACGAGGAAGTGGCCGTCGCCCCGAAGTAGGCCGGGCCGTAACTCGAGAAGAGAGTGGTCGAAGCGCGGGCGAATTGTTGCAGTCCCGTCCAGATGTTGGGGTTGGTTAAGTTGAGGGAAGCGACGACGGTACCAATCGTCACGGGAATCGAGAGCGTGCCGTCGGCATTCGAGACCGAGGCGACGGCCCCGGCCGGGGTCGTCGTCGCAATGACGCGACCAGTTGAGTCAACGGCGAGGATGGTGCCGGCGGCGGCGGCGAGACCGGTGATCGCTTGATTGGTCGTCGTGGCCGAAGTCGAGGTCGAGTTAACCATCGTCAAGTTGGTGATGGTTGAGGAAGCGGTAGAGAGAAAACCGCTAGAGAAAGTACTTGTGGTGTCGGTGCGCGCAAACGAAATTGAATCCAAACCATCAAGTTTATCGGCTTCAAAAGCCGCCGGGACGGCGCCAATAACTTTCCGCGGTGTCATCTCACCGTCCGCGGCCACATTCACGCCGAGATATAAAGTTTGATTGAAGTTGACCGCGGCGAGACTACTGACCGAGCCAAGCATCACGCTAAAGAGGCCATTCGTCACGGTGACCGTCTGCGTTTCGCTCCAGGGATTCAAGCCGCCGCTTGCGGCCGTGTATAAAGCGAAAGCGATCGAGTAGTCCCCGTCCGCGACCGCGACATCGCTCGCGTTCGTGAGTTTACCTTGATAATTTATTTGTTGATTGATCGCGGCCTGAACCGTAGAGGCACCAAAAAACAACAGCAAAAAAACGATCGCCGTAAAAACCGACCTTCGTAGCATACGGCTCAAATTATAGCACTTTCCGTCCTCAATTTTCATTCAAAAAGCAATGGAAATGGGGATAAATTAGGTGCCGTTAACACATTGATGGCGTCGAAGGACAAGAGTCAGGTCTTGTCCAGGTTTTTGATATATCGTCAGAATAGACACTTATTGAATTAGGGTAAGGAGGAGAAGGATTTGTATGATAATTGGAATCACGCATTGATTCAGGAACACCATTCATGTTTTCAACCGAACCAACAATTGTTAATTTGTAGCGCGTCCAACTTTCGTTTACTTTATACTTATAACCCCACCAAACTGTTTGTGATCCAGTAAATGATGATGCTTGGGGATCAGCCGGCCGTGGTTTCAAATAAAGTATTGGCGTTTCTAGGGACAAAAGTCTATTAGAATCCCAATTAGGTCCAGCATTAGTACAATCCCAACAACTAGTTCCCCCAGTAGAGTAATCTGGGTTTGGATCTGGCGGGTATAATCCATTGTGATCCAACGCATATAACTCCAACGCGTTTCGGACTTGAATCAAATCCTGCACGCGTTTCGAATCGCGGGCTTTGGAACGGGCAGCGCCGAGCGAGGCGATGATGATACTTGATAAGAGTGAGATGATCGAGATGACAACGAGGAGTTCGATGAGAGTGAATCCCCTAATAGTTTTTAGTTTATAGATTCTAACTTTTAGGGAATTGATTTTAATCGTCATGGATTAAATTATATACATCGAGATTTATTTCCCGTGGCACTTCTTGTATTTCTTGCCACTGCCGCAGGGGCAGAGATCGTTGCGGCCAACTTTTTTCACATTGCCCGATTGAGCCAAATTAATTATTGGTTTAACCTGCAGAGTTCGACCTTGGGGATCGGTTGAACCTGGGACGGCCAGTTGCTTCATCGCGGCCGCCACTTCCTCGTTCATCGCCTGTTCCATCTGTTTGAAAAGTTGTAACCCCTCGCGTTTGTATTCCACAAAGGGATCGCGTTGACCGTAGGCCCGCAAGCGAACACTCTGTTTGAGATAATCCATCGCCTCGAGATGATCCACCCACAGCCGATCTATACTCTGGAGCAAAATCTGCCTCTCGGGCCCGCTTCGCTGAATCGAGGCGAGCCTGTTGCCAAAAAGAATTTCTTGCCGGCGGCGATACATCGTCACCCGTTGATGATTCAAGACGGTGTCGTATTCGAGTAGGTGATGACGCAAGTCGAAATTGAAGCCCTCAATCTTCCCCTGCGCGCTCTCGATCGCCCGAGCGACGAGACGATTCTCGATTGGCTGATCTTCCGGCACCCCGAGCCGACGCATCATCCCCTTGATTTTATCCGAGACGAACACTCGAGCCAAATTATCATCGAAGGAAATATAAAATTGGGTGGTGCCCGGATCGCCCTGCCGCCCCGAGCGCCCGCGAAGTTGATTATCAATCCGCCGCGCTTCGTGCCGTTCGGTCCCCAAAACGAAGAGACCACCGAGCCGCCGTACCTCGTCCATCTCCGCCGCCGTCGCAAGCGCCCCGCCTAACTTGATGTCGACACCGCGGCCAGCTAAGTTCGTGGCAATCACCACACTCCCTTTCCGACCGGCTTCAGCGATAATCGCCCCTTCTTCTTCGTGATTCTTGGCATTCAAAAGTCGATGGGGCACACCTTCGCGTTTCAGATGAGCGGAGACTAGCTCGTTCTTCTCGATTGATACTGTCCCCACGAGAACCGGCTGGCCGCTAAGATGGAGTTCTTTCAAGCGCCGTGCGACAGCCAGCAACTTCCCAGCTTCAGTTTGAAAAACTAAATCCGTAAGATCCGCTCGCTGGCTGGAACGATTGGTCGGAATGCTCATGACCTCCAGACCATAAACCTTATGAAACTCTTCGGCCGAGGTCAGAGCGGTACCCGTCATTCCAGCGAGCTTACCGTAGAGCTTGAAATAATTCTGGAGCGTCACGCTGGCATAAGTTCGTGACTCGTCTTTAATCGCTACTCGCTCCTTCGCCTCGATCGCTTGATGCAAGCCGTCCGACCACCGCCGCCCGGGCTGAAGTCGGCCGGTGAATTCGTCAACAATTATTATCTCGCCGTTTTTAACCACATAGTCATGGTCGCGATTGAAGAGAGCTTTGGCGCGTAAGGCGGTCTCGAGATGATGCACATACTTGATGCCTAAATCGGTGTAAAGATTATCAACCTGAAGCGCGCGTTCGGCGCGGGCAATGCCCGCTTCGGTGACGCTAATCGTTTTCAATTTTTCATCCACCACATAATCAGTGACGGATTCATAAGTTTCCACCAACTTGGCGAAAGTGAGATATAAACTGTCGGACGAGGCGATCGGCGCCGAGATAATGAGTGGCGTGCGCGCTTCGTCAATCAAGACCGAATCAACTTCATCAACGATCGCGAAGTGGTGCGTTGGTCTTGAGGGCCCGCCTTGACTCGGCGAGGCAGGGAAAATAATTTGCGAGACTTGGCTGGGTTCATGGGCCAGATTATCGCGCAGATAATCGAAGCCGAATTCGTTGTTGGTACCGTAAGTGATGTCGGCTTCATACGCCTCACGACGAGTGCACGGTTTCAAAAATTCATAGAACACTTGGTAACTGCCGCTCTGATCGCGCGCCGGATCAACTTCGTTGTGACTCGCGTCGTAACGATAGGAAGCCTCGTGATTAATTACGCCAACTGACAATCCGAGAAGATCATAAATTTGTCCCATCCACACCGCGTCGCGGCGCGCAAGGTAATCATTAACGGTCACCACATGCACGCCGCGAGCTGGAAGAGCGTTCAGGTAAGCGGCTAAGGTGGTGACTAGAGTTTTTCCTTCCCCCGTCTTCATCTCGGCGATTTTTCCCTGATGCAAAATAATGCCGCCCAAGATCTGGACATCGAAGTGCCGCTGTTTGAGCGTTCGCTTGGCCGATTCACGCACCACAGCAAAGGCCTCGGGCAATAGATCATCAAGTGTTGCACCTTCTCCTAAACGACGCCTGAAATCAGCCGTTTTCGCCCGTAAGTCCGCATCCAAAAGTTGAGCTAATTGCGACTCCAACTCGTTCACGGCCACGACTACGGATTCAAGGGAGCGCAGGTGCCGATCGCTCGCGGTGCCAAAAATTTTCCCGAGGAGTGACATACGATCGTGATGTTAGCACAGAAAAACAATAACTAAAATCTCTTCGCCAGCTGGCGAAGAGATTTTGTATTGAAGATCAAAATTTATTATCGGCGTTTCTTGGTTGCTTTCTTCTTCGTCGTTTTCTTCATTTTCTTTTTTTTAGCCATGATCAGATTATTTTCAAATTATTTAGTAACCAGCTAGAGCAACAACAACCGACCGTTCTCTATTGTTATTGCTGACACAATTATTATCGCGCGAAAAAAAATTAACCACAATCTTTTTTCGTCCGAAATGTGGATAACTTTTTATTTTTATCACGCCGACAAAAAATTATTTATGAAGTGTCGGCGAGCGGAAACCAATCATCGCAATCACAATTGTCCCGACAAGTGTCACCAGTAAAACATAATTGGCATTCAAATTTCGATTCTTGATAACGACATAAGTCGTCGCCACCCAAATTATTATCAACGACAACGCCGTCCACGGGTATTTCATAATGAGTAAATACTATCACGCCTTGAGGAGCTGTCGAATTTCTTCGTAGTCTTCGGCGTAGGCGGCGATGAGGTTGACTAGTTTCTCTTTGGCGAGACCCAGCTCCTCCTTCTCCACTTCTTTGAGCTCAAGCAATTGCTCGAAACTGAAGTGCGCTGTCGGATCAACTACCTCTTCTGGTTCCATCGCTTGAGTTTTTTCCCTAATTAATTTCTCGGCGACCGTGATGGGATAAGCGGTGAAAAAGTTATTGAGCGCTCGGATAATGTCGAAGTCGGGGGCCAGCCGAACGGCCACTATATCAGCAATAATCAGAGTGCGGAAGAAGAGGGCGATCTCGCGTGGTAGGTGAATTTGATAATCACTAAGTTTGAGTAATAGTCGCGAACAGACCAAGGAGGAAGTCGGTGGACCTTCACTCGCTACGGTTCGGAGCTCATACCATGGGGCTAAAATCTCTTCAAGATCAGCTTGCAAATTATCTACCATAATCTCTCCCACCTTGCCGATCACTTTAGCATAACGCTTATAAGTGGCTGGCTCTCTCTCCTTAAACCGATCAATTTTATCCGAGACCAGCGCTTGGCCGAAATAAAGAAAGTGTTTGCTGGCGAAAGCGAGATCGCGGCGCGCCATCCCTTCCATAATCCGCAAGAGATCGAGTCGGACAGTCCCCACTTCACCCATGAGCCCGAAGTCGAAGTACCCGAGCCGATTATCGCGGGTGAAGAAGAGATTGGCCGGATGCGGATCGGCGTGAAAGAAGCCGTCAATGAAATACTGACGCATGATATCGAAAACGAAATAATAGGCCAATTCCTCTCGTTCAGCGGGCGTGTGCGCTAACCCCTCGAGGACGACCTCGACGGATAAGACATCCACCATGTCTTCACTCACTAAGACCCGCGCGGTCGACCACTCGGGGTAGACTCGCGGGATAATCGTTCGGGGTTCCGACTCGCTAAAATGTCCGAGTGCTTGGGAATTAAGCAACTCCTCGCGGAAGTTGAGTTCGCGCCGACTCCAAAGGATAAACTCCTCGACGACATCCTGAACCTGAAAAGAATCAAATACTCGTAAAAAACTAAGCAGACCAGAGATAAAACGCGCAAGCGTAAAGTCGAGTTCAAAAACCTGACGCACGCCGGGTCGCTGAATTTTAACCACCACCTTGGCTCCATCGAT
The DNA here is from genome assembly GCA_038064935.1 of Patescibacteria group bacterium. Lineage (GTDB taxonomy): Bacteria > Patescibacteriota > Minisyncoccia > Phycocordibacterales > JACOZG01 > JAGVGK01. Next base: position 16,307 of record JBBTRZ010000017.1, read on the forward strand.
AAGCACGGCCCGATAAACTTGAGAGATTGAGGCGGAAGCAATCGGCACCGGATCAAAAGTTTTAAATGCCAATTCCGGCGAAAGGCCAAGTTCTTCGATGAAAACTTGTCGCATCGCGGCATCGGGCGACACCGCCACCCGCGACAAGAGATTGAGAAGTTCGTTGGCATAGCGCGGCGAAATTAAATCATGCCGGAGCGAAAGGATTTGGCCGAGCTTGAGGAAAGCGCCGCCTGCGCGTTCGAAGAAGAAACGAAGACGGACTTCCCGGCTAACCCCGCGTTCGAGTAGGAGGCGCGCGCCAATCCGACCGATAGCCCAAAACCTTTTTAAGAAATTTAGCCAGCTCATTCTGGCCGCTCACTGGGAACGGAACCCGATGTAAGCGAGAACCACGGTGATCGCCATGACGAAGAAAAAGAAGATTTCGGGATCAGTGAGACGGTCCGAGACCATGAGAATCGAAGCGGAAATCCAGATAAATAGAATGGCGACCGAAGTCCAAGTGTAACGCATAATATATTTTATTTTCTCCGACCCAAGGTTGGCCAGCGGGTGCGAGCTCCAAAAACTAAATGTCTTTATGTGAGTGCGACCGCCGGCCAACATTGGCCCCGAAAGATTATGGCTAAAGTATAGTTAATTACTAGAAGGCACGCAAATCCCGTCGTACCAGTGATGGCAGACGGGACTTACGCAAGACATCTAACTTATTGTGGCTCGTCCTCCACCCGAGGTGGAAGAGAAGCACTCACGATGGGCAGTATACTCTGGCTAAAACTTTTGTCAATAAAATTCTATTTAAGCATCACCCCCGCCAAGACTAATCTCTCTGGAGAAAGCAGGACGGGGCCACCCTCACCATCAGCGGCCAAAACCATTCCCTGACTCTCGAGGCCCATAATCATCCGCGGTTCGAGATTGGCCACGATGACAATTTGCCAACCAATCAAAGTCTCGGGTTCATAAACTTTCCCGATCCCAGCAATAATCTGCCGCGGCGTCGTTTCTCCGATCTCGACTGTGAGTTTGAGTAATTTCTCGGACCCCACCACCCGCTCGACCAATCTCACCTCTCCCACCTTGAGTTCCACTTTCTTAAATTCGTCGTAGGTGATCATGGTTCAAACCTCCAGCCCGTGAAGTTTTTTCAGTTCGGCAATGCCATCGGAGAAGGCGACTGACGGTTCCCAATTGAGCAAACTTCTAGCTCGCGAATTATCGGCCAAAGTTTCGCGGGCTTCGCCCGCGCGCGGTGGCGCAAAGACTGTCGGCCCACCGATGAGCGCGGCGACTTCCAAGACGGAGTGGTTTCGGCCAGTGCCAATATTAATGATCTCGCCCAAACCCACACCCTCGGCTGTCATCGCGAGCAGATTAGCGCGAGCCACATCACGGACATGAGTGAAATCGCGCCGCTGATGGCCGTCGGGAACCACTGTGAGTGGCTGACCTTTTTGCCGTTGACCTAAGAAAATACCGATCACGGTGGCATAGGGACCATCGGCGTCGGTTGTTTGCCGCGGTCCATAGACATTGAAATAACGCAAACACACCGTCTCGAGGCCATAGAATTTACTCACCATTTGGCAATACATTTCACCGACAAATTTTTGAATCGCATAAGGAATGATTGGTTTGGCTGGCATGGTCTCCCGCAAGGGCATCAATTGCCCATCACCATATGCCGAGGATGAAGCCGAATAAACAACGCGTGGTACACTAGCATCGCGCGCGGCCAAGAGAACATTCAGGGTGCCAGTGATATTAATGTCGTTGGTGAGACGCGGTTCGATAATGGAATACTGCATCCGGGGTTGGGCGGCAAGATGAAATACACCGTGTGCCCCCTTAAAGATTGGCGACAGTTTCTCGCTGTCACGAATATCCACTTCGTGTAGAATCGCGCGCGGATTGAGGTGTTCGCGTTTGCCACTCAAGAAAGTGTCAATCACCATGACCTCGTGCCCCGCGGCGATTAACTGATCAACCACCTCCGCACCAATAAATCCCGCCCCGCCTGTAACAATATATTTCATTTTATATTGAATGATAGCCGAAAAGACTAAAGATCGCAAAGATGACGGAGACGGGGAGGATGATGTTGGCGGCAATCATAAGCCACGGTGAGTGGGCCACCACACCAAGACAGAGAACCGCGAGTCCAACCGATTGTAAAATCATCTTTGTCTTGCCGAGATAATTAGCTTCAATCTTGGCCCGACGATAATACTTCTTCCAGTAAGCCAAGAGCACGAGGAAGAGTTCTGCCCCTACAATTGCCAAAGCGAGATAGAGATTCAAAAAACGCGTCACTAAAATCATCGCGGTCGAAACGACGAGAAGTTTATCGGCGAGAGGATCGAACACCTTCCCCCACTCGGTGATCTGATTGGTCGTGCGCGCCAGCGCCCCGTCGAGCGCGTCGGTAAAGGCGGCAAAAATAAAAAGGAGGCCGCCAACTCGATAATAGTTATCGATGAGAAGAAAAAAAACCACCGGCACCAAAAGAAAGCGAAACACCGTAATGTAATTAGGAACAATCGCGCGCGGCAGAAGCCGAAGCACGGTTAGTGAGAAAAACCGGTCAGTGTAAAAAAATAAGGGCTTCATAATTGGCGTTCGCCGACGAGGGCGTGGATCCGTTGCTCGACTGGTGGATGGGTCAAAAATAAATGGGTCAAACTACGACCCGCACTCGGGCCAAAAGGATTGGCAATGAAGAGGTGGGCCGTGGCATTCGAAGCTCGTAGCATGGGTTGACCGGCCGCGGCAATTTTTTGTAAAGCGTTAGCTAAACCATCGGGGTAACGCGTCAGCAAAGCCCCCGAGGCGTCAGCAAGAAATTCTCGCTTCCGCGAGATCGCGAGTTGTAGGAGGGTCGCGCCAAGCGGGGTGAGAATAGCGGCGACTAAAGCTAAAATTAGTAAGACGCCGCCGATATTCCCTTTCCGGCCGCGGCCGCCGCGAAAACCATGAAGTCGCGAACGCAAGAAAATATCCGAGAGGATCGTGATAAAACCAACCAATACGACTGCCACCGTCGCAACGAGCATGTCGCGATTGCCGATGTGGGAGAGTTCGTGGGCGATCACCCCTTCTAATTCCGGTTTGTTTAGCAAAGATAGGAGCCCGGTCGTCGCCGCAACCGCGGCGTGCTTAGGATCGCGGCCGGTCGCAAAAGCATTTGGGGCCGGGTCATTGATGACATAAATTTTTGGCATCGGCAATCCCGCCGTGATCGACAAATTCTCCACCGTATTATAAAAATCCGGAAACTCCTCGTCGGTTGCCTCGCGCGCGCCGGTCAACTTGATTACAATCTTGTCCGAATACCAATAACTGAAAAAGTTCATGAGAACAGCAAAAATCACCGCCCCATAAAGAATAGTGGTGTCACCCCACACTCGGCTGAAAATCCAACCCACCCCAATCACCACCACCAAAAATACGGCCATCAAAATCCAGGTTTTGCGGACATTACTCGCTTGGTGGGTATAGAGAGTCATGAGTACAGTCTAACTAACTGGCCCCGCCACCGCCACCGCCTCCCCCACCGCCACCGCCACTCCCTGACGCACCGCCGCCGGAAGAAGCGAAGGCGGAAGTAAAACTGGAAGAGAAAGAGGCGGAAAACATTGAAGCCGAGAAATTACCCGCACCAAGGGCAGGAGAACCGCCCGATGAACCAAAATGGCCATGGCTCCCATACCAAGCCGGCGGCGGCACATTGATGCCCCGGAAAGCTTCACCCCACTTCTTCTCCACGCCAAAAATTATGGCGTAAGGTAAAAATTTCTCAAACAGGTCTGGGGTAAGATTTTGGAGGCGATATTTCTCGGCCGTGGCTAGGTAAAGCTTAAACCCTAGCCAATCTTCTTTCAAAATTTGCCCTTCTTTAGAAAGTCGTGCTTCATGCCTAACAAAACTAACCAGGGTGACAGTGCAAAAAACAACTGTGGCAAACAGGAAATAATGTTGGAATCCTAGATAGGGGCCGACAAAATAGCCAAGAAAAACCAGCCCAATCAGAGTCAGGAAAGTGTTAATCACAATACGCGATTCACTACTCACGCCCACTTCATAAGCGCCAGTATCACGCTCGGTCTCTTCATATAATTTTGTCTTGAGGGCAACTAGTCGAATGGAGAAACTGCGCTTCTTGGTATTACTGGCTCGGCGAAATTCTTTAGTAGAAAATATTTCGCCGTTGGAAAATAGTAGATTCAAAAATTCTTTTTCGTAGTCTTCAAGCCCCGGATCATCGAATGATTTCAGTTTCGAAATCAGGTAATCTGACGGGAAGAGCACCGACCGTGGCGATTTACCCATTGCCCCAAAAACTCGCCAAAATAAAATCGGTATAAAAATAATTGGCCAAAGAACAGACAGGTTAAAACTCTGTTCTTGGTTTTGTTGAGTAGTAATTAGAATTATCTGTAATAATAAAAGACCCAGAACTACCAAGAAGAATCCTGAGCCGAAAATTAAACCAATAATTGAACCGAAAAATTTGATGATTTTCCCCACACCGGTTATTTTATCTTCAGTAATACTCACATACCCGCGCACGGCAAGATCAATGATGGTCGCCGACCAGGCCTTGTCGGTAATTCTTTCTTTCACAATTACCTCGGCCATGGCGGGCTTGAGCTTCTGTGGCGGCTCGTATTGGGGGACGACAGTGCCGCGGCCGAAATTGTGCTTCTCCGTCCGATACCAAAAAATCAGCCCATACAAAAAACTGCCAACCGCAATCAATCCCCCAAGCAAATACCCCCAATTAAATTTAAGCCAACCAGCCCAAAACGCTCGCTCGCTGATCAAACCTTTAGGCCAACCGGCGGCGAAAGTCAGTTTCTCTTGTGAGGGAAGGTTAGAAGCGGTTACTAAAAATTCTTGATTATTAATAACTTGAGCATCGGCAGTGACCGAAACAGCATAGGGCGTAATTTCTAAATCATCAGGCATAAAATTATTTTCCGGCAGGTGAATCGTCGCCTCGACTCGCGCAATCGGTACGGAATAATTTGTGAGGAGATTCCAGTAAAGTTCATCGTGATCGCGATAGAAAGCTAGGCCGCCATGAACTCTGTATTTAATGAGCCAGTCGTGAGTCGTGTCGGCGAGATTGTAATACCATTCGATATGCTCTTCGCCGCCCGAGCGATAAGTGGTGTATTTGCCCCAACTAGCGGGATCCAACTTGTCGAGACGCTTCGCGGAGAAAATGAGCGGGGCGGCGGACTCACCGTCGAAAACCGAGATGTCAGTGATGGCGCTAATTTTATTAAACGGAATATCGCGCGTCGCCGCATGATACTCACCATTGAAACGAAAAGTTTGCCGTTCGCTAATCTCTGCCGTCGAATCCTGCTTGATCTCAATCTCATAAATTATTGAGTCGTAGGAATAACTGCGAGCTTGAGCCAAGCTCGGGGATACTAAAACTAAACAGAAAAGTAAGACAACGAGTGTTTTTTTGATCACTTACTTAAATGACACCTTGACCGGCTCGCGCTCCGCGCTCGCCTCGTCGAGATCGAAGAATTCAGCTGGTTTGAAGCCGAAGGTCTGGCCGATAATATTGGAGGGGAAAGATTGCAACGCGATCGAGAGGTCGCGGACATTGCCGTTGTAGAAGCGGCGCGCCGCTTGAATCTTATTCTCCGTGTCAGCCAACTCGCGTTGAAGTTCGGCGAAATTCTGGTTGGCTTTGAGATCCGGATACGCTTCCGCCACAGCAAAAACTGACTTCAAGGCGCCGGCCAAAGAATTCTCGGCCTGGGCCATCGCGACTGGATTGCCGCTCTGCTCGGCCGTGATCGCCCGCGTCCGCGCTTCAGTCACTCGGTCGAAAGTCCCCTGCTCGTGCGCGGCGTAACCCTTCACCGTCTCAATCAGATTAGGAATCAAATCATAACGACGCTTCAACTGGACATCAATATCCGCCCAGGCCTCTTTGGTCTGATTCACCAGTCGAACAAAGCTGTTATACATCGAAATCAGCCAAACAATAACCACCGCCACGATCGCAATCGTATTGAACTTCCAATCAATCCAATCAAACAAGCCACTAGCAATCAAAACCACAATCACCGCCCCCCACACAAAGTTCCAAAAATTAGTCATGATAGTAAATTATTTTATTAATTTTGATAATCATTTTATTTTTTTATTTTCCACAAACTCTTGGATGTGCTTCACATATTCCACATACTGGCTAATACCATTTGAGATGTCATCGAGGGCTATTTTTCTTTGCACCTTCTCGTACCCATGCACCAACCGATTGCGCAATCCAACTGAACCAGAAATCTTTTCAGCAAAATCGAGGGGTATGATTTTGTGCTGGCCAAGAATCCTGAAAGTACCTTCGTAATCATCCGGTGATTCTAACTTTCCCTGGATAATAATATGGGTGTTGATATCAATCGCCGCGTCGGCAATAAGTTGAAATAAACGCTCGATCACAAAAACTCTATCATCATCAAGCATCAATTTCCCCTGACGATACACCTCGAGATTGGACATTAACCGAGGTAAATATTCGCTAATAGCAGCCAACTTGCTTTTAATAATATCTTTATCTGGCATATTCCTTGATGAAATCATTTATAAACTGATGCTGGTAAAGACGCAACGGTTTAGTTTCAATATAGGCACGGTTGGCTTTGATGGAGAAAAAATCAAATTTCCCTTTTTCAGCTTCTAACAAGACGATTCCCTGATCGGCCACTTGCTTCTTAAGCGCCGGGGACACATTGTTTAGATTCACCAATTCAACATCAGGGTTCTTAAAAATCCGCGCCAGTTCAAGCGAGATGTCATAATTTTCTCGGTAATCAATCACACGATGAGCGATATAACCGATATCTACATCACTTTTTTTATGTGTGTGTCCCGTCGCTTGGGAACCAAAAAGTACCACGAGCTCCAAACCGTGGTGCTTGGCTATTTCCGCTATTTTTCCTTTATCCACTTCGTTTATCATAAATATTAGTCTGTCAAACTTTATCACACCCGAGTCTGTTTGAATAGCCGAAAGGTGAGCCCGCCGATGATGGCGACGGTGAGAACGAGCATGCCGATAAGCAGATAAGGGTAGCGTTCGGAGAAGGGTATGACGGGCAGTGGTGGTGGAATATAATCTAGATTATTTTCTGTTTTTCCCAAACGCATAATTGGCCGGTCGGCCTCATTAAAATAATCAATGAACGAATCGAGATCATATTCGGCTCGCCTAGCAGTTGGCTCGCCAAAATAAAGCTGATAGGTATGTGTCGGTTCGTAACGAAAAATTAACTTTTGCAGTGTCCCCAGTGCCATCCCACCCGTGAGTCGAAGCGGGGTGTCGTCACCATTTTTAATTAATAAGCGTAAATAGCGATACCGCGATTCGGGATAGGGAATAGTCAGTCTTTCGCCGGTAAACGAGGGTGTTGTGTAAGCGAAGAGGACCTCTCGCGCCACGAGCGTCTGCCACTCACTGCTGTCATCGCTCCCCTCGAGCGAGACACCGCGATTGAAATTATTATTATTCGTCGTGACGGCAAGCGCACGCGTCGGGAGACCGCGACTGCCGAGATCAAAAATGGCGAGCGTTTGCCGATCAGTCGAACGGACAGTCTGCTCTTTGATCGTTAAAGGATACTCCACCGCCTTGACGAGCGGCGAACTGGTTCGCCGCGCCAGGGCCCCGGCAATAATCAGTCGCTTCTCCCCGCGGTCAAAAATCGTCACGCGTAAATAACGGAAGGTGGCCTCGGGATAATGAATCGTCGTGTCGCGGGCGGTGAATTCGAGGGAATAATCATAGATGAAGCGCGAGGTGTTGAGCGTCACCCAAGTGGCATTATCATTACTGCCTTCGAGCGTCACTTCGCGACGGAAATTCTGACTACTCGTCGTTAAAGCGAGTCCCCGGTGTCGAATATCGGCCCGGCCAAGATCGGCGGTGATGACCGTCGCCTCATTTCCAATATAACCCTGATTAATCAAACGGACTGGCACACCGGGGTCACTATTTTCCGGACCAGAAAAAACAGTTTCGAGCGCATAGGGCGTCTCAAAGCCATCATCACGGATGAGGCGCAGGTCAGCGAGATCGGGTCGGGCCTTGGCAAAAATTTCGGCATCGAAAGGCAACTCCACGAAAGTATCGCGCGACGCGCTAGCTGGTAAAATCAACTCTCGGCGGAAGGCCCAGTGGCTAAGATCAAAATCGGCCAAGGCCAAAGGCGCACCGAGCGTCGTGGCGAAAAAAATAATTATCAAAAATCTCAATCGGTAGTAAGAAAACATGAATGACTATTCCAGTAAAAATCGTTTAATCGTGTCGCGGAAGCGAAAAGAGAGGAAAGAGAGGACAAGGAGCACAATACTTAAACTAATGAAAGAAATGATTCGATAGAGATCCGAGAGTTGGGCAATATCAACGAAAAAGGCCTTGGCAATCACCACCGCGAAACCGACAATGGCCAAGCGCCGCGCCGCGCGCGAGTGCCAAATAATTCCGACGATCATGAGAACCGCAGCATGCGCGGTCCAGAGGAGCGACCACAGCAAGTTCTTCGAATTAGCCGAATTAGTGATGACCGACACTTCCTGACTTAAGGTCAGCATGAGGAGGAGATTCGCCGCAACGCCGAGCACGGATGGCACTTTAGCTTCCCGGAGCGTAAGCGTACTGCGGTAACGATGATAAAAATAGGCGACAGCAAAGAGAGCCAGCGAACCGAGAAGGAAGGTGGCGAAACGCTCGTTCATGAAAGGTAAAAGGGCGGAGAGCGAACCGCGCGCCGACTGATCAATCGCGATCAATCGAACAAGCATAATAGCGAAAACAATAAGGGCAAAAGTGCGCAAGGATTCGCTCACGAGACGGAAACCAATCGCGGTTAAAATTACGCCCTCGATCGCCCAAGCGATAGTGATCCACTGGCTGTCGAGTTGGATCGGAACCGCCACCGTGACTAGTACCAGCCCCACTCCCGAGAGCGCGAGAATGTTTGAGCGATCGGCGGAATTAACGGCCGAGATAAGCGTCCCAAGCGCGAGATAGATCGCGGCCCCGAGGACAAAGAAGAACCCGAGATAGGGCTCATATCGATCAACCAAGAGGGAATAGCTTAAACCGAAATAGGCGGCGGCATTTAGGGCCGCCAAAATGCTTTCACTTGAACTGGCACTAATCTCGCGACGAAGCAAACTGCGTAAAGTGGGCGCGAGGAGGAAAATTAAGAAGGCGAGAGTGAGAAAAAGCATGGTCGGCCCGAGAAATTGAGCGTGATAAAATCGGAAATACCAAGGGCTAAACACGAACCCCGTGCCGAGGAGAGTGAGAAGCGAAAGTCGAGTGAATCGTTGGAAAGCGCTAAGAACCAGAAAACCAAGGTCAAGAATAATTAAATAGGTGAAAAGTGAGCCATATTGATTGGTGCCACTTGAGAGAAGGAGTGGCGTCAGAAACCCGCCGAGAAGCGCGAGCGTGGCCAAGGTCTCGCTTTTCCAACGCGCGGCGAGCCCAACACCACCTGCCGTCACCAAGATCATAAAGCCGAACGCCGCCGTCTGGCCAATTAAGTGATAAAAACCAAACGACGCATAGATCGAGAGGTAGAGAAGGGCCAAGCCGCCACCCATTAGATAGAAAGCGTAAGCCCGATATCGTTCGCGGCGGGCGAGAATGTCACCGGTCACAAGCAGAGCAAGGCCGGCCAAGAGACCGAGAATCACGCGACCGGTGACGCCGATTAAATTATTTTCGAACGCGAACTTGAGAAAGAAACCGACGCCAAAGAGAAGCGTAATAACACCAATGATGGCAAACCATTTGCCGGTGATGGCGCTCTCGGTCTTGGTGTTGCTAATTGGTTGTGACTTAGTTGTGGCAACCGGTTTCAGGAGGGAGTCGATGGAAGTGATTGTCGGCGGCGTAACGGGAGTAGCCATATCAACACCAAGAGTTGACGGTATTCCCGCTCGCCGCTCGAGCCGACCCACGCGCAAGCCGACCTCGGCGAGCGTTTGTTTAATCCCCAAAATTTCTTGTTCGATGTCAGGCATGGGTTAAAACTTAATAATCATTTTATAAATCGGAATGTGGAAAGAATTTTGTTCAGAATATTAAAATTGGCGCTATCACCATAAATATAAAAGGTTAGAAGACGAGTCTTTTCTTTATTCAACGGAATCGTGTATTCCACACTCTCGATGCTACCACTTGGCAATAAGTCACGGTCAGGACTTTTGATAACTTCATTTTCGCCGATCATCACTTTAGAAAAACCTTTTTTCTTGAGACTGGCATTATCTTGTTCACCGATCCATTTGTTTTCATCATTGTACAAAATTGCAAGCTGAATTATGTTATAACCAGTTCTAGATTCTAATGCTTGGTTTCCTTGGTTATCAACACCATAGAAGTCTTCTCCTTCTGGATAATTGCGCAATCTAGATACGCCGTCTCTTTCTAACTCCTGAGGTGCTTCATTCCTATATTCCGGTGGATACTTAAACTCAAACCCATATTTATCATTCCGATAAGTTTTCCAGCCTTCTACCCCCTCCGAACCTCCCCCCAAGGGGGAGGTGTAAGTTCCCTCCCCTTCGGGGAGGGCGGAGGGTGGGGTTATGTTTTTCCCCTGCCACAGCCAATAGCCGCCGATGATGAGCAGGACCGGAAGAATAATTAAAAAGATGCCGGATTTTGATTTAGGTGTGTCAACACTCGGTGTTGACGATGGCTCGGTTGGTGGTAGTACTTGGTTTGATTCTAAGTTTTGATCGTCCATAATTATTATCTTATCATATACTCTTGGGTTTTCTTTCAAATCTTTGTATATGTCTAAAATGAAACCTAATAATGAAATTAATAGAGCTGGCGGGTTAACATATCCTTTGAAAAAATCAAAGTTAGCAATATCTAAGAAACCAATGATGATTAACAGAAATAGTAAAGGTCCGTGTTCTGCCCAATAAACTCTTTTTCTGTTTATTTTTATTATTTTGAAATCTAAAAAAATTGTTTTTGCTGAAAGAACTATTATTATTATGAGCAGTATTGTCGGATATTTTAATTGAAAGTGAAAAATTCCGTAAATTAGAATTAGATAGATGAATAACCATACCAAATAAACTTTTCTTACACGTTTCATTCCTGGAAAATTCATAAAGAGATGAGTAGTGATATGGCTCAATGCTACCACACCCCACATTTATTTCCTATTGGCGGTTAGGAGTTTGAGTTCATCGCGAATAAGAGCGGCGGTTTCGAAGTCGAGCTCCTTGACCGCTTCGCGCATTTGGCGTTCTTTCTCTTTGACAATTTTGCGCGTGTTGCCGCCGTAAGTTGCCCGGTCGAGTTTGACGAGTTCGGCGAGTGCTCGCGCTCGCTCATACTCCAGCCCCTCGCTGATGTCGCTAATTTTTTTAATAATCGTCTGCGGCGTAATCCCGTGCTTTTGGTTGTAAGCCAATTGTTTCTCCCGCCGCCGATTAGTCTCGTCAATCGCCGCGCGCATCGAGCTAGTCACTTGGTCGGCGTAGAGAATCACCCGACCTTCAACATTGCGCGCCGCGCGCCCGATCGTCTGAATCAGCGACACCGTTGAACGCAAAAAACCTTCTTTATCGGCGTCAAGAATTCCGATCAAAGTCACTTCCGGCAAATCAAGACCTTCCCGAAGCAAGTTGACGCCGACGAGACAATCAAAACCCTCTTTATCGCCATTCGTCCCGCGCCGAAAGTTCGATAGAATTTTGATCCGATCAATCGTCTTGATATCGCTGTGGAGATACTCGGCATTGAGGCCGGCTTCTTTAAGATAACGACTCAAATCTTCCGCCATCTTCTTGGTTAAAGTCGTCGCGATCACGCGGTGGCCACGCGCAATCTCTTTCGTCGCTTCGGTGATGAAGTCTTTAATCTGACCGGGATAGGCCACCTCACCCCCCGCCCTCTCCAAAGGAGAGGGAGCCACTCCTCCCCTTTTGGGGGAGGTTGGGAGGGGGTGAGAGACAACTGGCCGCACACTGATCTCCGGATCAACCAATCCCGTCGGGCGAATAATTTGCTCAACAATCTGATTGCTAATTCTGCGTTCATAATCGCCCGGCGTGGCGCTGGTGTAAATTATCGGTCCCACTCTGTCATTAAATTCTTCAAATCGTAGCGGACGATTATCGAGCGCTGAAGCAAGACGGAAACCGTAATCAATCAAGGTTTGTTTGCGACTCCGATCACCGGCGTACATGCCGCCGATTTGCGGTACCGTGACATGGGACTCGTCTATGATGGTCAAGAAATCAGGCCGACTATTTTTATCTTTAGGAAAATACGAAAGTAAAGTGTCCGGTGGCTCGCCGGCCAGCCGTCCCGACAAATGGCGAGAATAATTCTCAATGCCCGAACAATAACCAACTTCTTTAATCAAAGCCAAATCGTAATTAGTCCGACGCTTCAAGCGTTCCGCTTCAAGCAGTTTCCCGACTTTGGTTAGTTCTTTTAATCGAGTCGCGAGTTCTTGTTTAATCGAAACAATCGCCAATCGCCGGGCCGTAGCAGAAGTGATAAAGTGCTTGGCCGGGAAAAGAAAAATTGTTTTCCGACCGGCCACTACCTCGCGCGTAATGGCATTCAATTCCGTAATTTCTTCAACACCGTTCAAACTAGTGTGGATCGCGTAGATCTCACGACCACTCGGCGGAATCACTTCCACTATTCCACCGATTGCCCGAAAAGTGCCGGGGGTCAGATCGGCGTTAGTTCGTTCATAATGCACATTCACCAAACGCCGCACCAGATCGGTGCGAGAAATTGAGTCGCCAACCGCAAGCTTGAAATTTTCGGCTTCGTAATCTTTGGGACTGCCTAAACCATAAATACATGAGACCGAAGCGACAATAATCACATCACGACGGGTGAGTAGGGCCTGGGTCGAGGCGTGACGGAGACGATCAATCTCTTCATTGATCATCGCGTCCTTCTCGATGTAAGTATCGGTCGTTGCAATATAGGCCTCGGGTTGATAATAATCGTAATAGGAAACGAAATAGTGAACCGCGTTCTCGGGAAAAAAATCTTTGTACTCTTGAGCGAGTTGGGCCGCGAGCGTTTTATTGTGAGCGATCACCAGAGTCGGTTTTTGATAAGCGGCAATGATATTAGCCATGGTAAAAGTTTTACCCGAGCCGGTGACACCAAGAAGTGTCTGATGAATTAAATTTTGCTTGAGACCGCGGGTGAGGGCGGCAATCGCCGACGGCTGATCGCCGGCGGGCTGAAAGGGAGAATGTAATGTGAAACCGGCCGGATTCATATCGTTCCACTCTAACTGTTTGACCAAACTTTTTCAAACAAAAAAGGGGCCCCATGTTGGAACAAGCAACACAGGGACCCCAAGCTGGCACGGAGGTCACCGAGCCCAGCGAGTGGAAGATCAAAAACAAAAAAGACCAAAGGGGCTGGCGGATGCCCGAACACCGTCCAACAAGAAACCGCACCCGCCAGCCCTAGGATGAAGGCAATCACTCAACCACAAGGCAAGGTAGCAAATCAATCTTAGCTCGTCAAGTTGATTGAGTGGATAAATATCGGAGTAGAAATTGGTGACGAAAGGACTCGAAATTGTCTTGGAGAATTGACTCCCGAATCTGATGGAAAAATGAATTAAAGAAATAGAGATTATGAATCGAGGCCAAAGTGGTTGAGAGCATTTCCTTTGATCGAAAGAGGTGACTCAAGTAAGCGCGGGAATAATTTAAACAAGTTAAGCAGTCACAATCAGCTTCAATCGGCTCAAAGTCAGTGGTAAATTTACTCGATGCTAAATTAAGTCGGCCACTCTTAGTCTCCACTGTCCCATGCCGACCCAACCGCGTGGGCGTGACGCAATCGAAACTGTCTACCCCAGCCGCGACCCCGGCCAAAATATCTTCCACCTCTCCAATCCCGAGCAAGTGTCGCGGACGATCGAGTGGCAAAAGTCTGTTCACGAGTCCAACCGAGCTGCCGATATCTTCTTTGCTAAAAGAACCACCGATTGCAAAACCGTCAACACCGAGCGTTGACATAAACCGCGCGCTCGACTCGCGCAAATCGAGGAAACGGCCACCTTGGATAATGCCAAAAAGAGCTTGACCAGCCGGCCCCAAGGACTCACCTTGGGGATAATTCTTAAGGTGAGTCCTTGGGGTTAATCGCTCATGTTCGGCCACACTTCGCTTCGCCCACTCGTGCGTGCGCTCAAGCGCCGTCGCTTGATAAGCGTAAGGCGCTTGCGGCGTCGTACATTCATCGAAGGCCAAAATAATGTCGGCGCCTAAATCGTGCTGAATCGCGATTGACGATTCCGGGGTCAAGCGATGCCGCGAGCCGTCCCGCGGCGAACGGAAGGTGACACCATCGTCGTCTATTTTTACGAACGATGACGGAGACAGGCGAGCAAAATTTTCATCGGCGTCGGAGCCCGCCCCGCTTCCGACGGGGTGGGTAAAGACGTGAAAATTTTGCTCGCCTGTCGGAGTCGGGGTTGGATCTTTGGCAACTTTAGACACCCCGCTCCCATACGCCGCGCCGAGGGAGAACACTTGAAAGCCGCCTGAATCGGTCATGATCGGTCCGGGCCAATTCATAAATTTGTGCAAGCCCCCGGCCGATTTAACGACCGCTTCACCCGGAGAGAGGTGAAGGTGGAAAGTGTTGGCAAAAATTACTTGAGTCCCCGCGGCCTGCGCTGCCTCGGGAGTGACGCCCTTAAACGCCGCCTGGGTCGCTACGGCCACGAACGCCGGGGTCTCAATTACCCCATGCGCCGTCTCAATTCTTCCCGCCCGCGCCAGTGAATTCCGACTGGTTTTCTCAACTGTAAATTTCACTCGCCCTAGTATACCGGATTACAGGCCTGGCACACGCCGAACTCTTCTAATTTATCCAGATAAGCAATGACGGTACGGACGAATTCAGCGTGACTCCAGACCAGCGGCAGAACCGAGAGCTGTTCGCCGGTCAGCGGGTTTAATTGTTCGGACAAGAGTCCCGATTGTGTGGCATAACGGGTACACCAACGAAGTTTCTCCCGCACCGGTTCGAGTTCGGCCTCGCTTCTCGCCGCCCGAATAGCGTGTTGCGCGAACCATAAAGTGGTAACGAACCAAGGATTGCCTTCGCTCCTCGCGTCCACTCGGTGATAACCATCGTGCTGGTGACGACCTAAACCGCCAATCCCAAATTTCGCCGTTAGCGCCACTTCCGTCTCCACGATTTCTCGGACGAGCCGTGGATCGTCAACGGGCATAATCCCAAAAACGGAAAGACCGTGGGCCGTCGAAGCGTCAACGGTCATATCATAATGGAGAGTATCACCAGTCAATCGAAGCAGTTTGCAGAATCGGCCGGTTACCGGATCGTATAGATGTTCGAGAATCGCCCGACGGATGGATTCGGCCGTTTCAGCATAAATCACCTCGCTCTTCTTCTTACCCAATAAAGACGCAAACTTGGCCGCAGCCGTAAGCGCGCCGACCACGCTCGCCGCGGTGAAAGTGACAATACCGAAGCGTTCTTCCCAGAGATCGTAGCTCGGTTTAGGGAGACCTGTCGCTTCGTCACGGTAAAGCACGAGGAAATCCGCGCTGCGTTTGATGAGAGAATTGTAAATTGATTCAATGAATTCAAGGTCTTTAGAAATTTCATAATAATTCCACAGCGCGTGAAGGATGAGCGCCGTCTCGTCTTCTTGAATGGGCAATTGAAACTTCCCGTCATGAAGCCAGGGGTGCCAGGAACTCCCGAGGGATTCGTCGGGACTATACTTGTGCATGAAATAACCATCAGTCGCAATCACCCGATCACAGAAACCGAAAAAGAGTTTGGCCACATTGGCATCCCCCGCCTCGCTCAAGGCGAGGGCGGTGATCGCCGCGTCGCGCGGCCAAACATAGCAATAAGTGTCCTTATTTTTCTGTAAGACATGCGAATTACCGGAGGCAATAATCGCGCCATTCTTGTTCACATGCGCCCGCATAATCAAAATTGATTTCTGAAACAAACTGACGATGGCTGAATCGAGACCATGAAAACTGAAATTCTGGCGCGTCACCCAGGCATGCCAGAAATTACGCGTCGTCTCAATCAAGTGTCCCGGACCGCGTTCGAGAATATAACTATTCAATTGTTCAACTTCCGCGATTGATTCTCCGACCGCCAACCAGTAATAAACGAGCTTTTCTTCGAGCGGTTGGTATCGGGTCGAGAGGCCAATCACGGAATCAACTTGACCGTGTTCAATATTATTCTTGGCCAAGATACCATCCTCGGCATCTTTGTGCGTCCCCTCCTTACCCTCGGCGCCAAAAATACCGGTGGAATAATCGTCGAAACCGCGGCCGTCAATCTGGGCATTAATGATAAAAGCCCGTCGGTTACGATAATGGACAATCACCTTAAGTAGCGGGTTATAATAGGCCGTATGAGCCACATGAGATTCAGAGATCTCAAATTGTTGATTGAAAAAAAGTCCGATCGTTCGAGTCGCGTCGGGACGAGTATTTTTAATAATCACTCGACGCAAAAAAATATTTTTCTCATTATAAACCAAATCGGTAATCAAAAGGGTCACCCCGAGGCGGAGGTTGACGGCTTTAATTTTCCCCGCGAGGACAGTCTCTTCCAGCTCGATGGTAATCTCCCAATCATCGCCAGACAACCACGACAGCGTGCCATCAACGAAAACCCCGACTCGGTGCAGGAAATAACTCCCAACTTGATTCTCGAGACCGACATAAGGGAAATAAAAATCACGCACCTGACCAAATTGATCGAGGTTGACAAGAATGTTGCCGTTGCCGAGGGTGAGCGCCTTAGGCATCGTACCGCTTGAGTGAGCGCGCGACCGCGGCCCGGGCGGCGGCCACCGTCTTCGCCGTCTCGAGCGCGCGGGCGCAAGATTCATCGCCTAAAACCGCCGCCACCCACTTGGCGAAATCGTTGCCACTCCGCTCTGTGTGATAGCGGAATTGTTCTTCGGTGATAATGGCGAGGAACTTACTCAAATCAAGCAGATGCCGAAGCGCCGGACCATTATTCACCCAGAACGATGCCCCAGCGGGGGCCAAGGGAAGCGGCGGCAGTTTGCGCTTCCGCGGCGCCGGCGACTTCACTGGCTTCACCACCGATTTAACCGTTGATCGTTTTTTCAACATAACTACTTTATTCTACTAAAAGAGCGCCCGGGTGTGAAGTGGAAATGGCGAGGTTATCCACTCCGAGGCGCAAACGGAGATCGGTTGTCGCATTGATGAAGGCGATGAAGGCCTCGTACGGCGAACGATAGGGATTGAAGTAAGCATGGACATCGCCGTCGGCGAACCACTTGGTGCACATATAATAGAAGTGGTCGGAGGTCGTGAGCCGGCGCCAAGTCTCCAGCAGGTCATCGTCGCCCGCGGCTAAAACAAACGGTTCGAGATCGTAGACGGCGCGCAAAGCACTCGTCTGAAGATCATTGCCGGTCCAAGCCGAGAGATCGCGCTCGGTGTCGGCCCAAGTCACCACTTCCGGCACATTCACTTCGTCGCGAACCGGATAATTGCGCGCCGCTTCTTCGACCGTTACGAAACTATTATCTGGATGGGCAAGAATTTCCCCGGGTAAATGACGAAGAAAATTGAAAATGCCGGTATCTGCCCATTGATGCTCGCCAAAGGTTTCGTAATCCATAAAGAGATTGATGAGATCGCCGGTGCCATTCGCGGCGGAAACCCACCGGCTAAATTTGGGAGCCGTGAGCGGATATTCTGACCACGATTTCTCGGAAAAGCGAAAAGCCACATCATCTGACAGACGATAATTCTTGAGGAGGAGCTTGACGCGCTTGGTCCCCGCGGGCCAATAGACGAAGTTGGGACTGCGCCAACCGAGAATCGAATCCCAGCCTTCGGCGAGTACCGCTTCATAACCACGGTGCTCGGCCCAACGCCCGAGATTGTTGTTGTAAGCGAGTTCGGTATTGCGGAAAACGCGGGGGGTGACGCCGAAGATCCGCTTCACCGCGGCGCGGTGCCGGGCCACTTGGCGTTCAAACTCGGCCAGAGAGTAGAAGAAAGCGAGTGAGTGGTGATGGGTCTCGGCGAGGACAGCAACGCGACCGGTATCAACCAGTCGCCGGAAGGAATCAAGCGTCGCGGGCGAATATTCTTCAAGTTGGTCGAGGAGAATGCCGGAGAGCGAGAAGCTGACTTTGAATTCCGGATAGCGCTTTAATAATTCGAGGAACAATTCGTTCGTCGGTTGGTAACACTTCCCCGCCACCTTCCGGATAATTCGGCCGTTATTGAGATCGGTGTCGGAGTCGTCGTTAAAATATTCATGATCGTGGCCGACATCGAAGACGCGGTAACGCTTCACCCGCCTTGGTTGATGCACTTGGAAATAAAAACAGACGGCTGGCATGAGGAGTATCTTAACATAATTTGCCAAAGAAAAAGGGCAATCCAATTAAGGATTGCCACAATCGTTTCAATCTTCCTGTTTTATCATTTACTCCTTGACCCCAAGGGTGGAAGCGATTGTTTCCGCGCTAATCAATTCCTCTTGGACCAACCGAGCGTACTCGGCAAAGAAATCACTAATTACCCACCGGACGCCTAGCCATTGTTTAGCAACCTTTATCACAATTCCACAAGGGCAACCAACGACCACATCAGCCAGTACCCCTCCCCAAGGTAGATCCGCTACAGGAATTGTGTAATCTACTTCAAGGTACATCGAATTCTTGGTTGCTGTCCTTTTTCGAAGCTCCCCTAAAGTTAAATCATCACCTTCATAAGTTTGGTAACCACCGTTAAAGGTTGTACGCCCGCAAACACATTCTGCAAAATCGCTACCGCGATCGCAGATCTTGGTCATGATACGATCCAACATATCATTAGTTGCTACAAAATCTGACACGATCCACCTTCCTTTCTGTTTATGATCCTACCCGAATACAATCCAAACATCAAATCATGCGGCGGCGAGAAGCGATTTATAGACCCCCAGACACTTCGCGGCGGCGGCGGTCCAGGTGACGCTGCGGACTTCCGCGACACCGTGTTGCCGAAGCGTGCGGTGGAGCGGCGGGTGGCGGAGGACGGTGATAATTTGATTAGCCAATTCTTCGGTGTCCCAGAAGTCAACTTTAAGCGCGTGACGCAGGACCTCCGCCACGCCAGATTGATAAGAGATAATCACCGGCGTGCCGTTCATCAGTGACTCAAGCGGCGTGATACCGAATGGTTCCGAGACCGACGGCAAGACATAGAGATCGGCCGATTGGTAAAGGGCGTCGAGTTCCGCGCCGCGGACGAAACCGGTGAAGATCACGCGATCGGCAATCCCGAGCGCCGCGGCCTCCCGGAGCACTTGCCCCTCCATGTCGCCCGAGCCGGCAATGATAAAATAAACTTTCGGCTCGAGTTCAAGCACGCGTTTCGCGGCGCGAATAAAATAATCGGGACCCTTCTGTAAAGTAATCCGGCCCACGAAAAGGACGATCTTCTCACCGGCCCGCTTCCAGGCCACGAGCCGATCCGGCAGCGGTCGATAATCGCCCGCCTCGATCCCATTGTGCACCACCGTCACCTTTTCGGCCGGAATACCATAGTGGGTGACAATCATATTTTTCGTCCACTGGCTCACGGCGACCACCGCATCGGCCCGACTCATCCCCTCTTTTTCAATCTTATAAACTTCTTCGTTAATCCCCGTTCCGCCAGTGCGGTCAAACTCGGTGGCGTGGACATGGACGACGAGCGGCTTCCCCGACACTTGTTTGGCGGCGAGGCCGGCCGGGAAAGATAGCCAATCGTGGGCGTGAATAATGTCGAAGGTTTCAGCCGCGGCAATCGCTTTGGCGAGTAGGCCGTAACGCTTGACTTCCCCGATTAAATCGAGACCATAAATAGTTGGTAGACCGCGCCGCTCGCGAGCGTAACTCTCGCTCGTAATGTAAGGATAGAGATGGGTCGTCACGGCCCGCGGCGCTACGGCCGGCAAATCAGCAAAACACATCCGAAGCCAATCGGCGTGGGCGTTGACACGCTTAGGTAAGACAAAAGTAATCGCCGTGTGAGCGCGCGCGAGCGCGCGGGTGAGGCCGAAACAAGCCGTCCCAAGACCACCGCTATTATGCGGCGGGAATTCCCAGCCAAACATCAAGATTCGCACCGGCATTGGAATTTTATTTTACCGTCACAGCCACTTCATCATACCAAATTTTTATTATTTATTATACATATCAATTTTCCACAGATTGGCTTGGGCAGAAAAAAAGAGAATTAAGAGACCGACACCGGCGGTGACTACGAGATAAGGCAAAAGAATTGCCACCTTATCTATACCGACCCAGATTAAAATTAGGTGAAGAATAATAAAAATTAGTCGGCCTTCCGTCGGACCAATCCCGAGCCATCCCATATTGAAGGCGTTATTTGTACTGACTAGCAAAAAAGTGTGGACCATGAATCCGCTCGTAATGGCGTATAGCGCAAATAGCCACAAATCAAAGCCGATGAGCAAACCGTAACCGAGCACGATTGCTGTCATAAAAATAAAATCGAAAAAGTGATCGGCGTAATATCCCCATTTCACCAGTCCCGTGTTCCGATATCTACCCACCGCTCCATCCAACAAATCCGTAAGGTATTGCAGAATTACGACAGCGGGGACGCCGAATAAGTAGTTGGGATTGGACACACCAAGATAGAAAAACATCACCATGAACCCACTCCAAACCAAAGTTAAATAAGTGAGGTGATAAGTTTCTAACCAGCCAGGGAGATGGGGTACAAGGTATGCTTTGAACCGATCTTCGTAATCCTTCAAAAGCCACCGGCCGGTTTTGTCTTTTAAAGCCATGTCTGACATACATCTATAATTTAGCAGGTCAAACCCAAAAAGTCATGAGTTGTCGGCCTCCGCCTTTCGAATCTTGACTCGAACTCCAATACTCGCGATTACTTCATCCCGCTCCGAACTGCGGGACTTGGACTCGAACCAAGATAGCCAGGTCCAAAACCTGGAGTCCTACCATTAGACGATCCCGCAAAATTATCAGCTAAAACTGTGTACATTATAATTACCATTAGACCCGCCTCGCGTCGACAAGCTCCGCGAGTCGAGGCGGGCGAGCCGGCAAGATAAGAGTTACTTTACCTTAGACCTGTTTCGCTAGCAAACCGACAATGCGCAGGATGGCGAGTTCGAGTGGAAGTTCAGGGAGATAGGAACGGCCGAGTTCATCGTAAGTGACGAGCAATTCGCGGAGAATGAGCGAGAGCGCCGTTGATTCCGGGCGCGCGGCGAGTCGCTCAACGAATTGCCGCTCAGCCTCCGCAAATGGGGTGATGATTTCCCGGCCGACGGCCGGCGCGAATTTGAGAAACATCGCCGCGCGGATAAGGTTGAGTGTGAGCTTGAGAAAAATTCTCGGATCCCGATGCGCGTCAGCCGCGCGCTTCACGACGCCGAGCGTCGCGTCCGTGTCTCGGCTCACTAAACCTTCGATGAATTGAAAAATCAATTCCCCGGGCGGCGCGCCGGAGACGGAAGCGACGAGGTCGGCCGTGATCTTTTTATTCGCCGTCGCGCCAAAAGCTTTTTGCAGCACCCCGAGCGCGTCGCGATAAGACCCGTCGCCGAGGAGAGCGATGAGGTCGGTCGCCGCGAGGTCGAGCTTTCGCCCTTCCGCCTTTGCTGCATTAGTGATTACCGTCCGCAGTTCATCGAGCCCGGGTTTGCGGAAAGTGAACGACTGACAACGCGAGACGATAGTCTCGGGTAATTTGTGGAATTCAGTCGTTGCGAGGATAAAAATCACATGCGCCGGCGGTTCCTCGAGTGTCTTCAAGAGCGCGTTGAAGGCCTCTTTCGTCAACATGTGGACTTCATCTACGATGTAGACTTTGTATTTAGAGGCGAAGGGCAGAGTTAGCACCGCCTCCCGCAATTCGCGAATCTCATCAATCCCGCGACTCGAGGCGGCGTCAATCTCATAGAGATCGTCAGGCGAAGTGTCGAGCTCCCTGGCAAAAATGCGGGCGACGGAGGTCTTGCCCGTACCCCGCGCGCCGGCGAAGAGATAAGCGTGACCAACCGTCCCCTGCTTGATCGAACCTTCGAGTACTTGAATGATCGGTTCTTGACCAACCACTTCGGCAAAACTGCCGGGGCGATATTTACGATAGAGGGCGAGCTCGGACATGGGAGTCAGTATAACACTCGTTAATTATTTCTTCGACTGTCGCCGCGTCCGGGGCCAACATAAGTTTTTGACGAAATTTATCGGCTCCGTCGACGCCGGACAAATACGCCTTAAAATGTTTCTTCATAATCGCAAAACTTTTATATTGTCCGAGTAATTGGTCGAAGAGTTTGGTGTGTTCGAGTAAAATGCGCAAACGCGTTTTCATGTCAGGCAAATCAGAATGTAATTGCCTGCTCCCGGTCAACGAGGGGAAGTCGCGACCAATCACATTCTGATTTGCCTTAAATAACCACGGGTTGCCGAAAATCGCCCGGCCGAGCATAGCGCCGTCAGCGCCCGTCTCCGCCACACGGCGGTAAGCATCAGCGACATCGGTCAGATCGCCATTACCAAAAATTAAAGTCGAGCTACCGAGCGCGTCGCGAATCTTAATCGCCTCTTTAACTCGTTCCCAGCGCGCGGGTACTTTCGACATTTCTTTCCTAATTCGAGCATGAAGCGTAATCACGGCTGGGGCTTCGGCGAGGAGCGCGGGCAACCAATTTTCCAATTCATCGTGATTGTAACCAAGTCGCGTTTTCACCGAGACTGGCATCCGCCGGCCCGCCTTGCCGTCGGGCAGGCCGGCGGAGGCGACGCCGCGTTTCGCGGCGCGAATTATCTCTCGAGCGAGCGTCGGATTCTTAATCAAGGCCGCCCCAGCGCCCTGCCGCTCGATCGTCCGATCAGGGCAACCCATATTGATATCGAGTCCATCGAAGCCGAGCGATGTTATCAATGCCGCGGCTTCTTCCATTTTAGTCGGATTGGCGCCGAAGAGCTGAGCAACGATTGGCCGTTCGGCCTCGGTAAACTGGAGATCAATCAGCAGTTTCTCGCGGCCAACGGGATGACACAAGCCATCAGCCGAGACAAACTCGGTCCACATCACAAACGGCGTCGCAGCCGACTCACTTTTACTATACTTCGCGATAATCCGCCGAAAAGCCGCATCCGTCACATCGGCCATCGGCGCGAGCGCCATAATTGGCCGCGACAATTTATTCCAAAAATTTTCCATCAACTGAAAAATTTGAGGATGTCGCTCCAGGTGACGAGGAGCATGAGTCCCATGAGGACAACAAAGCCGCCTAAGTTGAAAGCGTTAGCCACTTTCGGTCTGATCGGCGAGCCCTTAACCTTTTCAATCAAGAGAAAGAGGAGCCGGCCGCCGTCGAGGGCGGGAATAGGCAGGAGATTCAAGACGGCTAAATTGATGGAGAGCAGCGCGGTGAAGAAGAGAAGGTAACCGAAACCAAGGGCTGTGGCGTCGCCCACTAGACCGACCAAACCAACCGGCCCGGTGAGTTGCGCCAATGTCCCCGACCGATCATGGAAAAGATTAAGGAGAAGGGAACCGAAACCGATGACCACCGAACTCGCGATGTGCCAAGTACTTTGTGCCCCGGCCAAAATGGCCCGCGGCAGTGGCAGTTTGAGATTACCGATGGTCACGAGGCCAACACCAATCGCCGGCGTCCCACTGGCGCCGATATTCGCCGGCCGGACCGACCGCTCGGTAATAGTTGGTTTGATGTTCGGGCCATCGGCTCGAATATAGCCCACAATAATTTCGGAAGTGGCATGGGTCGCGATAAAAACCTGAATCGCCTCAATGGTCGGGGCCGTTAAACGCTCGCCGTTCACTCGAAGCGAGATAATTCGATCGCCCACTGTGAGCCCGGCGGCGGAGGCCGGTGAATTCGCTTCCACCGCGGTGATGGTTACCTGGGGATCATTGAGCGCGTAACCGGTGGGGACAGTATCGGCTTGCGTCGGGAGGCCGGTCGTCGTGAAGGCGAGAATGAGGAGGAACCAAGCGAGGATTAAATTAGCCGTCACACCGGCCACCAGCACCGCGGCCTGAATCCACTTAGGTTGCACATTGATCGCTCGCGCCCGGTCGGAACCGGTGAGCGATTCCTCATCGGGATTCTCACCGTGAATCTTGACGAAGCCGCCGAAGGGAATGAGATTGAGCGAATAGGTGGTCTCACCGCGCCGAATCCCAAAGAGACGCGGCGGGAAACCGAGGCCGAATTCATCCACCCGAATCCCCGATCGTTTCGCCACGAAAAAATGCCCAAACTCATGGGACAAGATGAGCAAACCGAGAATGATGAGGAAAATGATGATGGTCATTGACGGTTGGGGATAAACTAATTAGAAATCACGGTTTCTTTTTTCGCCCTGATCTCTTCCAAAGTAGCGTTACTTTTATCAACAATTTTTTGCAGTTCATCTTTGGCCCGGAATTTATCATCCTCGGCCACGGTCCCCGCGCGTTCGGCTTCTTGCACCGTACTCCAAATCTTGTCTCGAGTCTGACGCACCGAAACTCGCGCCTCTTCAAATTTCGCATTAACCACTTTTATAAGGCGCTCTCGGCTCTCGGTCGTAAGCTCGGGGAAGGTTACGCGGATGCCCGTCTGATCACCCGATATCGAGAGACCAAGATTCTCGGCGGTGATGGCGCTTTCGACCTCCTTCATCTGCGCCTTATCCCACGGTGTGATCCGGAGTGTCCGGGCATCCTCAATCGTTACCGCCGCCACTTGCTTGAGCGGCAATTTCGCCCCATAAGAATTCACCTCGACTCGATCAAGTAAGAATGGTGTCGCCCGCCCGGTCCGCACACTGTGATATTCAGTCTTCAACCATTCCTCAATCTCCTTCAGCTTCGCTTTCGTCAAATTAAAATCGTAGATCATAGTTATTTTTGGTGGTCGTAATTATTTAGGGTCTAAGTAGTGGATCTGTCAATATACTAGGATTATCCATGATTCGAGCTCGTGATACCGTTTGTAATTGATAAAGTGAAAAAATAACTATAAAAGCAACTACTATGAATAATAGAATCGTTTTAGTTAATTTTTCTTTGTCCCCTATTTCAGCAACTTTGATAAACTTTTTACTAGCCCACCATATCCAACAAACTATGGCCGTTAATATAACAAACACACCTAATAATTCTGAAAAACTAAATACAACTGAGAAATTGAGGAATAATAACAGGGCGATTAAAATTGAGAAAATAATGACTATTGGCCTTATTATCTTTAAAAATTTAGTTGAGGGATTCATATTTTAAAATATTAATTAATAATCTTCTACTTATATTTATTTATACGGTGTCTATTCTACCATTCTACCACAAACAAACATTCAACGATTCCACCGTTGTTGAAAATTTACATAAACTTTTGAGCGGTGGCCGGCCGCTACAATATTAATCAAGTGTTCTTTTTGTTTAATTTCGTACAAAACCCGATAATCCCCAACCTGTAACTTGAATACTCCAGCTAGAGTATAGCTCAAAGGAATGGGTGTAATGTTAGGAAAATTTTCCTCTACCCAAGCTAGTTTGGTTAACACCCTTTCATTAACGGCTCGATCAAGATGAAGTAAATCATCTTCGGCTTCTGGTTCAAAATTAATTTGCCAAGACATTAGGCAAGCAACCTCTTCCTAACTTGAGCGAGGGAGCGAGTTTTGTGCACTCTTCGAGATTTGATTTTCTCCAATCGTTCGATCACCCAATTTTGCAATTCCAAACCTTGATCGGGGTCAGTGAAGACATCATGCACCGATTCGGCCACTGATTGTTTAATAATTTGCCTAAGATCTTGATCTTTTATAGTTGCAATGGACATATGAGTATACTATCAAGTTTCAGTAAATATTCAAGGGACCCTCGGCAAGACCAAAGCCAGATGTTCGAAAAGGAGGCGGGGGAGAGAAGCCGGGTCAGTGAGATAATTTCTGGCCATCATAATTTCAGTGAGCGCTGTTTGGTTAAGCGGCTTAGTTTCGTGGCAAACAACTTCTAAAGCATTAAGGAAGGGGAGCCACGCTTCGCGGGCGGGCTCTTTTTTGAGTTCGGTGGCGATTAAATCTAAACGCTTGGCCGGTGTCGCCGCTAGAAATTCTTTCGCTTTTCTTTTCTCAACTTCTTTTCCTGACTCACCACCAATTTGATCTCGATGCTCGACGATCAGGAATCGCGACTGGAGGGTGGGGAGAAAATTGGTCACTTGGTCACTGATCAGAAAAAAGTGAAGCCCAGACCGCGGCTCCTCGAAAAGTTTCAGGAGCGCATTCTGCGCCTCGGCGCTGTAGCGACGCGCCGTGAGCACCACGAACTCCCGCCCTCCCCGCCAATCGCGCCGCGCGCTCCGCGCGATGAGTCCCCGACTCTCGTCAATCCCGAAAGTTTCATAATTCTCCCAAGTTGGAATCACTTTGCTTTCCACTGCCGCCAAAGTGTCAGCCAAAACCGAACGGATTATCATCGCATCCCCTACCAGCAAATAGGCATGATGAAGGAATCCC
Source organism: Patescibacteria group bacterium (assembly GCA_038064935.1). Taxonomy (GTDB): domain Bacteria; phylum Patescibacteriota; class Minisyncoccia; order Phycocordibacterales; family JACOZG01; genus JAGVGK01. Next base: position 42,925 of record JBBTRZ010000017.1, read on the forward strand.
GTCTCCCGATAAGTTTTAACAATTTGCTCAAGCATTGTGTCTCCTTAGCTACTTCTCATGGCTCACGGCAATCTCGAGAATTTCTTCGGCGATGAGACGGGCGGCGCGCGGTCGGGCGAAGCTTTTCGCGCCGGCTTGCATTTTGGCCAGAAGTTCTTGGTCGCCAAGCAAGCGCAGAATCTCCGATTGCAAAACCGACGGCGTGAGGTTCCCTTGCTCGATGACGATCGCTCCCCCCGACCGAGCGTAGGTGAAAGCATTGGTGCGCTGGTCGTGACTCACGGACTCGGGAATGGGGATGAGAATTGCCGGCAAGCCCCATTGGGCAAATTCGAAAATGCTCGAACCGGCTCGCGAGATGACGAGCGACGAGGCACCAGCGACCATCCGAATCGCCGAGCTGTTAAGGAAATCCAGGGGTTTGTATCGTTTGCTGAAGGTTGATTTTTCTAAGACAATCGAGGCCCGTTGACTCACTTCCGGCAAATTCTGTTTCCCCACCTGATGGACGATTTGGCATTTCTCAAGTAGGCCCGGCAGAATGTCGAGCAAGGTTTCGTTGATAATCGCCGCCCCCTGCGAACCGCCCGTGACATAGATAATCGGCATCTCGGCCTCGAGGCCAAGGAATTCTCGCGCCCCATGCTCGAGGGGAAAGAGTAAATCCCGGCGAATCGGATTGCCGGTCACGGCAATAATTCCCTGCTTATCTTTAGGAAAAAAGGTGGCCGCTTCGGCAAACCCGAGCGCAATCCGCACCGCCTGGCGGGCCGCAAAATAATTAACTCGGCCGGGCCGAGAATCAGATTCGTGGACAAAAATAGGAATCCGCAACAATCGAGCGGCCGCGACGACGGGGAAACTGGCATAGCCGCCTTTACAAAATACTAAATCCGGATAAATGCGATAGAGTTTGAAAATTGCCTCAATCACCCCTAGACACGCTTGGAAAAAGTCGGGGATAATCCGGAGTGAAAAGTAACGGCGCAAACGACCGGCTCGAACGCGCCGAAATTCGATATGATTCTCAAACAGCGCCCGTTCATCGTAGGGATGATCGGAAAGAAAATAATATTTAAGATTGACGAGTTTGCGCTCGCGCGCGACCGCTGTCAATTGCTCGACCACCGCGATAATCGGATAGAAGTGCCCGGCTGTGCCGCCGCCAGTAAAAACAATTTTCATAATTAAGGCCCTGACTGACGAGCCACATTCAATATAATACCACAGCCGAGCATCGAGAAGAGGAGGGCGCTGCCGCCGTGACTCACGAAGAGAAGGGGTATGCCGGTCAGCGGTAAAAGCCCGAGCATCGAGCCGATATTGACAAAGGCCCCGGTTGTCATGAGGGTCACGAAGCCGACAGCCAAAAACCGCCCGAAACGATCGCGCGCGCGCGCGGCAATTCTCAATCCCCACATGATAAACAAGGTAAAGATTGAGACTAAAGTCACACTGCCGAGGAAACCGAATTCTTCCGCCGCGACCGCGAAAATCGAATCACCGATCGGTTGGGGTAAATAATTAAACTTCTGGAGACTCTGACCGAAGCCACGGCCGGTGAGACCGCCCGAGCCAATCGCAATAAGAGACTGTTTGATTTGCCACGACGAAGAGTCGGTTTTTTCATTGGGATAGAAAAAAGTAAAAACGCGCTCCCGGGCGTAGGATTTAGACCAAATGACCACCGAGAAACCGATGACCGCGATGAGAAGGAGCGCGCCGAGTTGGCGCCAGCGCGCGCCCGCGGCAAAAAACATCGCCGCGGCGGCGGCGAAAAGTGTGAAGAAAGTGCCAAGATCTGGTTGGGCGATAAGAATCGCCCCCACAAGACCAACAAAAAGAAGAAAAGGTGTGAAGCCGAAGCGCCAAGTGGTCACGCGTTCGCGAATTTTCGCGAGCCAGGCGGCGAGATAAATAATGAAACCAAACTTCAGAAATTCCGCTGGTTGGAAAGTTCGCTCGCCCAGAGAAAGCCAACGACTGGCGCCACCCGAAGAGAAGCCGAGTTGGGGCACGAAGACGAGTACGGTGAGAAGAAGGGAGAGGATGAATAACCAGAGAGCGATCTTTCGCCAATGCTGATAGGGAAATCGTCCCAAGAGGAGGAGGGCAACTAGACCGACAAGGAGAGTGAGCAATTGATTCCCAATAATGCGCTGATAGTTGGCGCCATCACCGCTTAAGAGGCCGAGGGAAGCCGAGGTGAAAATCAAAAAACCAAGAAGCACCACCGCAATGATAAAGAAGAGGAAGCGTCGATTTTGTAAGCGGGCCGCGAACGACATGTCAACGACCGATTAAGGTAATAATCATACCCACGACCGCCATAATAATACCGATGATCCAATAACGCATCACCACTTTCGCCGGCGACCAGCCCAGGGCTTCGAAATGATGATGGAGTGGCGCGATCCGAAAAATCTTTTTGCCATGACGAAATTTCTTCGAGCCGAGTTGGAGGATATTGACCAGGACGGTGACAAAAAGTGGAAAGGCGAGAATCGGTAAAGTTACCACGGACTCGGTGAGGAAGACGACGATGGTGAGGGTGGCCGTCAATCCGAGAATGCCTGTCTCCGACATGTAGAAGCGCGCGGGTGGAATATTGAACCAGAGGAAGGCGAGAATCGCTCCGGTGATTACAGCGCAAAAGGCCGCGAGATCAATTTGGTTTTGGAAAAAAGCGATGCCCGCGTAAGCGCCGAAAATAATGGCCATAACCCCGCCGGCCAAACCGTCAATCCCGTCAATCACACTGCTGGTAAAAAGGAAAATCATGACGAGAACGAAAAAGGGAATGATGAGCCAACCGATCACGAGCTCACCGCTAAAAGGGATGTCAATCGAGGAGCGGCCGAGCTTAAAATAAAACCATAAAGCGCCTAAAAGTCCGAGAAGCGAGACGAGAATGAGTCGCCTGCGGAAGGATAACCCGCCCGATGAACTTTTGATTTCGAGCCAATCGTCAACGAGACCGATGAGGGAGGCCGCGATTAGGGTGAAGAACGGCAGCCAAGTCTGATTGCGGCTTAAGAACGAGAGCTTTTCGGTCACTGAAGTCGGGTAGAAATTCGCGAGGAGGGTGAAAGCGAGCGTGACCAAGGCCGCGCTCACCCAGATAATCACGCCGCCAAAGCGCGGCGTCCCCACTTCGCGCTCGGCGTGCAATTGGTTGAAAATCGGCGTGGCTCGACCGTCGGGCGCTATTTTACCCGCGCGCTTTTTCCACATTTTGTATTTATACAAATAATGAGTCAGGAGCGGGGTAATCGCTATGCCGATGAAAAAGGCCGCAGCGCTCGGAGCGAAAACTTTAACGACATCAATAATCATAATCAAGCGGGTGGAAGGAAAGACTTGATCGTCGTCTCGACCAATTGTTTGATGTCGTGAAAACGGCCCTGTTCGCTGGAGCCCAAGACAACCATAACGACCGGTTGATTGAGCCCGCGGTCGAAGGCAATGACTAGACTCCCCTCGGCAATATCGGTGAAGCCGGTTTTCGAGCCCAAGAGCCCCGGCAGATCACGCACAATCTCATTGGTGTTTTGAAAACGATGTCGCAGACCCTCGATTGTCCCCGTCTCAATTTCGGCCAATCGGGTGGCGGCGAGAAGTTCCGGACGAACGGTGAGGATGTGAGTGAAGAGGCGGGCGATGTCATAAGCCGAGCTGTATGACCCCGCCTCACCACCCTCAAGATCGAGACCGGTCGGGTTGGTAAAAGTGGTCTGATTAAGGCCGAGGGAATGGGCTTGTGTGTTCATCTCGGCGACCAGATCGCGACCGAGATTATCGGCCGTCGCCGAAGCGAGAGCCAGCGCGCCGGGGTTCGAAGAACTCACGAGGGTCAAAGCAACCAAATCTTTCAGCCGGTAGTGGCGAGCGGCGAGCGGGACAACCGTTGAGTCGGGGAGAAGTTCGGTGGCGGTAAGCGCCGTCATCAATTTCGTCATCGAAGCGATCGGTAGGCGTTCGTGCTCCGCTTTGGCGTAAAGTATCCGACCGGTATCGGGTTCATAGACCAAAGCCGCCTTCGCTTCCAGCTTTAGCCCGGCGAAAGGATTAATGACGGCCACCCGCCACGGCAATTCACTCTCCGGAGTCGTAATCATCATTTGAGATTTGAGACCAATCACACTCGCAGTTAAAGCGACTAGCCCCACGAGAAATTGGATTAGAGGAGAAATCGGCTTCATGGCGGACTAACTAGGGAAGTGAGTTCAGTCTTCACCCGCTCGTAATCGGGAAGGTTGGTTAATTCTCTCACGCCGAGCCAGCCGAGCAGTTCGAAGGTCGGTCGGTAAAGGAAGCTCCGGGAATCGGTCGGATTCGGAATTTTATCCACCAGACCGCGGACCAATAAATTCCGCAGGATGAAACTCGAGTTAACGCCGCGGATATAGTCAATCTCGGCCCTAGACACCTCGCCCCGATAGAGCACCACGGTCAAGGTTTCAAGGCCGGCCCGCCCAAGATCGCGCGCTAATTCCTCTTTAGTCAATCGCTCGATGAGGGTACCGGCAGCCGGGACAGTCCCAAGCATCACGGCATCACCAGTTCGCACGAGAGTGAGGCCGCGATCAACCAATCGAGCAGAGAGCGTTTCCAATCCTTGAATAATCTCGGCTTCGCTCTGCGCGAAAGACCGCGCCAAGTCGGCGACCGTCGTTGGGGCCGCCTGCCAAAAAAGTATGGCTTCAATTTGCGCCGCTAAATCCATAATACTAGTGGGATAAATTATAACCTTAAAGACGACTAATTAGCCATAGCGCGGGGTCTTCGAATCTTTAGTCTCAATTCTAATCTCCGCGAAGTGCTCGGATTGAATGACGGTCACTAGACCCTGCTTGAAGAGTTCGAGGAGAGCGAGGAAACTCACAATCACATTCACTTTCTCGCGTTTATCTTTAACGAAATCACTGAAGCTCATGGTGAGCGCCGACTGGATGCGGCGCGTGAGATCGCCAATCACCTGCTCAATACTCACTAGGCGCTTGACCGTCTTCTCGGGCAGAACTTCGAGCTGGGGCAAATCGCGGAGAAGTCGCTGCATCGTTACTTGGACGCCCGGCAAAGTGATCTCGGCGGTCGGCGAGAAGACGGGATTAAGTACTCTCGCCCGCGGATCGCGATAGAAAATCGGCGTCTCGGCGAGCGCCGCCTTGAGAAGCGGCAGGGTGTCCTTCACCACTTGATAGAGCTTGAGGCGGCGTTCAAGATCGCTAATTTCACCCTGCTCTTCGTCGGTCACCGCAAGCGTCGGGAGAAGCGAGACCGACTTGATGAGAATTAAGGTCGAAGCGACGACCACAAAGTTGCCGAGGATGGCCATCCCCGCTTGCCCGTCCGATCGGCGAGATCCTGGCAACTTTCTCAAATATTCGAGGAAACTATCCGCGACCGCAGCGAGCGACACTTGATTGATCCCCAACTCCCTCGCCTCGACCAACTCGAGCAATACCTCCAGTGGCCCCTCAAACTCCCCCACCTTGACTGCAAAAATATCAACCACCATAGTCACTAAATCTTACTCGACTTGACACCCAGCCGATACTTGACAAGAATACAGTTTGGGTGTACAATCAAGAGTAGGAGGTAGCGTTGTGTTTTTGATTGACAATTTGCGTTGTTTAACAGAAAGGGAGGTGTCTATGTCGCATTTAGGAGTTGGCTATACCGGGCACCTCTTTGAAGAAGAAGTGCTGGGAACGGGTTGGGCTAGTTGGGATCTTAGGAATTATGTCCCGTTTGATGAGGCCCTAACATTGGTTAGGAGTCACCAAAACTGGAATCCGAGTGATCCAACTACTCGTCGAGCCAACGATCTCCATGCTGAAGTGGCCTTAGCCCTCGAGCTCGAGAATTGGCAAGAGCTTTGTTTTTTCTCCGCTCTCAAGTCACCGTTGGATTTTTTCCACGGGGTAGATGGATTCTTCGAATTTCGTGGTCGGGTAGTGACGATTGATTTGACCACGAATCCCCACAAGGACCGGGCCAAAGCACGCTTCGTTCTCCACCCGGCTGATTTGGCAGAAGACCGACCGGCGACGGCGAAAATGATCGCCCGGGCTCTATTAGCCGAGAGGAGGAGCGCTTGAGTTACTTCTTCTCCTGCAATAGTTGTGGTAAATACCGAGTGGTGAAAGAAACTTTTTTTAACTTCCTTCCACCCCACCTTCATCGTAAAATTGAGGCGGAAAATCAGAAGGAGGGAAGGAAAAAGTTCACCATTGTATTTCGCAAGGCCTGTCCTCGTTGTGAACCAAAGGGTAAAAGTGAGTTCGTCTTGAAGATTAGGAGGTACAAACAATAAGAGTTTGGGAGGGTCTCTAAAACCTCCCCTGATACTCAAGTGTGTACTTGGGCTGACGATCTCAAAAGAGTGAAATCAGAAATTGATCTTTAAAAAACTAAAATCTGAAAGGAGTATTTATCGTGACACTTATGACCGTCCAACTCACGATTACGCCCAGTCGATATATGGATCATGCACTTACTGCATCATGGCGAGTGCCACACATCCCAACACTGGGTAGTCAAGTAGCAATGGTTTGGAATGGTGGAGAAGGTAAACCGAACGCCATTCATTTGCCAGTGATTAGCGTGATCTACTACGCCTTCTCTGACCTGTCTCAACCAGTTTCGCCTCGAGATCTCGATGAACCGAGTGGATTCAAGGTACAAGTTTATCTCGATGGCCACTCTCTTGAACCAGAAGACGAGGATCTTATTTTTGGCACTGGTAACACCCTTGGTTTAGGACCTTGGAGAGAAATTCCGAAAAAGGATTTCACGCGACCACCTGAATCGAGAATTTCGAGAGCCACTAAGAAGCGTATGTATTCCCCTATCAAAAGCACCTGAAAAACAGCGATGATCGGTCGTCAATGATCTTCATACGCTGACAAAGCGCAGTGGCCTTCCGGCTTCTGCGCTTTTTCTTTTTTGCGACCCGTACCAACTAACTGCTATCGCTACTACTTGGAACATTCAAATTACTAATTTAGGAAATAATTTTTATTTTTAATTCTTTGAGTTGGTCGGGGGTGGCGGGAGCGAATAGAAATAAGGGGATTTTAGAAGTTCAATGAATCACTTAAACAACTCCTTAAACTCCGGAGATGATTCAGCCACTTCTTTCCAGAGAGAATATTCGGAGCCGTTCCATTTGAAAATCTTGGCGATCTTTTTTCCTTCAGACTGTTCATAGCCGACAATGATATCTTGAATTTTATCGGCATCAATGTCTTTCATGAAAGTCAGTTCAGCAGAACCGACAAGTTCAGTTAGAAGATAAGTGTCTGTCGAATCTTTTTGAAGCGGCGAAATGCGCTTGAATGTATTTCCTACAAATTTATAAATATAAAAGGCATTGGTTCTGCCTGTAACACTTAGATCACCTTCCCAAACAATCTCATCAACTTCGTCGTTGTTAATATCTTCAAAACGCGGCTTGCCATTATTATTCGTTTCTTCTTTACTCTCCCAAAACAATGTGGGTCGATTACCAAGCAATTTAAACACCATGAACCCCGCTGGTTTATACGGATGATTTTCATCTTGGAATTTTTCCTCTCCATACCAAGATAAAGTGTAAATATCGCCGTTTATCTTTGTCTCTGGTAATCCACTTAACATATCATTTTGAATGACTGGACTATAGATAAACATTATTATTGTGACCCACACTATTCCTAAAATAACATTTGAAAGTTGTATCAGCCAGTAATATTTATGTTTTTCATTAACATCCCAAAACACCCATTCCCAAAACTTATAAACAATATGGCCAAATATTCCGAAAGCAAAAGTTATCAAACCATAATAAATATAATAATCATTATAAGCTAAACTGAAAACTGCAAAAGCCCCACCCATAAGTGAGACATTGAGATGCCAAGTAAGATTGTGGAGGATTGTACTGATAAAAGCAATGAATTCAGCCATTTTTTCTGTTATTAGACGATATTAGATTTATATGGCAACAAAAGCAAGCTGACTAGAATTTAAAAGTGTTAATAATTTTCTGGTGGTTATAAAATATTTATCACAGAATATTCATCCTCCCATTCTCTGGGAGTAAATGATTGTTTCTGTTCTTTCCAAAGATAGTATTCGGAGCCGTTCCATTTGTAGGCCTGATAAACTTTCTTACTAATTACATCCAGTCTATTTTCTGCAAGTCCAAGAATAATATTATAAGGTTGAACGATCTCTGGAATACCGTCTTTATCTACATCAAAAATTTTTGTCATGCTTTCTTCTCCACCGAAGGCAAGTTCTTTGGAAATAATACCATCAGGTCGTTTATGATCGTAATAAGCACTAATCATATTAAACCCAACGCCATTCCACTTATAAATATATAAAGCTTCGCCCTGGTCGTTATCCCATAGAGCAAGAATTTCATTTGTTTTATCACCAGTTACATCATACATACCAACTTTTACCCTCGGATCAGAAATATGCTCCTTGCTCTCCCAGATAAGATCAATCTGACCTGATTCTCGATCTTTAAAGACTAAAATTCCTTGTTGTTGTCTTCGGATAGCTACATCATCTGATTGAATATTTTTAAGGTTAATTTGGTAATAAGTAATGATGAGATCTTTCTGTCCACCATTAGTTAAAGAAAATCTTCGATAATCTTTCCCTTTTGTGTTAAGTACATGATCAATCCGAATTTGTCTATCCATTAGTCCACTCGCGTCAAATTCTCTCACCGTAGGGGTCGAGGTCGTGGTTGATGTTACTGTCTGGTGGTCTTGCTGTTTGTTCGGATTTTGTTTTTTAGAATCAGATAAAAAATTAATAGCCACAACTAAAATTATTAGTATTCCTAAAAACACAACGATTTTAATTATATTTTTTGACATAATATTTTATTCAATAATCTCTTTGAAAATTCCGTTTCCATTGTTCCATTTAAGAATTACGGCATCTGCATAATTTTCAGCTCCTCGTCCAACACCATTATACTTTCTTAACGCTGTCCACCAATCATGGCCATTTTCATCATATTGTAACTTTAAATATCCGGCTCCCACCTTAATGCTAAAATCCGGATCAAACAATTGAGTAACGGGGACTGCATCCTGGGGTCGTTCATCTGGATGATTGGCAGAGCGTTTTTTCTCAAGATTTAATCTAACCATTCTTGTGAGAGCTGTCTCATACATAGCCTGTAATACTCCATAACTTGAAGCCACAACAAGTTGGGCGGTAAAATTCCAATTTTCACCCGGATCCTTGTATCGAATCCACACTCGGTCAGGATTTTTATTTAATAATTCTTGGGCTGTAAGATTTCCATCTGTATCCCCACTTGTGTCCAAACCATTAGGATACCCACTCATGTGCCTACTCCATCCAAAATAAACATCCTGGGATGGAAGTTGATCCCCCTGTTCTACTGTGCCATGAAGAGCGGTACCGCCAATCGCAATGTGTCTGTCAGGATGCCTTTTTATTCGACTAGATGCATCAGTAGTCGAAGCTGAATACCAATCATAATCCTTGTGGGCCTCGTAACGATAAGCACGCTGGTCGAAAATCCTCCCTTGATCAGGAGATCCATCTACACAACAAGATTCCTGAAGGGCCATTGATTTTAGAAGATCCGGCGGGATGCCGTATTGTTTACCGTATTTGAAAAATAGATGATCGAAGCCGGGGAATCGTCGGCCTAATTTTCTTTCCTTAATCCGAATCTGCACGGTGGCGGTGGTCAAATAACCGGATTGAAGAATATTGATTCCAGTTCTCGCATTGGTGGTGCGGAGCCACAAATCTTCAGTCCAATCAATGCCGAAAAATTGCTCGTGATATTTAGCGATCCAGTGAATACGATCGCCCTTGATGTGAATTGAATCGGGCAGTGGCGAAACTATCTCAGCCGTAAGTCCAGGCACATGCGCCAAGGTTCTAAAGAAGTTCCTCAACCCATTCGGCCAACTTTCCACCACCGTGTAGCCACCGTTCAAACCTT
>JBBTRZ010000018.1:0-28320 GCA_038064935.1 Patescibacteria group bacterium
CAAGGAGCGGGGTGAGGGGGATGAGAGTGAAGGAGAGGAGGAAGAGGGCGGGGGGTAAGCGCATAAGCATAAGATTTAGAATTTAGATAAAAAACTACACTACCCCTTAATTAAAATCAACTGCGAAATCATTTAACGACTGGGGAAGTGGCGAAGCAGATCCTCAACCGTCACCAAACCGAGCCGCTCCAAAGCGGCTCGTTGCATCGCAGTCAGCCGAAAGTGGTCAGCGAGCATCCCAAGTTTGTTTTCGGTATTAATAAGCATACTCCAACTGGTGGAGTTTATTTGGAAATACCTTTATTGGTAGGGGCAACGACAAATTCTTTTTTTCCATTAAAAATAAATATTCGTGACATTTTTCATCACTGTTTATCCATTTATTTGTCCACCTCATATTTCCCATTACATTCTTTTTGTAATCAATTTCAATCGCTGTTAACAATTCTCCTGATTCATTAATTATATTATTTAATTCTTGTTTTGTAGCTCTTCCTCCTGAACTGTACGACAATAAAATATAGCGAGATTTTGTTTCTTGTATTAATTTGCGTAAAGCTTGCATGGCAATAAAAGAGCCATCCTTGTTTTTTCTGAACTCTTCAAACACAGAACCAGCCACTTGATCTCGACTGTCTTCCCGGCGGTTAACCTTCCCAAAAACTACAGGTTTGTCATGCTTAATAATTGTTGTCCAAATGTGGTAATACGAAGCATAACGCACTCTGCTGGGTGGCATTTTTTCATTATTCGAACCATACGGAGGATCAAAATAGGCAAGATCAAACTTTTTATTTGATATGGTTTCAAAAATATCACCGCGTACAACTTCATGTTTACCACTATTTCTAAATCTAGTGGGCAATTTTAGAATCATGTCCTTGTGCGAGCGAGGTGACCATTCTGATAAATAAGAGACATAATGTCCAAGTGTGCTATCAACCGAATCTAGTGCATAAATTAAGCTAGCAAGAATTACGCATTTATCTATCCACTCTAAATTTAAATTTTCAATCTCGTCTCGCATAGAATCCAATTTGCGAGTATTTTTTGCCTGGAACGGTTTTTTTGTTCCTGTTACCTCTGCTCCATAATGTTCTGTATACCACCCATTATATCCCCCTAAACAATTTAAATGGTCTATAATTTTTTGGTAATAATTATCAGGTTTTTTTGATCGTAAATAACAATTTGCAAAAACTTCTGACCAAATAGCGATATCACTTGAGGTGGTGTTATATCCTAATTGAGCAAATGCTTGCGAAACACGAGTTGAACCACTAAAACCATCCAACACATTTTTAATATCTCCCAAATCACTTAAAATTCCAACGATATAAGGCAAAATTTTAAGTTTTGAACCGGCATATTTTATTCCTTCTGTTGGGGGGGGTATTAAAATTGCTTTGCCATATATATCTAATTGCTGGTTGCTCATAAAGTTTTTAATCTATCAATGTCTTTTTGCAAAATTTCATTTGCTATTTTATGTCCCTGTTCCGAACTGTTTAAGGCAAGACTAAATAACCTTACAAGAGCGTGATTGTGAGAATAATCTATCCAGCCATTCGTGAGTGAATCAAAATATAGAACAGCATTTTTCGTGTGCGTCCATAATCCGCGTTGCAATGCATTTGCAGAAGCCCCACCATATCTAACTTCACAAATATAGTTACTTTTTTTATCAACGAACATAAAAATTGGATGAGTTCTACCTTTCCCCGATATTACGCTTTTTGAGTTAACATTGAATCTTTTATTTTTTTGACATAAACAATTCTGTGAGTTTCCCGCATCGCCTTTCTATGATCAAAGATCATTATATTACATCGTTGTTTTTTCTCATCATAAATAAGAGGCATAATATTTATTGTGCCAAAATCCGCGAACTCTTGAGAATTAAAAATCACTTCAATTTTATGTCTATCTGTAATGTTTCCGCCTTGTTTTTCAAGAAATGGAAACATTTTTTGATGACTATCTGTTGAAAGTTGAAGTGGTCCATCGCCGTAGGCCTTTAAACTTAATGGGAATTTTGTCTTTGTAATTTCGTTTATAATCACGATATCTTCTTCATGTTCTTTTGCCCGGAATAAATCTTTTCCTACATGAATGCTTTTGTAGTCATACATAAACTGGTTGATGAACTCAACCATACCAATTTCTGCCAAATCACCATGCGTTTTGTTTCCTATCAAGCGCATAGTAAAAATGTTTGACAAAGTGTTTATAACTAAATGTTTATTCTTACCTGCTAGTAGTTTGAATCTGTTTTTGAAGTCGTCGTATGTTGTCATTATAGTTATCCTATCAAAAATCGCGGGGTTTGGTTAGTCCGCTGACGGCGAGAAGGATAAGGAGAACGAAAGCCGTGAAGGACATAAGCGGCAGAGTGATATAACCGAATTCAAACACCAGTCTTTGGGCGCAATCAAGTGCGGCGGGGTCGGTGCCACAAGGGATGAGGGGTGATCCGCCGTATTGGAGATAGGAATTATAGAGGGCGATTATTCCACCGATGATTGATAGAGGTAAGACATAACGAGCGATGGCGCGGTCATGCCAGATGAGCGCGCCGCCGAGCAGAATAATCTGCGGGTAAATAAAAATTCGTTGATACCAACACAAGGAGCAGGGCGGAAAGCCGGCGATTTCGGAATAAAAAATGCTGCCAAAAAAAGCGCCGAGAACGATGATAAAACTAAATATCAGCCAGCGCCGACGAACTTGCTCGACAAGTCTTGCCGCCCAAACCGCCTGTCGTTGTCTGATGAGAGCAATAACGAAAACGAAAATTCCGACTTGGCCGATAATAGTTAGGACAGCCAAAATCTGACTGATTGTGGCCACGGTCGGAGACATGTTAGGGGCGAGTCGAACTCGCCGTCGAGCTGGCCGAATAGTTTACCGGGTTAGCGGTTCCACTTGTCGAATCGGCCGGCAATGGACAGCCACTGCGTTCGGCTAAAGTCTCAAGCGGCACCTCGCCACTCTCGCGCGTCTCGTCGGGGAAAACCCAAGTTGGATAGCCGGTAATTCCCGCCTCGCGGCAAACTGGCAACATCCCCTGCCCGTTGGCGGTCGAACATTCAACATAGGGCAAAAGGCGCTGTGATCGGCCAAACATTTTCTTTTGATTCTGGCAATGCTGACACCAGAAGGCGCCGTAGAAAGTCACGCCTTTATCCTTGAGACACTGGGCGAAACCATCGAGTTCGCCCGGTTGCGCGGCGCTTCTAGCGGAGAAAAAAATCACAATCGCGACGGCAATTATAACAATCGCGATAATCACTCCCGTCGCCCCGCGCTGTTCGTTGATCTTTAGCATGGCTTTATCCTAGCAAATTATTTGGCAAAAGAAAAAGGATACGATACTTTTTTATTGTCCGACAGGTTCGCGGTTGATTGAGAAATAAATTTCGAGAAGGGCGAAGAGGAGACTCAAAGTGAGAGGGCCCATGAGGAAGCCGATCGGGCCGAAAAAGATAATGCCGCCTAAGATCGAGAGAAGGATAAGGAAGGGGTGGAGGTGGACACCGCGACCGACGAGTTTTGGCCCCAAGAAATTATCAATTAAGCCGACAGCGAGCATTCCCCACACGAGGAGTCCCACCGCGGGCAGTGTCGCGTCATTGAAATAGAGATATAGAATCCCCGGCAAGAGGACGAGGGCGGTGCCGACACTCGGGATTAAGGCGGCGACGGCCGCGGCGCTACCCCAAAGTACGGCATTGGGGACGCCGAAGATGGCGAAGCCGACGGCCGTCAAAAGTCCCTGAATGACGGCGACGGCCAAGTTGCCCCGAATGACGGAATTAATCGCTAAAGACAGTTTGTCAAAAATAGTTTGGTCGTGGTTGTCTTCTAGCGGACTTAAAGAAATAATTATCCGCGCCAACTGGTCGCCGTCCCTAAAAGAATAATAGAGCGCCACGAGGAAGATAAAGATGCCAATCAAAGCTCGAGCGAGATTAGCGAACAGCGAACCGAGATGTTCGAGTAACCAGCTCAACCCTTGACTTAGATATTGTTCGAGTTCGAGCGAAGCGATTGATTGGGGGGAGAAACTGGTGAAGCGGAGGAAAATCTCGTTTAAGCCGCGAGTCAGATCGACCGGACCGCCACTTCCCACGAGCGCCGAGTAGAGCCCGCCGGCTTCTTGGAAAATTTGACGGCCCAACAAGCTGATTGGCACCACGACAATAATGAGGACAATCCCTGTGGAGAGAAGAGCGGCGCTACTCTTCCTTCCGGCGGTCAGAGTGAGCGCGCGGCGGTGAAGCGGGGCGAAAACGGTCGCGAAAACAATGGCCAAGACGAGCGCGTAGAGGAAGGGCCGGAAAATAAAAAAGGTGAGGATAAAAATTAGCGCGAGCAGGATAAGCAGAAAGTATCGTTCTGATTGGTGACGATTCATATTGAACCATTGAAACACGGCGAGGGTAGTGAGGGCAATAGTCGAAGCGCGAGTGGTATCACCTCCGCCGGATTAGTAACTGGGGATAACTTTGCTGATTTTTTTTGTCACTGTGTGATACTGAAAGGGTAGCTTGCAGGGACTAGCCTGCCTTGTCGTCGGACAGGCTGTTAGCTTTTAGAAATAATTATTATTCGCTCTAATTCGTTAATCATTTGTATCATGAAAATAAGAAATTTGTTGATTGCCAGTACACTCGCGTTGGCCTTCATTTTCGCCGTGTCGCCGGTCGTGACCCACGCGCAGACCATTGCGGATTTACAGGCCAAGTTTCAGGCACTTTTTAGTTAGATTACCAAGTTACAACATACCGGAACAACCACTTACCCGCCCGGTTGCACCGGCCCGACTGGTTTTAGCCCAACCACTGGTTTGCCGTGTTCGCCGACGATCGCTTGGTGTTATAACTTCACTCTTGATTTATCCGTCGGCTCTTCCGGACCAGAAGTTGCGGCTTTGCAAACAGCTTTAACTAAACTGGGATTTTTTAATGGACCAATCACGGGCTATTTTGGCCCACTTACGCATGTATCTTTAGCCGCATGGCAAAGAAGTAACGGTGATCCAGAAATTGCTTACTTTGGTGCCTTGGGTCGGGCGAGAATGAACAGTATTTTTGGATGTTCTTCCGCCAACCGCCCGCCGTCAATCAGTGGCGTCTCGGGACCGACGGTGCTGAATGTCAATCAGAGTGGTTCGTGGAGTGTTACAGCCAGCGATCCGGAGAATGGGAGTTTGAGTTACTCGGTGATCTGGGGGGATGAAAGTGGCGCAGTTGCCGGTTCTAGCGCTGGCGTTCAACAAACCGCCTCGTTCACTCACGCTTATGCCCGCGCCGGCTCGTTTACCCCAACTTTTACTGTCACTGACAACGCTGGTCAATCAGTCCATTCAAGTTTGGGTGTGGTGGTGGTGGGTGTAATTCAAGTACCCCAATTACCGATACTTGAATTTATTAGTTCAGATGTTCAGATAGACAATGATCCTAATAAATCCGATGTCGCAGTAGGAAGAATAGTTTTTGAGGCAACCGCTGTTGGGGGTTCGCTTTTTCCACCGAATGATAATGACATAAAGGTTTATGCTCAAAAAGGCGGTGAGGATTCACTGCTTCCAGTATTGAGTAAGGGGGTTAGTTACACTCCCTATGTTGCCGTAACTCCAGCTGGTACTAAATATAGGATAGAAGTGAACGCCACTTTTGTTCCAGTTGTGAGTGGTAATTATCGTTTTTTGATTTCCAAAATCAATTGGAGTTATTTAGGTAACGAATCACCAATTATTCTCTTTCAAAATACTGGATTGGGAAATCTTAAAACATCTTTTGTCTCCCTCCATGCTAATACCCAACCCATCCCCACCCCCACCATCACTTCTTCTTATCCGCCAAATGGGGCGATAGATGCGCGGGATCCGAGTGGTGAACTAGAGTTTGCGGAGGTTGGGTTTTACTCGGGAGCAAGTATCCCAAATGGCTATATTTTCTCTGTCTCTGATTTTTCGGTAAGTTCGACTCTCAATAATTTACCAATTAACATAAATTATATCGAGGTAAGTGGTAGTGTTCTAGATCCCTCAATCATTCCGATTTTAAATCGAAGAATAGTCCCTCAAGAACGAATCACTATTACCCATAAACCATCTAATCTATCGGTTTGTGTTGGTCGGTTACCCGGTGATGTTAATGGCGACGGGCGGGTGTTGTCGAGCGATGTTTCGATGATGAACGGAGTGTTGGCTAGTACACAGATACGGCCGTCTTACTCCACCGACATTGACCGGAGTGGCCGCACCGACCAAGCCGATCTCACTCGACTCAATGAAATCATGACCGCGCCCGGTTTGATCCGTATCTTACCACCTTGCCCGCCGGTTACGGTTAGCACAAGGATTAATCAGATACAAATGGCCAACACGCTGTCGTCCTTGCAATCCCTACTTCAGACCCTCAAATCTCTCGCGCGGTAAAACCGTAAATACAAGGGCGGGGCTTGTACTGGTACAAGCCCCGCCCTTGGTGTAGTTGAGTGGCAAGATTCAACCTTTGATGTTAGGATGAAGGTTATGGAGATTGATCGGGAGAAAATTAAAGCCGTGGCCGAGAAATACGATTTGGAATTTGTAGTCCTCTTCGGTTCTCAGGCGACGGGGCAGACTCATAGTAAAAGCGACATAGATGTTGCTGTTATAAGTCGAAGCGGGGTTGATTGGGGGCAACTGTTTATGGACCTGTCATCTCTATTTCGACGAAATGATGTCGAGGTGGTGAATTTGGCTATGGCTTCGCCGACTCTATGGCGCGCGGTGGCCCGCGATGGCCAACTTCTTTATGAAAAAACCGAAGGCTTTTATCGGCGTTGGAAAATATATGCTTGGAAAATTTGGTTGGACACCACGCATCTTCGGCAGGCACGAGATCGGCGTTTGATAAATTGGGCCGAACAAAGAACAGTCCTTCAACACTAACTTCTATGCATCAAGAAGAAATAAAAAAGAAAGTTGAGGCCATTCGCGCTTATTTGGATGAGATTAAGCCGTTGGTGGCTCCAATATCAGGGTTGATTCTTCAAGATAAAGTGAAAGTTCGAGCGATTGAGCGGTTATACCAACTTATCGTTGATGAGGCAGTGGACACGAATATGTTGATTATCAGCGACAGTGCTATCACTAGCCCAGAAAGTTATCGTTCGACTTTTTATGGTCTAAGCGACTTAAAAGTGCTTGACTATAATTTTGTTGTTCGTATTTCTGAATCAGTTAAACTGCGCAACCAAATTGTCCATGAATACGAAAAAATTCAAGAACTAGATATGATCGAAGGGATCAAAAAATTTTTAATGATGTACGAAGAATATCTGACGATCATAATTAAAAACATCTTCGTTTGACACTAGGGCGGCGGGTCTGCTAATATCTCTCCCGTACACATATCAAAGGTGACACCTTTGAAGCGGGAGGTGTCACCTTGTAATGTTTAATTTATGACACGATCACTCAAGAAGGGACCCTATGTGGATGCGAAGTTGCTGAAGAAAATCAGTGGCCAGAAACCGGCGTCGGCGGGGGTTATAAAAACTTGGGCGCGCCGGAGCCAGATTAATCCCGAGATGGTCGGGTTCACTTTCGGCGTTCACAATGGCAAGGACCACCTCGAGGTCTTGGTGAGTGAAGAGATGGTCGGTCACCGCTTGGGTGAATTCTCGCCGACGCGGAAGTTCGTCCGCCACGGCGGCAAGATGCAGAAGGAGCTGGAGCAGAAGAAGAAGGAAGCCGAGATCGCGGCGGCCAAGACGGCCACGGCCGGCGCGGCGCCAGCCGGACAAGCGAGTTCTCCAGCCGGCGCGGCGCCAGCCACCAGTAAAACCAAATAATTATTATGAAAGCTTCACTCCAAAATTATCATCAAGCGCCGCGCAAGGTTCGTCTGCTCGTTGATTTGGTGCGAGGAAAATCGGTGATCGAAGCGCTGACCCACTTGCGTTTCCTGCCCAAGCGAGCGTCGCTCCCAATCGCGAAACTGATTCAATCGGCGACCGCTAATGGTTTAAACAAAGAACCGCACTTGAAGCGCGCCGATCTCTATATCAAACAAATCGCGGTTGGTAAAGGTATGGTGTTTAAGCGTTTCCGCCCGGGCGCGCACGGTCGGGCCTACCCCATTAAACGCAAAACGAGTCATGTCACCATCGAACTCGAAGCTAAAAGCGAAAAATGAAAAGTAACAACGAAAAACTTAAAACATTAATATTTTGCGCTTTACATTTTAAACTTTAAATTATTAACATGTCCCACTCCGTTCATCCCTACGCTCACCGTTTAGTCACCATCCGAGATTGGCAATCGCGATGGTTCAGTCGGCCGCGCCGGGGTGCCGGCGTGCGCGGACAATACCAGCAATATCTCAAGGCCGATATTTCGATTCGCGAATATCTGGAGAAACGCCTGCGCGGTCTCTTTGTTGATCGGGTGGAAATCGAACGCGGTGGCACGGTCTATCGAATTATCGTGAAGACCGCTCGGCCGGGGCTCGTCATCGGTCGGAATGGCGAGGGGGCGATTAAATTGAAAGATGATTTGCTTAAACTCTTGCGGCGGATCAAGGCAACTATCCCCAAAGATTTCAAACTCGACATTGAAGAGGTTAAGCATCCGGAAGCGCAAGCCGCGCTCGCGGCGCAAGTAGTGGCCGAAGGTTTGGAGAAGCGGCTACCCTTTAAGCGGGTAGTCAAACAAGTGATTGAGAAGGCCATGGCTAATAAGCTGGTGTCGGGGATCAAGGTGACGGTCGCGGGCCGTTTGGGTGGCTCGGATATCGCTCGGACCGAGACGGTGAAAAAGGGTCGTCTGCCGCTTCAGACCCTGCGCGCCGACATTGACTTTGCGCGCGAGAAGGCGTACCTTGCCTACGGCGTGATTGGAATTAAAGTGTGGATTTACCGCGGTGACATCTTTGGAACGCAAAACGCAAAATGAAAAACTCAAAATTATTGTTTTACACTTTTAGTTTTAAGTTTTAAATTAACTTCTATGCTTTTCCCCAAAAAAGTTAAATTTCGCAAGTGGCACACAATGAGACGGAATCCTCGGAAGGAGCGCCTCGAGACCCGCGGCCTCGCGGTTATCTTCGGTTCGCACGGACTTAAGGCGGAGACACCGGCGCGGGTGCGGTCAAACCAACTCGAAGCGGCGCGGAAGGTGATTGCGAGGGAGATGAAAAAGTCGGGCAAGTTCTGGATCCGCGTTTTCCCCGATAAACCGTACACGGCGAAGCCGGCGGAAGTTGGCATGGGTAAGGGCAAGGGCGATCTGCAAGGTTATGAATTCCAAGTTTGGCCCGGGCGAGTGCTGTTTGAAGTTGACGGTCTCACCGACCTACTTGCTCGCGATGTCCTCCGGAAAGCCGGGTCGAAATTGCCGCTTAAGACTGTGGTGGTTGCTCGGGAATAGTTGGTATTATTTTAATTTAATATGACCGATATTATTTCTCATTCTACTTCTCACCCGCGAATTCTAGCTGGTGTTGTCGTTTCGACTAAAATGAAGAAGACGGTCGTCGTCGAAGTGGAGCGGCGAGTCAAGCATCCCGTTTACGGCAAATATTTGCGTCGTCACAAGCGCTATTTGGCGCATGACGAAGCGGGAGTCTGCCAATTGGGCGATAAAGTTAAAATTAGAGAGACGCGGCCCTTGTCTCGCGCCAAGTCGTTTGTAGTAGTGCAAAATTAAAAATGAAAAGCGCAAAACAACAACTTAAAATTCAAAATCCATCCTGCTTTAAGCTTTTAGTTTTAAGTTTTAAATTTTTAACATGATTCAACCGCGCACGATTGTGAAAGTAGCCGATAACTCGGGTGCCAAACTCGGACGCATTTTCAAAGTGCTCGGCGGCTCGCGCCGCCGCTATGCTCGGATTGGTGATATCGTTGTCATGTCGATCCAAACGGCCGAGCCCAAGAAGGCGGTGAAAAAGAAGGATGTCGTCCGGGCGGTCGTCGTTCGCCAACGCCAACCGTTTCGCCGGTCGGATGGTTCTTATCTGCGTTTCGATGAGAATGCGGTGGTGATCATCGAGAAGGAGAAGCCGGAACCAATCGGCGGCCGCATTTTCGGGCCGATCCCGCGCGAGCTTGCCGAGCGCGGCTACCAGAAGATTGCGTCGCTCGCTCCTGAAATCGTTTAATATGAAAATTAAAAAAGGCGACAATGTAATGGTGATGGCGGGTCAAGATCGGTCTAAGACCGGCAAAGTGCTCAAAGTTTTCCCCGCCCGAACGACCGTTCGATCGGGCGGGCCGTCTATCGATCGAGTGGTGATCGAAGGCGTCAATCTGCGTAAGCGACGCGAGCGGCCGCGGACGGCGGGTAAGCCAGGACAAGTGATCGAAGCGCCGGCGCCACTCGCGGCTTCGAAAGTGTTAATTATGTGTCCGGGGTGTAACCGGGGGCGACGAATAGGTAGCCGAATCGAAGACGGTAAAAAACTGCGGGTGTGCCGCAAGTGTGGCCGAGACTTAAAATAAAATTATGTTGACGCTTAAAGAAAAAATAGAAACTATCCGACCAACTCTCGCCACCCAACTCGGAGTGGATAATCGCTACGCCTTGCCGCGACTCTCGAAGGTGGTGCTAAACACTGGCATTGGCAAACTTCGCGAACCCAAACAAGTGACTTTGATCACTGACCGCTTGGCCAAAATTACTGGCCAGAAGCCATCACCCCGCGGGGCGAAGAAATCCATCGCTTCCTTCAAGGTTCGGGAAGGTGAGACGATCGGCCTCATGGTGACTTTGCGGGGCAAACGGATGTACGGCTTCCTTGATAAACTGATCAATGTCGCCATCCCGCGCATGCGCGATTTCCGCGGTTTCGACGAGAAGTCGGTGGACGCGACGGGTAATCTGACCATCAGTATTCGCGAACACACAATTTTTCCCGAGACCGCCGACGAAGAACTCAAAGATGTGTTTGGTTTCGCCATTACCATTGTTACCACCGCCCCCAATCGCGCCACCGCTCTCGCCTTCTTCCGCGCCCTCAATTTTCCATTTAAGAAAAATTGACCAACCTTGGTTCCAGCGTATACTTGGAAATATGAAAATGATTCTCGCAAATATCAAAACTGAGAAAAAGCTCGAGGGGCGAGCTGATCTTGTCCCTAATAAAAAAACGGCCGCGTTGCTTCGCCAAGCATCTCGGAATTTTCGAGTGGGCAAAAACATTGCGGGGCCGTTTCGTACTCCAGTGGAAGCCAACGCTTATTTGGATTCGTTGCGTTGAGATATGGAGGTAATTTACCATCGGAATTTCGAGAAAAGATATTTGAAACTTAAGCCCGGGGAGATGCGGAAGTTTAAGGAACGACAGGCGATATTTATGCGCTACCCCTTCCACCCGGTCCTAAAAAATCACCCACTGCATGGTAGGTACGCTGGCTATCGAAGCATCGATATTACCGGTGACCTACGAGTTCATTATGAACAAGTTGCCGATAACACTGTCATGTTTTCTATCATCGGCACCCATCACGAATTGTACGGAAAGTAAATTTAATTTGACACCGCTTAGTCAATTCTGCTAGCATTAGCTTCGGCTCCGGGGAGCCAAGAATTTTTTATGGCTAAAACATCGGTCATCGCGCGGTCACAGAAGCCGCCCAAGTTTAGTACGCGCCTGCTCCGGCGCTGTTTCCGTTGTGGGCGGAAGCGTTCTTATATGCGCGATTTCGATCTTTGTCGCATCTGCTTCCGCGAGTATGCCAACGAGGGTAAAATCCCGGGGATTAAAAAATCTTCATGGTAACTGATCCGATCGCCGACTTAATCACTCGTTTAAGGAATGCCGCGCGGGTTCGCTTGCCGACGGCGGTTGTCGAGTATTCGAATTTCAAGATGGCGGTCGCCCAGGTTTTGCTCGAGCACGGCTTCCTCACGGCGGCGGTGAAGAAGGGCAAGAAGGTCAAGAAAATAATCGAAATGGTTCTGGCTTACCATGATCGGATACCGAAATTAAACCAGGTCATCCGAGTTTCCAAGCCGTCCAGGCGCGTGTATCGTCAAGCGCGCGAGCTGCGTCCGGTGCGTCAGGGTTACGGCGAATTCATTCTCTCGACGCCGCAGGGGGTGATGACGGGCTCGGCCGCCCGCCGGGCGCGGGTCGGCGGGGAGGTGCTTTTCAAAATCTGGTGAAAATAGCGCAAAACTAAAAATGAAAAACTCAAAACAACAACTCAAAATTAAAAATACTTTAAACTTTAAGCTGTTGTTTTACGCTTTGAGTTTTAAGTTTTAAATTATTATCATGTCACGCATTGGCAAACAAATAATCACGATTCCCGCCGGAGTGACCGTCGGTGCGACCGTGTCTAGTGAGGGGACGACCGTGATGGTGAAGGGGCCACAGGGTGAATTGGCGCGAACCTTTCGGCCCAGTGTCACGATTACCGCGAGTGAAGGCAAAGTAGCGCTCACTATATCGCCCAAGCAGGTGGCAACTGACGGGGCGCTCTGGGGCACTTACGCTTCGCATGTGAAAAATATGGTCGCGGGTGCCGCTTCGGGTTTCAGTAAACAACTTCTGATTGAAGGCATTGGTTACAAGGGCAATGTCTCGGCCCAAACTTTGACCCTCAATGTCGGTTTTTCCCATCCGGTTGTGGTGGTGGCGCCAGCCGGAGTGAAGATTATACTCGAAAAAAATTTGCTCACCGTGAGCGGTCCGAACAAGGAAGCGGTCGGTCAATTTGCCGCGACAGTCCGGGCGGTGAAGCCGCCTGATCCCTACAAGGAAAAGGGTATTCGTTACGCGACCGAGGTCGTCTCGCGCAAGCAAGGGAAGAAGGTCGTGGCTTAAACTTATTATCATTATGGTGCCGCAATATCATCGCAACGAGGAACGCAAACTACGCCACCGCCGGGTGCGGGCGAAGGTGGTGGGTAAAGCTCGCCGGCCGCGCCTCTCCATCTTCTGCTCCAATCGTTATCTCTACGCGCAACTTATTGACGATACGACCGGCCGAACTCTGGTTTCGGTTAATGATTTGAGACAGACGACGACCGCGACGAAGACTAAAGTTTCTCCCGGCACCGTTCTCTCGGCGAAGAGCTTGGGAGAGAATTTGGCGGCGAAAGCGGCGGCGCAGAAGATCAACACCGTCGTGTTTGATCGCGGCGGTTACCGCTACACCGGTCGAGTGAAGGCCTTCGCCCTCGGCGCGCGCGCCGGCGGTCTCGTGTTTTAATATTTTATATTTATGGCTACTAACTCAACCGATATTACCCCAACCCCAATGATCTCAATGCCAGATCAATCAGGAGAGCTGCGTCCATCGCGGCGACCGCGCGGCCGAAGTGGCGGCGACCGACCACGCGGTAATGTGAGCGGCGGCCGAGGGCCGCGTGGTGGGCGGGACGCGGCGCCACCGGAGTTCGAGCAGAAGATGATTAACATTCGTCGGGTGACGCGGGTGGTGAAAGGCGGTCGGCGCTTCAGTTTCTCGGTCCTCCTCGCGATCGGCAATCGTTGCGGTAAAGTCGGACTCGGGGTCGGTAAGGCGGCGGATATCTCACTCTCGCTCGAAAAAGCGTTTCGCGAGGCGAAGAAACATTTGCTCACCCTGACTTTAACTAAAGAATCATCAATTCCCCACGAGGTCACAGCCAAATTTAATAGTTCGCGCGTAATCATTCGCCCGGCGCCCGGGCGTGGGATTGTGGCCGGTAGCGCGATGCGGGTGATTCTCGAACTCGCCGGCATCCGGGCGGTCGGCGCCAAAATTCTCTCGCCGTCGAAGAGCCAACTCAATAACGCCCGGGCCACAATGCGCGCGCTTTCAACTTTACCCGTTTCGATTCGATCATAATTTTATGCAACTCCACGATGTTAAAAGACAGCATCCTCGCAAGCGACAGAAGCTTATTGGTCGCGGCGGTAAGCGCGGGACGACTTCGGGTCGTGGAACGAAGGGGCAACGGGCGCGGTCGGGTCATCGGATTCGGCCGGAGATTCGCGATGTTATTAAGCGTTTGCCGAAATTACGCGGACACATGTCTTTATTTGCTCCCAATTTATTAGTGACAATTACGCTTGCCAATTTGGCGCGCCGTTTTACGGCGGGAGAAATAGTGTCTTCCACGACCCTCGCTGGCAAACGATTAATCTCCGCCGCCACCCTCCGCCGTGGGACAGTGAAGATTATTGGCGCGACGCCACTTACCCAGGCACTCTCAATCCAAGATTGTTTAATCACCCCCGCCGCCCGCCGAATTATTGAAGCGGCTGGTGGAAAAATAATCGTCCCAACTCCCGCCTCACCTCATGTTTAATAAACTTGCCACCAAATTTTCTTTAGTCATGGGCGATCCGCAATTACGGCGCCGGATTCTGTTTGTGCTTTTTGCCCTCATCCTGTTTCGCTTGGGTGCCAGCATTCCGATTCCCGGGGTCAATGCCGAAGCCCTTGGTCGACTTTTCGCTGGTAATCAATTCCTTAACCTTTTGAATATTTTTTCCGGCGGCGGATTGTCGAATCTCTCCATTCTCATGTTGGGTGTGAGCCCCTTCATTACCGCGTCCATCATCATGCAACTTCTCACTATGATGTTTCCCTCGCTCAAAGAACTCTATCAGGAATCCGGCGAAGCCGGCCGTCGCACCTTCGCTCAATATTCTCGACTCCTTACTGTGCCGCTCGCCCTACTTCAGGGCTTCGGTCTTCTAGCATTACTGGGCAATCAAGGGGTGCTTCTCCCTATCACTTTGGGTGAACGGTTGATGAGTGTTGTAATCGTTATGGCTGGTTCCATTCTCCTCATGTGGCTAGGTGAACTCATTAATGAATACGGTATTGGAAATGGGACTTCGCTCATTATCTTCGCCGGTATTGTCGCCAGTATCCCGCAAGCAATTGGGCAAGTGGCCGCGAACTTCGATCCGTCGCAAGTCCCGTCCTTCATCGCTTTTCTCGCCGCGGCGGTGGTGATTGTTGGCGGCGTGGTAGTGATGACCGAGGCCGAGCGGCCGATTCCGGTGACTTATGCCAAGCGCGTGCGCGGATCGAAGCTCTATGGCGGGACCTCCACCTACTTGCCGATCCGTCTCAATCAAGCGGGCGTGATGCCGATCATTTTTGCCCTCTCCATCCTTCTTTTCCCGCAAATGCTGGTTAATTTCTTATCACAGACCAGTCATCCCACAGTGAGGGTGGTCGCCGACACCATTTTAGGTCTCCTTAATAATAGCTGGTTTTACGCCATTGTTTATTTTATTCTCGTTTTCCTTTTCACCTACTTTTATTCGGCGATCACTTTTGATCCCGATGCCATCTCGACCAATTTGCAGAAAAGTGGCGCTTTTATTCCCGGCATTCGCCCAGGCCGACCGACGGCTGAACATTTGGGGAAAATTGTGACGCGATTAACGCTGGTCGGCGCGCTCTTCCTCGGCGTGATTGCCATGTTGCCGCTCATCATGCGGGCCTTGACCGGCATCACCGCGCTGGCGATCGGTGGCACGGCCCTCCTCATCGTCGTCTCCGTGGCGCTTGAATTCATGAAGAAGATTGACGCCCAAGCCACGATGCGGGAGTATTGAAAGTGTGGTAGGATGGCGGGTAGGTTTTAGGGACTAGCTTTTAGTAATTTTAAGAATAACCATAATCACCATGTTTAAGAAAATATTTATTGCTTTTGTTCTTGTTAGTATTTTAGCGCCACTTACGACTAACGCGCAAAATATCGCTGATCTAGAGCAAAAGATTGGTGAGTTGTCAGCCCGGGTTAAGGTGTTTCAGAACCAAGGCGCGATTCCAGTCAAGCGATGTCAAAATTTTGAAGTGAATCTTGGGGTCGGCTCTTCGGGAGTGGATGTGTTAAAATTACACGCTGTTTTGAAAGACGAAGGTTTTAGTGTCGGCGAGTCGGATAAGTTTGATGAACGCACCGCCGTTGCTGTCTCCAAGCTACAATCTAAATATGAAGAAGAAATTTTAACACCCAGTGGTCTCACGGCACCCACTGGCTACTTCGGTTCGGCTACCCGCCGGAAAATAAATAGTTTGTTTGACTGTAGTGGCCAGCAAAACCCGATAGTAATTAGTCCGCCACCGATTAATCTGTTACCCAAACAACCGTATCCGGGTAATCAAAATCCGATAATACTAAGACCATCTCCAACTGATCCGACCCCCAAACAACCAAGTCCTGCAAATCCTAATAATCAATCACTCACTGTGATATCTCCTGATGGCGGGGAGAGTTGGCAGAAAGGAGCTTACCAAGTTATTTCTTGGTCTGATCGTGAGTATCATCCTGTTAATGATTCTGTAGTTTTCAAAGTGTTTATCCAGAATTATCCCGCGAAATATACCTATACAATTGCGGAAGTTCATAATCAGAGTGATTTATCGTTACAATGGAAAGTCGGCACTCATAGTTACGGTAATTTAGAACCGGGGGCTTATCAGATTACTGTCGACAAATATGTAAATGGCAAATATGTTGTTTCGGATAGTAGTGACTCCTTTTTCAAGATTTATGATTCTACTCGGCCCATTACACCGATTATCCCTGAAGACGGTATTGATTTAGCCGTCACTTCCTTCACGATGGATGCTGATGGGCCGAAGGCGGTTTTATGTAATTTAGGTTCTAAGTCGATCCCAACTTTTCCCGGCGAAGTGGCGGTTAATGGGATGTCGGTCCTATTTCCCAACATAGTTTACCACGCCGATAATCCCGGGGCCTGTCTCACTCACCAGTGGCCCGGGTATTCTTGGCCTGCTGATGACGGCACTTACCGCGCTAGTATTGTCGTTGACCCGGATAACATTTACCAAGAGTCTAACGAGTCAAATAATAAATTAACGACTAATTATAGTGGTACGACGACGGTGGCGGTTGTTACTAGATTCTATCTTTTGTCACCGAATGGTAGAGATATTCTGAATAATGGTACTAATCAGGCCGTAAGATGGGATGGCAGTGCTTTCTCTCGAGATGGTAAAGTAAAAATAGTTTTAGATAATAATATTGGTTATAGAGCTGAATTTTGGAGCAGTAACGATGGTTTTGAAATGATTCCCATCAATGTTCCATCTGCCGATGTGGCAAAAGTAACCCAGGACGACGATGTGGGAGGAAGATTTGCCTTATACATTTACGGTGTTGATGTTAATCCAACAGTTCATCATTACTATGACAATGAGGGGTTTGGGTATGATTATTATGACCAGCTTCATCCCAATCATGTCGTCTTCATAAAAGATTCTAGTAATCGCAATGGTCGTTCTCCCTCAATCTCTGGTGTCTCGGGGCCGACAACGCTAAAGGTTAATGAGCGGGGGACATGGCGGGTCGAGGCGTCTGATTCGGAGAATGGTAATTTGAGTTACTCGGTCAGATGGGGTGATGAGGTGAGTACGATGAGAGGTGGAGTGGCCATTCCGTCTTATGTGCCGACCCAGCAGACAGCCTCGTTCACGCACCGTTACGCTAAAGCTGGTACTTACACCCCAACTTTTACCGTCACTGACAACTCCGGCCAATCAGCCCAAACTAGCTTGAGTGTGCGGGTGGGGAATTTCACTGCTCCTTATATACCAATTTCGCCTCAACCTCTTACTGTTCTCTCGCCGAATGGTGGGGAGATAATTCGTGCTGGTGATACTTACAACATCAGATGGTCAGCTTCTAATCTTACCTATGGGGCCCGCTTAGAGATTGGTTTGTTCAGGATGCTTAATATTGATGATGAGGGTCAAACATTTGATCGCTATATCGCCGAGAACTCCACAGTTAGTGGCAATACAACTTATTCTTGGTCTGTCCCTAAAGACTTGCCGACTGGCCAGTACAAAATTCTAATTATTGTTCACCAGCAATCTGGGGCAAAACTAGTGAGTGACTACAGTGATAGACGATTCACTGTCATTAATTCTTTCCAGCCCGTTCTTCCCCAAGCCATTCCCGGGACCATTCAATATCACCCGGCGGGTCCAGTGCAGGCACGGTAGTAATAAGGTCATGAAAAAGCTTCTCGAAAACAAAACTAAAAAACCAACTCTTCGTAAAGATTATTACGAAGTCACGATGGAGTATGTTAAGGATACGGTTAAAATAATTGCCGAGGGTCAGAATGCGATGAGTGAGAGGCTCGACCGGAATTTGGAGGAAATCAAAAAAGAATTCGTTGGCGTTAAAAAAAATCATGGTGATTTACAAAGTGAAGTATTTAGTTTCCGGCAAGAAATGCAAAGTAACTTTCAGACCGTTTTTGATTACCTGTCTCGGATTGATGATGAACTTAAGGAAATTAAGAGCGAGATTAAAAAATTGAAAGAGGGGTTGAAAAATAAAGTTGACTTAGAGCGAATGGAATTACTGGAGTCCCGGGTGTTTAAAATCGAGGCGGAGTTGGCTCGTCAGCGGTAGGTTTGCTACAATAGCGACATGTCAAACGATCAAATGACAATTAATCCCGAAGGGGCCGATTTCTATCGGCCGAGTGATGGGCGGAAGCGTGGCAGTTTGCCCGCGCTAATTATCAAGCTCTCGGGCGGGAAGATTGATGAGGCGGGGGCCAACCGCGTTTTGCTCGGTTTCGCGATCATTGTCTTCATTATTTCCGTGATAATTTTAATCACCACTCTTTGACCCCGAGTATGATGGTACCGCAAACCTTCATTTTTATCGGGCGGTCCGGTTCGGGCAAGGGGACGCAGGCTAATTTGTTGACTGAGCGATTGCGGCCGACACCCGTAATTTATATTGAACCCGGGGAACATATCCGTAAGTTTATTCAGACTGATAGTTTGGCGGCGCGCGCGGCCGAAGAGATAATGCGTCAAGGCGAACGGCACCCGTCGTTTTTGCCGATTTGGCTTTGGTCGGATATTTTATTAAATAAGTTTACCGGTAATGAAGTTTTAATTTTTGACGGTGCGGCGCGCGCGTTGATTGAAGCTGAAGCCCTAGATGGGGCTTTACATTTTTTCAAAATCAAACAGCCCATGGTTATATTTTTAGATGTATCGGTTGAGACGGCAACCCAACGTTTAGTTGACCGGGGCCGGGTTTATGACAGCGAAGAGGAAAATCGCAAGCGTTTCGTTTGGTTCGAGCGAGATGTCAAACCGGTCATTGATTATTATCGAGCGAATCAGGATTATTATCGTTTGTTAACGATCGATGGACATAAAACAATTGAAGAAATCCAGCAGGCGATTGCCGCATCATTATGATTGTTAAGAACGATGAGGAGTTGACACGACTACATGCCGGCGGGAGAAAACTTTCCCAAATTCTCGCCACTCTCGCCCGAGCCGCGCGCCCGGGGGTCACGACTCGGGCGCTCGACACGCTCGCGCGCGAATTGATTCAAGCAGCGGACGGCGAACCGGCCTTCCTCAATTATCGGCCGGCCGGTGCCGCCTCCCCCTTCCCCGCGGCGCTCTGTGTCTCAATCAATGATGAAGTGGTGCACGGGATCCCAGGCGACCGTCAATTGAAAGATGGCGATTTGGTCGGCCTCGATCTCGGGCTTAAATATCAAGGTCTATATACCGATATGGCGGTGACGGTCGGGGTGGGGGAAATTGCTCCGTCGGCCCAAGCCCTGCTTGATGTCACCCGCGCCGCTCTCATCGCCGGTATTGCCGCGGCTAAGTCTGGCAGGAAAACCGGTGATATTGGCTTTGCCATCGCGAAGTCGGTTGATAAAAAGCAGTATGACTTGGTTCGAGAATTTGGCGGCCACGGCGTCGGTCATCGCGTCCACGAGCCACCGGAAGTGCCGAATGTTGCTACACGCGGAACTGGTGTCCGACTTGAATCGGGACTAGTGATCGCCATTGAGCCAATGGTGACCATCGGCAGTGCCGCGATTGTGACAGCCGATGATGGTTGGACGATCAAGACGAAGAGTGGCGCTCTCGCCGCCCACTTCGAGCACACGGTCTTAGTGACGGATGACGGTCCGGAGATTCTTACCCAATGAAATCGTGCTTGTGCATAACTTTCCAACTAAACCGCCTAATTTGCGGTATGCTTAACTCATGAATCTCCACACCCGCTCCCTCGGCATTCTCCTTCTGCTTCTTCCAATTTTTCTCTTCGCCGTCTTCGCCGGCTCGGCGCTCGAACGCGACTTGAACCTCCTTGGCCGTCTGACGGGCGACGAATCGGTTGACCAACTCGCCGCGACCGGGCAACCGTCATCGGTTAGTAGACCGCTTGTCGAAGCGGAAACGGCCGCTTCAGCTAAGCTCGCCGCCGCCTCCCGATCACTAGCTCTCGTTTCCTCTCTCAATAATCAAATCACGGCCAAGATTAGTCAACTTGGCGCGACGGAACTAAAATCACTTTTGGTCCAAAGAAAAGTTGAGCTGCTTAATCTCGCTAAAGTTAATCCACGATTATTTTTAACTCAAAAATTATCACCGACAATAATTCAGAAAATTCCGCAGGACTTGCGAGGTAATCTCGAACAGGCCGCGACGCTCACCGGCCGCCTCGAAGTGATGCACATAGATGATTTTGAACACGAGAACTCCCGTTATGATTATTCGTTAGTTGTCGGTAATACCAAGTACGCCCTCTATCCCACCGAACCGATTCTCTCGGCCTCGGGGGCGGTGATGAAAGTTACTGGTTCCCAATTGGAAGAAGTGATCGTGGCCGAAGCCAGCAAATTTCAAATCATCACCGCCGCGCCCCGACCCGAGGCGGTGGGGGATCAGAAGACGCTTATTCTTCTTGTCAACTTCCTCGATTCTGGCCCGCCGCCGAAAACGCCTCAAGAAATTTACGATCTTACCTTCAACGGTCAATTCCAAAAGTTTTACCACGAGCAATCATATGGCAAAATCAAATTCACCGGCGATGTGAAGGGGTGGTATACTTTGCCGCGGAATAGTGGTGGTTGTGCAGGTGCTGAAGATAGTGAGGTCGCGCACATAATTCTTGACAATAATATTGATTTATCTAAATACGCTAGTTTGGTTATTGTTCATGGTACCCAATGTCCTGATGCCAGTGGATATTCAACTGTCGGTAAGAGAAATTTTTCCGTCGGTAATAAAAATTTCAATCTTTCCACTGCTTGGGTTCAGATTTCTGACCTAGAGCTTTATAATCAATGGAAAGGTTTTGATAATGTTGGTACCGGCCACCCCTTCTCGTGGACGATTTGGGATCATATTTTGTCTCACGAAATGGGTCATGGTCTTGGTGTTCTACATGCTAATGGTTGGGATTGTGGTGAAAATGTTTTTCGAGGTGGTTGCAGGCACGAAGAATATGGCAATCTTTTTGACACGATGGGGCAGGGTGCTTACTCCACGCACTTTAATTCTTTCTATAAAGAATTATTAGGTTGGATTCCACCAAATGAAACCATCCAAATTAATAGCTCTGGACGATACGCTCTTAATCCGCTTGAATTAGCTGGTAGTGGTAAAAAGTTAGCCAAAGTTCAGTCGCCACTGGCAACATCAACAACATTATATTTAGAACATCGTCGAGGAACTGGTTTTGACAGAAAATTAAATGATACAGCTTTGTCTCCCAACCAGCAGGGATTATTTATCAACAAAATTATTAATGATGATTTTTACCAGTTTCCGCGCTTACTGGATATGGAACCCACTACTTTACCATGGGAACAAGACATTTCATTAACCACTCTGAATTCTACAAGCAATAAATTTACTGATATTACGACTGGAATAAATTTGGGCCCAATCATTACTGTTGGAGATTCAACTATAACTTTTGATGTGGAACTGACAACGCCTCAAACACCTCAATGCGTGAGAGATAAACCGGTAATTACGAGTTTTTATCCTTATCCAAGTCCCGCTAGAGGAGGAACTAGTTACATCACTATTAGTTATCTGAATAGTGACTCGAGCAGTTGTGGTGACTCGAACTTTAGGATTGAAACTAATATACCTTCAACCTGGCAACCTACTATTTCACCACCAGGCGATGTTTTAGTTTCTCCGGCTGATAATATCGTTGAGACCGTTGGGGCTGATATTTTTTTCACTCTCCCAAGTAATACCTCCCTAGGGCGTCATGTTGTCACTATCGATGTCATTAATTTGAATACTAATCAAAAAGCGACTGCAAATGTCGAGATTATTATAGTTAATCCCCCGACCATATCTAACATTACCCCTAGGTCTGGGCCGGTTGGAACAGTCGTTTCTGTTTCTGGTGCCGATTTCTCTGGTTATTCCGTTATAAATTTCATCAACTTAACAACCGGGAATTCTTTTTCCAATTATGTATTCACTTCTGATATCCGAAAAATAAATTTTACTGTCCCGGAGTTCATTACAAATAATGGTCAACAGATTCCAACAGCTCCTGGAAGATATAAAATTTCTGTGTACGCCAATGGTGCAGATAGTAATCCCATTGATTTTGAGGTTACTTCGACAACAACCCCTACTGTTACTATTCTTTCCCCCAACGGTGGCGAGACAATCCCGCGCGGTGGATCACTAAACATTAAGTGGAATCACACCGGCAATCAAACTAATCAGCCGATCACAGTTACGGTGTTACCTTATCGTGCCCCCGGTGCGCCACCGCCTGATCCAGCCGATATACTTAACACGACAAGCGGAAATGATGGTCAAGAAACTATTCCAATTCCGGCCACCCAACCAATCGGTCAATACATTGTTATGGTCTCGGTGACCGTGGACGGTCGACGATACCACGATTTCAGCGATCAGCCGTTTACCATTATGGCTAATACGGTCGTGACCCCACCAGAGACAATTCCGACCACGCCCTTGCCATTCACCGTCCTTGCTCCCAACGGCGGCGAGAGTTGGCGACTGGGGACCAAACAGACGATTAGTTGGTTGGGTGGTGGATCGGTTAATGTGTCGGTGATCAAAGCCACGGCGACTTCGACGAGTTATTTGATTGGCAAACAACTCTCGGCTTCTAATTTTTCTTGGACGGTGGGTCAAGGGAGCGAGGCCGGCATGTCGGTCCCGATCGGTTCGTACCGCCTCCGCGTTTGCACTGTGACCACGCCGACGGTTTGTGATGAGTCTGATGCGCCGTTTACAATTATAAAATGAGTTATATGATCAATCCCGTTGAAATTCACGCGGACTAAAAAGTTAATTTTTGTTAATAACAAGGGCGGGGTGGGGAAAACCACTCTGGCTTTTAATTGCGCCGTCTCGTTTGCCAAACAGGGTTATAAGACGGTACTGGTTGATCTCGATCCGCAATGCAATCTGACGCGCTTGGCGTTGGGCGAGGAGTATTATTTAGAGCACTTATTCTTGGAGTCAGAGAAGAGTATTTACGATGTATTGAAAGGCGTGATCGAAGGTGGCTCGGATATCAACCTAGGAGTTAAATTTCTGTCAGTTAAAGCCGATCCCAATCTTTTATTACTAAAAGGGAATATAAACTTATCGGCCTATGAGGGTTTGCTAATTAATGCCTACGGACAAGCCGCTGCTGGTCAACCGATCGGTTATTTTCAGACTAGCGCGATCGATCGCTTCCTTAGGGAAAAAGGTTTAAGCGAACAAGTTGATGTTTTTGTAATTGATACCTCCCCCAGTTTAGGCCTCTTGAATCAGATGATTTTACTAGGAGCGGATTATTTTGTGGTGCCGCTGATGCCTGACGCTTTTAGCGTTCAAGGGGTGGAAAATTTGGGTGTGGTCTATGAGAAGTGGAAAATTCTCTGGCGTAACACCGCTAAGGCGCTTGCGGGCAACACCGAAACCAAATTTGTGTTGTCTGGCGATCCGTTATTTATTGGTTACATTGTTAATTCCTACAATGTTTATGGTAAACAACCTATCGCTGATCATCGGGCCTGGATGGAAAAGATTCCGGGGAAAGTCAAAACTTTCTTATCCGAAAAGCATTGCCGCAATGGGTTGGTTGAGGAGAGTTGGAAACACCCGCTTCAAATTATTCAGGATTATGGGCGGATTCCCTCGAAATGCCAGGAGTTGGGGGTCGCAATTTTCGAACTGGACCCAGCAATGATTACCGATAACCAGCAAGGTACGAAAGAAAATATTGAAAAATCAAAAGAAGAGTTTGCCGCTTTGTCGAGCGCTATTCTGAAAGTTTTAAACGCTTACTAAATTATTTCAACATGAGTAATTCCAACGCCGAAGAACGCAGTTTGCTTATCTTGAAGCCGGACGCGCTCCAGCGCGGGTTGGTGGGGGAGATCTTCTGTCGGTTCGAGAATAAGGGTTTGAAAATTCTTGGACTAAAGATGATTGAATTGGAAGACCTGATTCTCGATGAGCATTATGCTCATCATAAAGACAAACCCTTCTTCAGTTCTCTCAAGCGCTATATGAAATCAACGCCGGTGATCCTTCTCGTCTTGTCGGGGATCAAAGCGA
The DNA here is from genome assembly GCA_038064935.1 of Patescibacteria group bacterium. Classification (GTDB taxonomy): domain Bacteria; phylum Patescibacteriota; class Minisyncoccia; order Phycocordibacterales; family JACOZG01; genus JAGVGK01. Next base: position 24,379 of record JBBTRZ010000018.1, read on the forward strand.
TTCAAGCGATTCGGCTGATTGTTGGGCCAACCCGCGGCTATGAAGCCGATGCCGGTTCGATTCGCGGCGACTTCGCCATGAGCGGGCAGTCAAATATCGTTCACGCTTCAGACTCGGTGGAGAATGCCGAGCAAGAGATTAAGCGATTTTTCACTCCCGCAGAACTTTTTGACTACCAGAAACCAGACTTTCCGTGGCTCTATTCCGACAGTATTTCAGAATAGGATAAAGTGGGTATAACCGGTGCATAACCAGTGGATGACAGGGCTTGCTTTTTTTCTCGTAACGGCAGTACAATGAGAGCGAGGTCGTTTGGGGATTATCTAGATCAAATATTTAAATTTTGGGATCCTCATACACTATGCGTCTTGGCGCATCGTTGCGGGAACCCACCTAGATTTTAATTCTAGGTCAATTCAGCCAAACGACCTCACCAAAGTCTCTCCCTTCGCGGGAGAGGTTTTTGTCTGTATACTGTAACCCATAAATGCCGGCGAAATTACAATCTACACTCATTTTCCACGGCGGGGCAGGGTCGGTGACCGGCGCCAACTTTTTATTGACGATTGAGCCGGCGACGGAAAGCGGCCGGCTGATTCGCGTCTTAGTGGATTGCGGTCTCTATCAAGGTGGCAAGGTATTTGAAGACAAAAATCGCGAGCCGTTTCCCTACGATCCGGCGGCGATTGATTATCTTCTTGTCACGCACGCCCATCTTGACCATGTTGGCCGTATCCCGTCGCTCATTCGCGCCGGTTTCCGTGGCACGATTTACTCGACGCCGCCGACGAAAGAGATCGCCGCTCTAATTCTCGAAGACAGTCTCGGCGTGATGGAGAAAGAAGTGAGGGGGAGCGGCCAACCACTTCTCTATGAATCCGCTGATGTCACGGCCGCGCTCGCCCGGTGGCGCACGGTGGACTATCGCGCGTCGTTTACTCTCGACAATTCTGGGGTGACCGTGACGCTCCGCGATGCCGGTCACATTCTCGGCTCGGCGATGTTTGAGATTGCGCGAGGGGCCCGTCGCCTCCTCTTCACTGGCGACCTCGGTAATTCACCGTCGCCCCTCCTTCATAATACCGAACTGGTCAAAGACATAAATTATCTGGTGATGGAGAGTGTCTACGGCGACCGTGAGCATGAAAACATCGAGCGACGCCGCGACCGACTGGAAGATGTGATCGAGAACACGATGCGACAGGACGGGGTTCTACTGATCCCCGCTTTCTCGATTGAACGGACGCAAGAGTTACTCTACGAAATTGAGCACATGACGGCTGAAGGCCGCATCCCGCCGGTGCCGGTTTATCTCGATTCCCCGCTCGCCATCAAGGTGACGGAAATTTATAAACGATTTCACTCCTATCTCAATTCCCAGGTGTCCGACCCCAATCATCTCCGTGACGGTGTTTTCAATTTTCCCAACCTGCATAAAACCTTAAGCACCGAAGAGTCGCGCGCCATCGCTGGTTTCCCGGGGCGAAAAATTATTATCGCCGGTTCGGGGATGAGTAACGGCGGTCGGATTATTCATCATGAGAAACGACACCTCGGTAATCCTTCGACCACTCTCCTCCTCATTGGTTATCAGGCGGCCGGTAGTCTCGGCCGCCGGCTCGAGGAAGGAGCGAAGGAGGTGACAATTCTTGGGACGCGCGTCGCGGTGCGAGCGAAAGTCGTCTCACTCTCCGGTTACTCGGCGCATCGCGATGGGCCGGGACTACTCGAATTCGTCCACCAGTTGAGTGAATCGCTGGAGTTCGTCTACGCCGCGATGGGGGAGCCTAAGTCGGCACTCTTCTTAGTCCAGCGCGTTCGCGATTACTTGGGTATTCGGGCGATTGCGCCACAAGTCGGCCAATCAGCCACTTTGGATTTGTAGCGTCGCCTAATTTCCTTTATACTATCCGGATGATGACGACCGACAATCACCAAATAGAAGATAAACACGGTCATTCGCGGATCAAACTCTGTGTCTCGGGTGCCGCCGAAACTGACCATTGCGGTGAAGGTGTGTTAGAAGTTGCGATGACACTTGGGAAAGAGATTGTGAATCAAGGTGCGGTGCTAGTCACCGGCGCCACCACCGGTTTTCCCCTTTGGGCGGCGAAGGGGGCGAAAGAGGCGGGTGGCACTTCGCTCGGCCTCTCGCCGGCCTCGACCGAGCGCGAACACCTCGATTTCTATAAGTTGCCGCTTGATTATCTTGATCTTGTCATTTACACCGGCTTCGGTTATTCGGGCCGGAATCTCTTACTCACCCGGGCCTCCGATGCCGTCCTAATCGGTTGTGGTCGGGTGGGCACGATCAATGAATTCACCGTCGCCTTCGAAGATGGTAAGCTGATCGGCATTCTCGACGGTTGTGGGCCGACGGCGCAAGTCATTCGCGACATTATGGAGAAGGGGCACCGTCACAATGATAATGTCATTTTCGATGCTGACCCTAAAAACCTCGTCGCCCGCGTGATTGAATTAGTCAAAAAAGAAAAAGCGAGGTAATTTTCCAGTTGGCCAAACTAGAATTTTATTTAGCGACGGTTTCGACAATCCGGCGGAAAGTGTCCGGTTCGCGCTCGGCAAGTTGGCTTAAGATTTTGCGATCCAGTTCAATTTTAGATTTTTTCAAAAGTCCCATGAAGCGACTGTAGGAGAGATTAAGCGGCCCGCCTTGGCTCGGCGAGGCGCGCCGGACGGCGGCATTTATCTTCACTTGCCACAGACCGCGAGCGTCACGCTTCTTCTCCCGCCGATGGCGGAAGGCGTGAGCCCCGGCGTGGAGGATCGCGGTTTTGGCTTCGCGTTCTTTTTTACTGCGACCGAAGCGATATCCTTTTACTTGCTTAAGGATCCGGCGGCGGCGTTTGGCGGCAATGATTCCTCGTTTGACTCGTGGCATAGTTTCGAAATTTAATTATTAAACAGTGGGCAAATAAGACCCCAGCATTTTTTGCTTGATCCGGAAGGTCATTAACCGCTTGCCGGACAACTGCCCACGGCGGCTCTCTTTGGCATTAAAATGATTTTGCCCGCCGCGCCGCGACAAGACTTTCCCGGTGCGGGTGACCTTCAAGCGCTTGGCGTAGGATTTATTAGTTTTAATACTCATGAAGTTTTTTTAATAAGCCCAATTTATTTAACCCGTTCAATGACCAACGAGAGCCCCTTCGGACTTCGCTCCGGCCCACTCGCGATCCGGTAGCCGACGGTGATGAATTTCATCAGACGATCGAGGCGCCCTCGCAGGAATTCTTGATCAAAATATTTAGCCCGCCCCCGTAAGTAGAGTTCAAGTTTGACGCGGTGTCCCTCACCGAGGAAGGCAGAGGCCTTCGCCGCCTTGATCTCGAGATCGTGGTCGCCTGTCCCAATCTTTACCTGTAAAGATTTCGTCTCGGTCTGATGGGCGTGAGCGCGAGCTTGTTTCTGTTTTTTATTCTCGAGGTACTGGAACTTGCCGAAATCCATGATCTTGGCGACCGGCGGGTTACTTGACCCTGACACCTCAATCAGGTCCGAGCCAAGTTCGTGGGCTTTCGTCAACGCCCCCGAAAGCGGCAGAACACCCAAATTAGCGCCCGTCTCGTCAATGACGCGCAAGGTCGGAGCGGTGATCTGATGGTTGATGCGGATTCTCGCTTTCAATGTCGCTTAGAGCTACTTGGTCATTCTAGCCGACTGGATTCGAGAAGTCAACACAATGTTACTGTATAACCGCGATCTGAAATTTGATCTCTCCACCTTTCTGGCGGGATTTAACCTTGCCGGTGGCGACTGCTTTTTTGATGTCAAGGGGAACCCTTGACATGGAGTATGCCCGTTAGGTTTTTTAATCGGAAGGTGAGTCCTTGCCGGAGGCTATTTACGAAAAATAGAACGACTAGAATCAAATCACCCCGATGCAGAGCATCGAGGTATGGTGACCGGCCGAGTCAGTGA